>JANQFI010000046.1 GCA_028277905.1 Chromatiaceae bacterium | reverse complement strand
GGTGCGAAGCGAGTAATCTTGAGGAGCCCGGTGCGGTAGTTCCGCACGCCGGGATCTGTGCGGGGGCGGTCGGGTAACTGGCCGTCCTACCGCCCCGGCTCTATGCCGTGCCTATCTCACTGTATTTTCACGTATTGTGGTGCCGCGGTCTAGGTTGGGTCTCCGCAATCCGGAGAGTCGGCCAGGCCCTGGCGCCAGCGCCTATAGGTCGTCGTCGTCACCCCCATCAACGCGGCAGCCACTCTGTCATCGTCTCTCAGTCGTTGGTTGACCACATCGAGCAAGAGCCGCCGTGCCCGGAGCAACAGGCTACCCCGGCCGGGATTGCTATAGGCGTCCAACATGGCGTGCAGCACTGGTCGCATCGCGCCCCAATGGGTTGAGCGCCCGGCCGCCTCGGGCTTCTTGGCCTTGGCCAACTGGCGCCGGCAGCTCGATTCCGGCACGCCAATGGCTGCCGCGGTCTTGCGGACCACACCATCGCAGGCCGCCTCGGCAAGCAGCAGCAGGTCATCTTGGAGCCAGCGCCCCAGGGGCGGCGTCTGCGTCGGATCGCCCAGCGCCAGCTCGACCTGCTCGAGCAAGGCCCGACGCGGAGTCAGCGACGGCGCAAACGCCCTGGACCTGGGCGCATCCAGCTCTGCAGGCGCAGCTGCTTCGGCACTGCCGCGCTCAGGGGCTGATGCCTGCTCGGTCTGGTGCGCCCACGCCGATCCACCACCTTGGTCGCGCAACGCCGAACCTCGTCCCGATGCGGATCCAGCCACCGACGGCAGGTCGAGGTGCGCTTGGGTAATGGTCTCGTCCTGGGCCATGACCACCGCCTCGAGTATGCTGTTCTGTAGCTCGCGCACGTTTCCGGGCCATGCATAGGCGGTCAGCGCCTGTTTGGCCGCCTCGCTCAGACTCAGCGCACGGCCTCCGTACTGGCGCGCGAAGCCTTCTAGGAAGAACTGCGCCAGCGGCAGGATGTCGTCGGGCCGTTTGCGCAGTGGGATTGCCTCGACGACGAACACCTTGAGCCGGTAGAACAGGTCGTGGCGGAAGTGTCCAAGGCTGACCGCCTGCTCCAGATTGCGGTTCGTCGCAGCAAGGATCCGAACATCGACCTGACGAGTCCTTCGTGCCCCCACCGGCGTGACCTCCTTCTCCTGCACGAAGCGCAACAGCTTCGCCTGCAGCGGCAACGGCAGCTCGCCGATCTCGTCCAGGAAGAGCGTACCCCCATCGGCCTCGACAACGCGGCCCGGCACGGCGGAATCGGCACCCGTGAAGGCACCCTTGACACGCCCGAACAGCTCAGATTCCAGCAGGCTGTCGGGGATCGCTCCACAGTCGACCGTGACCATTGGCCGATCGCGCCGACCGCTCATGCCGTGCAGGGCCTTCGCCAGGATCTCCTTGCCGGTCCCGCTTTCGCCGGTGATCAATACCGTTGCATCCGTTGGCGCGACACGACGAAGCCGCTCGACCAACGCCTGCATCGCCGCAGAGGTGTAGACCAGCTTCGACTGCATCAGCACCGCGCGCAGGCTGCGCACCTCGCTCTTGAGCTGAGCACGCTCCCGGTACTTCTTGCGCTCCCATTCCTCGGCCAGACGCGCATGGTCCAGCACCCTGGCAATCTGATTGGCCAACGCCAACAGAAACAGCAGGTCCGCAGCATCAAGCCCGAAGTCGTCCGCGGGCCCGGCGAGATACAGCCAGCCGACGTATCGCTCACGGACGATCAACGGCAGCACGTTGGCAATGCCGTCGATGGAGCCCTTGCCGCGAGCGAGGCCGAGCGGCAGACGCTCCTGCACCTCCTTGCGCGAGTGACGAGCGCGATCGAGCAGCTCGCGTTGGCGCTCGGGCAGTGCGAAGGACGCGGCGTCGTCGCCGGCAAAGGCGAGCAGCGGATCCCGCACGAGCTCGCCCATCAGGCTCGGTCCGTTCGAGCTCTCGGCGGCCAGCAAGGCCACGTGCAGGGCGTGAAACACATCACCGATCCGCCGCGTGAAGGCACGCGCGATCACGTCCGGGTCCTTTTCTCGAGAAATGACATTCACCGTGTCCCAAAGCAGAAGCATGTGCCGATAGTCCTTTTCCGGATCCGCGGTGAAGATCCCAGAGAGGCGATCGACGCTGCCGCTTCGGGCTGCATCGTCGTTCATATCCGCAAACACAGTGCGGCCGCGTCCGGCGAGCTTGGCGTCGTACAAAGCCGCGTCGGCTCGCCGCACGAGCTCGCCGGCGAGCTCGGGTTGCCCGTCCCACCCCGGCTCGACGCTGACGCCGCCGATGCTGAAGGTCAGAGACATCGCATGACCGAGATAACGCTCGCCGCTCACCGCCGCCCGCAGCTTAGTCGCCACATGACGAGCCGCCTCGGCATTGGAGTCAGGTAGCAGGATGGCGAATACGGTACCGCCGTAGCGGTAGGGCAGATCGGAGCGACGCAACTTGCCGCGTAGGCGCTCGGCGATCTCGCCGAGGATGCGATCCCCGGCATCACGGCCTAAGCGTTGATTGACAGAGAGAAAATCGTCGGGGCTCAGCAGCAGCAGCCCGACCGGCCGTCGCGCGCGCTGGCTATGCTCGAGCAAGCGCACGAGCTTTGCCTGCAGCTCGACCCGCCCTGGTAGCTGGGTAATCCGGTCCTGCAGCAGCGTCGCGGTCTGGTACAGCGACCAGGCCAGCCTCGTTCCCACCGTCAGCGTCGCTGCCACGCCCTTGGCGAGCCTGGGACTCGCCTCCGGATAAAGGCCAGGGTCTGGCACAGGGTCTGGGACAGGGTCTGGGTTGCCGTCGATCGATCCCAGGCCGGCGTCGAAGTCGAGACCGAGCCAGACGGTGCCGAAACCGTCGCGGGCGCCGTCGCGATCCGTGCGCCGGCGCTCCCGCACCTGCGGTTCGTCCAGGCGTCCATCCACCCAGGATTGGAAGCCACCAAGGGAGATCTGCAACAGATAACCGTTCGGGGCGGTACTCTCGTGACGGCGCAGCATCGCCTCGCCGATCGGACGGCGTATGCGATGGTGCTCGTGCAAGCGGGCAGCCGGCTGCTGCTCGCGCAGCTCCGGCACCGGCGTGCCGGCGCCCGCGTGGATCAACAGCGGTGCCGCTATCGGCGCCGAGTCGGCGGGGATGAACATGGTTGCCGTGATGGCACCGGTTAGGCGCCGTACGGATTCCAGATAGCTGCGCAGCTCGGCGTCGGGCTCCAAGAAGCTTACTCGCGTTGATGTGTCTCTCGACTGCCGCGACCCTTGGGTCCCACGGCAGCATAGTCCGGCGGGCAACACCGGGCAATTCGCAAGCCTGGGATTGCCGCCGTCTTGGGGGCTGCAGCGCGATGGTCGGCGGCAAGCCCATTCAGCCCCGCTGCCCGGCAGATCGGGCGCAGCATGCTCCCACATTGGCGTCGGGGCTGGCATTGGGGTTGGCGTCGGGGCGGGCGTCGGGACGCAAGCCGCGGGCGGGCGACGCCGCGCTCAGGGGGCGCTCGGCGGCGCCCGGAGCTCGGACGCCCCTGGTGCGGCGGCCTCTGCGGGCCGCAACGACGCGAGCCATTGCTTGGCATCGGCACGGGTGTCCGCGAAGCCAGCGGCCAGCTCGAAGTGCCGCAATGCCCCCTCGGAGTGGCCAAGATAATGACGCGCCATTCCCGCCAGCAGGTGTCCCATCCCGGTCCGCGGTGGGCCCGCATCGGCCAAGGCCGAGCGCGTGGCAGCCAGGACAGCATCCCAGTCTTCCACCTCGGCCGCCATCCGCGCCAGCCGCAGCCGCCGCTCGACCGCGGCTGCGCCCTGGTACCCCTCCCCCGCTGGCTCTTCCTCGCTCTGGTCCGGTGGGGCCTCGGGCGCCAGTGCAATGGCCTGTTCCAGCGCGGCCCGGGCGCGCTCCGGCTCGCCAGACCGCCACCAGGCATCCGCGAGGAGATCCAAGCGCGCCGGCGTCGCCGCGAGCCGGCCGTCGTCCAGGGTGTCCTGCAGCAAGCGCGCCGCGCGCTCGGGCACGCCGAGCCTCAGCCAGCGCCCGGCGAGGTCGAGTAGCTCGGCCGGCTGCCGCAGCAGTCCCCGCTGCCGCGCGAGCTCGAGCACGGCGACAGCCGCGCCGGGACCCTCCAGACCCGCTTCTAGATCGGCGAGCTGGAGCCAATAGGTCTTCTCATCCGCATTGGTGACGAGCAGTCGCCGCAATAGCACGCGGGCCTGCTCGGCTTGTCCGGACTGCAGCCGCAGGGCCAGCAGACGTTGGCCCCATGCCTCGGGCAAGTCGTCCCCACTGGCGACGGCTTGCGCCAAATACTCCGTTGCCGGCTTGCTGTTTCCGGCCAGGGCATGGGCGGTCCCGGCCAGATACAGGGCCTTTGCAGACGGCGATTTGGTCGTAGCCAGCCAATCATCCATGACGGCCGCGGCGGCTGACGCATCCGACTCTGTGAGCAGCAGCTGCGCCAGCAGATAGCGTGTGTCCTGGCTGGCTTCCTGCGGCAAGGTGTTGAGGGCCAGGGCCTCGCGCAGGGATTTGATCGCTGTCGATGGCTCGCCGCTGCCCATGTAGAGCCAGCCTGCTGCCTGCAGCAGGAGCGCGCGCGCGTAGGGCTGCGCACCGATCTGGGTGCGCAAGTCGTCCAGGGCCATATGCGCCTCTTCCCAGCGCTTCTGCTCCATCAGCGCATGGACCTCCGCCAAACGCCCGTGGTGGGTCGGGCTCAAGGCGTCGCCGAGCACGGGAAAGGCAGCCAGCAACAGCCAGCCGGACAGGCTCCCGGCAAGCAACGGATGCGTCGAGAACGCGGTCATCGCAATCGAAAGTAGATCCGTTGACGCGCGGTCTGAGACCTGGCCTTGCCGTTGACCAGACGCGGGCGAAACCGCCAGCCCTGGACCGTGCGTCGGGCAACCTGATCGAAGACACGCCGAGGTCGTGACCCGACCACGCGGACGTTCGCGACGCGTCCGCTCGCGGTGATCGTAAACTGGACGTCGACCCATCCCTCTTGGCGCGCCTGTTTGGCGGCGCGCGGATAGGGCGGTCGTGGGGTGGAGATCGGCGACGCCGCCCTGGTCACCCCCTGGGCTTTGGGCTTCGGTTTCGCGCTCGTGCTTTGCCCCCGATCGCTGCCCCGCGAGGATCTGGATGGAGACTGCTCGCGTGCCGCAGGTGCTTGCCGTTGCGACTCCACTCCGGGTCTCGCCGGCGCCTCGGGCTTCGGCGACTCTGATGGTCGCGCGGTTTGGCGCGGCGGCTTCGGCGCTGGGCGGGCTTTGGGCTTGGGCTTGGGCTTGGGCTGGGGCTGGGGCTGGGGCTGGGGCTGGGGCTGCGGCTTCGCGACAGCACCGAGATAGGGCTTCCCCCCAGGCTCGATGGGGGCCAGCTCAGGTACGATCGCGGGCGGCGGGGCAAGCTGCGGCGGAGGGGGCCTGACCCTGGGGGTCGGCAGCGTGGCTGGCAACTGAGCCGGTGGTGGTGGCGGTGGCGGCAGCGCGCGCGCGGCAGCGACCGCCTCGGCGTCTTCCTCAGATGTCCGGGTATCGGTGGAGGGCTGGACCAGACTCACCCGAGCGTCGCTGCTTGTCGGCTGGGCCGGCGTCTCCTGTCGCGCGATCATCGCCTGCATCAAGGCGAAGAGCGCGAGCGTGACGAGCAGCGCCGCCCCGAGTGAGCCGAGCCGCCCCATTGTCTACTGCTCGATAGGCTCCGCGGCGACAGCAACGTCCTCGATCCCAGCCCGGCGTACCTGATCGATGACTTGCACCAGCAGGCCGGCACGGGCCGCCCGATCCGCTTGTACCACCACGGTCCCCCCGGGGTTCTCGGCCTGCAGGCGCTCGATGACAACGCCGAGTGCCGGCGGCTCCACCTCCCGCCGATCGACCCAGATCACATTCTCGCTGGTAATCGCGATCAGGATGTTGCCCTGCTCCTGGCGCGTCGCTGTCGCCGCGGCCGGGCGCTCCACCTCGACGCCGCTCTCTTTGACGAATGAGCTGGTGACAATGAAGAAGATCAGCATGATGAGGACGATGTCCAACATCGGCGTCATGTTGATCTCGCTCTCTTCCTCGATGAGCTGGTGCTTGCGTCGTCTCATGCTGTCGGCGTCCGCCCTATGCCGGATGCTGTGCGCAACTGATCGGCCGCTCGGTCGGTCTCCAATACGGCCCGGCGTTGCAGGTCGGCGCTGAAGAAGAGCCCGGAGATGGCGACCACCATACCGGCCATGGTTGGAATGGTGGCCAGTGAGATGCCGTCGGCCATGGCCTTGACCTGACTGCTGCCCGCATGGGCCATGATATCGAAGACGTGGATCATGCCGGTGACGGTTCCCAGCAGCCCGAGCAGAGGACACGCGGTGATCAGCGCCTTGATCAGGGGAAGTGACCGGTTCAGCTCCACCGACAGCTGTGAGATCAGCGCCCGGCGCACCTGATGCGCGAGCCACGAGCTGTGCTCCGAGCGCGCGGCCCATTCCCGCCGCGCCGCCTCTAGTCGTCGAGGATGGCGACGGAACAGATCCAGGTAGCGCAGCAGGATCAATGTCCAAAGCAACAGCGATACGGCGAAAATGACCCAGAGCACCGGTCCCCCGGCCTCCAGCAACTGCCGCGCCGGGTCGAGCAGCCAGTCGCCGAGCGCGCTGCGCAGGCCGAGCAGCGGGCCATCGCCGACGGCGCTCTCGACCGCCGGTTCCAGCCTCTGGGGGCCAGCGGCAGACGTCGAGGTGATCCGCAGGCCCTGGTCAGGCGAGGACGCCACTGACGCCTGTCCGCTCGGCTTGGCGTGCGACCAGGGCCGCGCTCTGCTGGTCCAGCGTCTCGATCAGGCGCCGGCTACGCCCGAGCAGGCCGGCGTGGATCAGGATCAGCGGGATCGCGACGATCAGGCCGAGCACGGTCGTCACCAGGGCCTGTGATATGCCGCCCGCCATGAGCTTGGGGTCGCCGGTCCCGAAGAGCGTGATGGCTTGGAAGGTCTCGATGAGTCCGGTCACGGTCCCCAGCAACCCAAGCAGCGGCGCGATCATGGCGAGGATCCGTAGCGCCGAGAGGCCGCGCTGGAGCCGCGGCGTCTCCTTGATGATGGTCTCGTCGAGCATCAGGCCCAGTGTCTCGGGATCGACACTGGCATTGTCCCGATAGACTGCCAGCATCCGACCCAGCGGATTGCGCGCGTCGGGCACATCGGAGCGCTGCTGACGACGCATGCGTCGATCCACAGAGCCCAGCACGAGCAATCGCTCTAGCGCCAGGATCAGTCCCAGCGCACCCAGGGCGATAATGATCCAGCCGACCAAGCGCCCCTGGGCGATGCGCTCTAGCGGCTGGGGTACCTGAGCAAGCAGCGCGACCAAGGCGCCACGGGTCGGATCCACGGGCAGCGGCGTTGTCGCCACCGCCGCAGGCGGCCCATGCGCGAGCGGCCACCATGGCAGGATGCGCGCGCGCCAGCGCTCCCAGCGCAGCGGATCGGGCCGACGCCTCGGCTCATACAGCTGGCCGGATTCCTTGAGCCGGGCCAGCAGCCGGCCAGTCTCCCCCAGCGCCGTGAACGGCCCGACGCGGGTGACCCGCTGCTCGCGCATTGCGCCGTCGACGCCGATGACCAGGGCCGGCCAGCTCACGACCTGCGCTGCCTCGGTCATCTCACGCTGCTGCGCCAGCCAAAGGTCCTCCAGCTCGATGATGGTCGGGACATGGTCCTGCTCCGCCAGGTCCGCCAGGGCATCGGCGCGCCCTGGCAGCTGCGCCGAAACGAGGGAGTCGCGCAACAGCGCAGCGGTCTCGCGTGCATGCTGGCGAACCAGGCCGAGCAGCTCGCCCGTGCGTGCCTCGAGCCCTGCGTCCAGCTCGGCGAGCCGGTCCCGCTGCAGGCTGAAGGCTTCCCGCAACGACTCGCCCCGCGCCTGCTCCGCTTCCAGGCTGGCCGCCAGGGCTTCCAGGCGTTGCTGCTGGGATGCCTGCTCTGCCAAGAAGCGCTGCTCACGCTCGGCGTCGGCCAGCTGCGCCGCGGCGCGCGCCTGCTGGACCTGCGCGAGTAGTGCCTCGAGGCTGCCATCCGGGGCCGCCGGCCCCGTCTCGGCTGCGGCCGGGCCCAGGACCAAGCCCAGGAGCAGCAGGGGCAGGCATGGATCGAAGCGAGGCGTCATGGCCGCAGCTCGGGGCTGGGCAGAGGTAGCGTCAAGAGGTCCGGGGCCGCTTGTCTCCGGGCCACCCGGAGGGCCTTGGTCAAGGCCGAGCCCCAGCGCGGCGGCAACGCCACCCATTCGCGTTGCTCGGGATCCCAGACACCGAGCCGGCGGCCGTCCAGTGAGCGATAGAACAAGGCAACCCGGCCGATGCGCAGCAGATCGACTATGGGCTCGGTACCCCTGCCCCCTGGCCCGACCGCCACCGGTTGCTCGTCCAAGCCGGGCAAGGCCGCCGGCAGAGGCTCTCGATAGGCGGCCAAGCTGCGACCATAGTCCATCTCCTCGCGGTAGGCGGCGAGAATACGCCGATACTTCTCGGCCAACCTCAGCTCGGGATCATCGATGACCGCGGCCAAGTGCCGTGCCCGCGCCTGGCGCTCGGCGCGCTGGAAGGGCAGATCGAGCCTGACGAAGCGCTGCAGACTCTCGACCATGCGTGCCATCAACGGGATGAGCTCGCGCTCCGTGACTGCGGCGGCGGCCAGCCGTGCCTCGGCCTCGGCGATGGCACGCTGTTGGGCGTCGATCATGCGCTCGACCTGGGCGTGGTACCGCTCCAGGCTCTCGAGCTCTTTGCTGAGGTTGCGAAACTCCGCCAGCAGCGCCGCGGTCCCCGCACGGAGCTCGTCCACTCGCGCCTGGGACGCGACCGCCTCGTCGACAGCCTCGGCTTGCGTGCTCAGGGCCTGGTCCAGTGCCTTCTCGGCCGCCTCCAGGCCCTCCGCGCCCGGTTCCGCGAATCCGGCACCCGCCCTCAGTGCGAGGAAGAAAGCGAGGACGAGCGCGAGGCCAGGCTCAGGGCCGGCGCGCGCGGCCGCGGACGGGGTGGCCATGGTCAGAAGTCGTGGCTGTAGCGCGCGTAGAAGAAGCGGCCCCGGGCACTATAGAGATCCCGGTTGAACCAGGGCCAGCCGATGTTGTCCGGCAGGAAGACATCTTCCGGCGGTCGTTCGTCGAACAGGTTCTTGACACCGAAGGTCAGCTTCCCCCCACGCAACGCGGACGGTTGCCAGTTCAGCTGCGTATCGAAGGTGGCGTTGGAGCTCACCTCGTTGGAAATGTCGGGGAAGGCGCGCGCGGACGGGCGCTCATAGCTCCCGATGTAATTGACGATGAGGCCAGCATCGACCTCGCCGCGGGTCCACCAGAGGCCGCTGAGCCCACGCCAACGCGGGCGCCCATGGCGTCCGGCCAAGTGATCGAAGCCAGCCCCCTCGACCGGTTCCCGATCGAAGCCGCCGAGATAAGCGGCAATGATGCGCCAGTGGAAGTCACCGACGTCGTCGGTCGCCCAACGCAGGTTGGTCTCCAGGTCGATACCCCAGGCGCGCTGGGCCGCGACGTTCTGGTAGGTCTTGACCACGGTCTCGATCTCGCCGTTCTCGTCGCGGATCACAGTGCCGGGAAAGGCGCCTTCGTTATCGACGAAGTATTGCGCATCCGCGGCGGTAATGGCGTCCTCGTTCTCGATCCACCAGCCGTCCATGCTCAAGTCAAGCCCCTCGACAAGGTCCCAGACGACTCCGACGCTGGCGTTGTTGGATGTTTCGGCATCCAGGTCCGGATTGCCGCCTGCCAGTACCCGCACGTCAAGGATCTTGCCTGTCGTTGGATCCACTACTTGCGCGAATCCGGCCGCGCCCTCACCGACGGATGTGTACAGCTCGCCGAGGGACGGCGCCTTGAAGCCGGTACCCGCGCTCGCCCGAAAGAGCAGGCCGCCCAGGGGCTGCCAACGAATGCCGAGCTTCGGGTTGATGGTATCGCCGAAGTCGCTGTAGTCGTCGAAACGCAGGGCGACTTGCACCTCCATGGTCTCGTGCAGCGGCGCAAGCAGCTCGAGATAGGTCGAGGTCACCTCTCGACCACCCCCGGACGACTGCCCCCCGCGACCGATGATGGCGCCGCTCTGGGTCAGCTCATCGCTCCGGTCCGAGTAATCCTCGGTGCGATACTCCAGGCCGACCGCGGCCTGTAGCGGACCCGCGGCCAGGTCCGCGACCTCACCGTCGGCCTTGACATCGATCATCCGCTGAATCGAGGTGCCGCGGCGCTTGGTCCTGACACTGTAACGACTCGCCTGGAAGCCCGGGCTGGCGCCGAACGGGTTCAAGTCGCCACTGTCCACGGCAGCCTGCATCAGCTCCGTCGTGGTATAACCCTTGACCCCGGTGATGGCACTGTAAACCTCGCCGAAGGAACCGGCCAATTCCCATCGCCAGCTGCCGAGCATACCGTTGACGCCGGCAACGAGGTTGTAGAAATCGGTATCGAGTTCATCCCGCCGCTTCCCGAGCTCCAGCGTCCGGTAGGCCAAGAGCACAGGTGAACCGGGCACGATATTGTTCGGGTTGTCCGGGCCGACGACCAGCCCTTCCTGCGGGGGGATGGGAGTCGGCGCCAGATCACGCGTGGATTCCGAATGAGAATACAGGGCATTAATGAAGGCGGTAAGGACTTCGTTGATCGCGAAGTCGCCACTCAGCGTAGCACCAATCCGGTCGACGCCGGGAATCAGTGTGACCTCAGGTCCGAAGTCGTAGCGACAGATACCTGGGGGTGTAATGCTGGCGGAAGGGCAACGCGGATCGGGCTGCAGACCAGGGTTCAGGATCAGCGTGCCCGGATTCCCGGACGCACTGCGGTCGTCCAGATAAGGCCGAAAGGCGGTATGGGAGATGCTCCGATCCTTGGCCATGACGTCCTCGCGATGCAAATAGTCGATGCTGGCCGTGATATTGTAGCTGTCCCCCATCGACCCGCCGACGCCAGTGACCCGCACTTCTCCACCGTCGCCCTTATCGGTACGGCCGAGCTCCAGGCTGAGCGCGGCGCCGTCGTATTCCTGGTGCTGGATCATGTTGACGACACCCGCGATGGCGTCCGTGCCGTAGATCGCGGAGGCGCCGTCTTTGAGTATTTCCACCCGGTCGATCGCGCCGAGCGGGATCGTATTGATGTCGACGAAGCTGGAGGCGCCGTCCTCACCCCCGCCAAAGGGGAACAACGGCACCCGCCGGCCATTGACCATCACGAGTGTACGATTGACGCCGAGTCCGCGCAGGTCGATCGCGGCGGACGACGGGGCAAAGCCCGTGGTGAAGGTCTCGTCACGCACGCCAACATTGTTGTAAGGCACCTCCTTCATCAGTTCGTTGACGGTGCTGGCGCCCGAGCGCTGGATCTCCTCCTCGCCGACGATCAGCACCGACGAAACCCCCTCCGTATCGGCGCGCCGGATATGGCTCCCGGTCACGACCATGGTCGGGAGATCGAGGACCTGATCGTCACCCAGGCGCGGTGCTGCGACGACCTCCCCGGCGCCCATGCTCGGCAGCTCCAAGACCGCATCATGGTCAAGGGTTTGGGCCTGCAAGGGGAGGCACAGCGCCAATGCCGCGGTAGATGGTACGGCCTGGGCGACGGGACGGAGCAGCGGAGCCCAAGCGTATAGCGCGATCGACATGTTGCCTTTCCCCAAATTTATCGCTAGAGATCACGTCATTCCGGGAAATTATGGCATAGTCACGACACCTTATATGGCATTTAAATTGCATGTTGTACGGAGTCTCACGACGGCACTTGCGGCTCGCCGACATGCCGAAGGGATGCGCAGCAACCGAGCCGAAAATAGCGTCACTGCCAAGGCATAAACGTCAAGAAACAACATGTTTTCTTGACGCAACGATGGCGGGATCGGCGCGCGTCCCGAGTGTTGGGGACCGGCCCCCGAGGACGCAATGCGACGGGTCCTGGGGGAGCAGGGCAGAGGCTGCGAGACCCTTCCCGGTCATAATCGTCATGGTTGTCGAGCCTGGGCACGTCCTGATGACGAGCCCCAGCGGATCTTCCGGCAGAGAATCTGCTTATCCTTTTGTTTTTGCTCTATATTATCGAATCAGAGAAAGACTCTGCAGGCGTGTCGATCATGCAGCGGACGCTCGATTATGACATCGCGCAGCGAGGCGCGCGGGTCGATCGTCCCCGCCAGCATCAGCGTCAGGCAAAGAAGCGCTTGACGATCGGCCCGACCAGTCCGCCGATGACGACGCCCATCATCCACTGCAGCAGGGCCAGCCCCGTGCGGATAGGCGCAAGCGCACGCGCGAGAGCGCCTTGTCGAGAGATTCGCGGGTGACCAGGTCCTCTTGTACCCCGGTGGTGATCTGCAGGACCGTCTCCCTCTGCTCCTAGCAAAAGCCGCGGTCTTGGGCTTACCGACAAGCTCCGTGGTGTCGAAGATCACTGTTGCCATGCGCTGCCGACCGAATCGTCCCAGCGCCGTTGCCGTCGTGCGCCGGCCAGCAACGCCCTATCCTGGATGATCGACACCATGGATGAGACCCGAAGCCGTCACCGAAGGCTGGGCGAATGCAAGATCATCGATCAGGCCGTCCCAGACGCGGATGCCGGAGCCCCTCTCCGACCCGGGCGCGTTGCTCGGCGGTGAGCTCCGCCGTCACCGCACGGATGACAGGGATATTGAGGCTGCTCTGTGTGCTCTTGCTGGCCTCTGGCACGGCAGCGGCCTGCTGGACCGGGGTCGCCCCGATGGCTGCTCCGCGTTATTCCTGCTCCACCCAGAGGTTGATACCGATCGGCTCTGACAGTCCGCCGCTCCAGAGCATGCTGTCGGCCCAGAGCATTGAATCGGCCCAGAGCATGGAGTCGCCCCAGAGCAGTGAATCGGCCCAGAGCAGCGAATCCGCCCAGAGCATGGAATCGGCCCAGAGCACAGAGTCCGCCCAGAGCATGGAATCGGCCCAGAGCATCGAGTCCGCCCAGAGCATCGAGTCCGCCCAGAGCATGGAGTCGGCCCAGAGCATCGAGTCCGCCCAGAGCATGCTGCCGCTGTAGAGGATCCCGCCGTCCGGGGCCTTGACGATGAAGCTGCCATCCGCTGCCTGCCGTACCAGTCCCGCGAAATGCTCCTCGCCGGCCAGATCGGCGGCCACATCGAGCCCGCGGTTGGCGCAGCCTGTGACAGTGCTGTGGACAGCGTCATAGGCGTCGACCAGCCCGGCCCCCTGCTGAAGGATGCCGTACGCGCTATCGCCGTCGGCGAAGCGGGCGCCCCGGGCGGAGGCAATCAAGCGGCACTTGACATCGTCCGGACTCAAGGCGGGCTCTGCCTGCAGCATCAGTGCGGCGACACCCGAAACCACCGCGGCCGATTGGGAGGTGCCGGACATGGTGAAATAGCCGTCGCCGTCGTGAAACTCGGGATAGTCCTTCGCGATCTTGCTGGTCTTTTCCATGATGCCCAGTACGTGCCCGCCGGGCGCCACCAGGTCCGGCTTCACGAATCCCTCGACAGTGGGCCCGGCAGCGCTGAAGCTGGTGAGCATATCGTCACTGGGGTCATCCGGCGTCAAGCTGTCGGTCATTGCGCCCACGGTGATGATGTAGGGCAGGTTGCCCGGTACGCCGACAGTCATGGGATCGGGGCCCGTATTGCCGGCTGAAGCAACAACGACGATGCCCGCCTGCCAGGCGGCCATCACGGCCTGGTTCAGCGGGTCGTCCCAATAATAGGACTGGGGTCTGGCACTCAGGGACAGATTGAGCACGCGGATATTGTAGGCATCCTTGTTGCTCACCACCCAGTCAATGCCGCGGATGACGTCGGCGTAGCTGCCTTGGCCGTGCTTGTCGAACGCGCGCACCGGTATCAGGGTCGCGTTGGGGGCGATGCCGTTGAGCTCGCCATCCTTGTGGCGGCTACTCAAGATGACGCCGGTCACATGGCTGCCGTGACCGTTCTTGTCGCTGTCGTCCTTGGCGTCGCGCTCGATGTCGTCAATCGCATCGTAATGGGCGAGAAGACGCTTGTTTGCGAACACATCCTTCCGCAAGTACCTGGCCTTGCTCTTGTGGGCCCAGACCCCGGTATCTATGACCGCAACACCCACACCATAGCCATCGATGGCTTCCAGATGCAGAGCACTGGCGCCGATCTGGCTCGCGATGTAGGTGCGTTTGGCGTCATTATCACTGGCGCCAGAGGCCAAGACATCTTCAAGATCATCAGCGGGTAACCCATCGGCCGGCGGTTGAAAGTCGATGGAGCAGCCTTCGCGGAAGACCAGGCCGATTGCGTAGGCATCCTGCTGTGTCAAGAGCTCGTCGAACTTGAAGCCAAGCTTCTCTGTCTTGCCGGCCTTGATGCGAAGATCCTTGTCATCGCCGACCCAATCGTCCGGTCCCAAGGCGGCGGACGTGCCTTGGATATCGGAGTCGAAGATCTTGTTGCCGTCGAGCTTGATCTTCTCCAATTGCTGGTTGGACGCGGGCCAACTCAACTCGGCGCGCTCCAAATGCATCTCTTCAGCGCCGGTGTTGGTGACCTTCCACTCCAGGTAATTACCATCGAAGGCAATCTCAGGCTCGCCGATTACGCTGCAACCGGGCTCCACCGAGCTCGTGCGAACGCCGCTGTTTTCATACACTTTGCGAATGCCGGTCATGCCTTGCACAGCCTGCTTCTGCCGCTGGTTGAGCTCGGCACCCACTGAATTGATGATGCCGAGCTCGTGAGTGATCTCGCCACCCGCAGCGAGCACGGCCGATCGTGCGGCGGCAACATCCGTGCCCTGGACGATATAGGATCGGGTCTCAGTCCGGTCCGCAAGGGCAGTCAAGACCACGGCGCCCAGTAGACTGAGGCCAGCGATTAGGACGCGCGTCACCCTGTTGTGTGTCGACATCAGACATCTCCGGTGCGGTTTGATTGGTCTTGTTCAGGCCGTCGTAACCACAGGCGCGTCGATCGGCCATCCGGATTCTTGGCTGCTATTCCTGGGGTACCCAGGTGTTGATCGATACGCTGATGGCCGTGGTATCGGCCCAGAGCGTCGAGTCCGCCCAGAGCATGGAGTCGGCCCAGAGCATGGAGTCCGCCCAGAGCATGGAGTCGGCCCAGAGCATCGAGTCCGCCCAGAGCATGGAGTCGGCCCAGAGCATGGAGTCGGCCCAGAGCATCGAATCCGCCCAGAGCATCGAGTCCGCCCAGAGCATCGAGTCCGCCCAGAGCATCGAGTCCGCCCACAGCATCGAGTCGGCCCACAGCATGGAGTCGGCCCAGAGCATGGAGTCGGCCCAGAGCATGGAGTCGGCCCACAGCATGGAGTCGGCCCAGAGCATGCTCTCGGTCCGCAGCGGGTTCCCATCCGGGTCGGCGATGTAGAAGCTGCCGTACTCGTCGATGGCCGTTCGACCGGCGAAGTGGGCCGTGCCGGCAAGGTCGGCGTCGATGTCGAGACCGCGGTTGGCGCAGCCTGTCAGGGTCGCATGCACGGCGTCATGGGCGTTCACGAGACCCGCGCCCTGCTGCAGGATGCCGTAGGCGGGCGTGCCGTCCGGCAGGCGCGCGGAGCGCGCGGCGGCCATGAGCCTGCACTTGACGTCGTCCGGGCTCAGGTCCGGATCGCCCTGGAGCACCAGGGCGGCCACACCGGAGACGACCGCCGCCGCCTGAGAGGTCCCGGACATGGTGAACATCATCCGCGTGTCGTGAAACTCTGGGTGCTCGACGGCGATTTGGCCATCGCGCGGCATCATCGCCGTGAGATGGCCGCCGGGAGCGATCAGATCGGGCTTGACGAAGCGCTCATGGGTCGGTCCGGACGCGGAGAAGGTGGCCAGCAGGTCGTCGGCGGGATCCTCGGGCGTATAGCTGTCCGTGACGGCCCCGACGGTGATGACGTAAGGCAGGTTGCCCGGGACGCCGATGCTCATCGGCTCCGGCCCAGTGTTGCCGGCCGAGGCGACGACGACGATGCCGGCCTGCCAGGCGGCCATGACGGCCTGGTTCAGCGGATCGTCCCAATAGTGCGACCTTGGCGGGGCGCTGAAGGACAGGTTCAAGATGCGGATGTCGTGGATGTCGCGATGCGCGACGATCCAGTCGATGCCGCGGATGACGTCGGCATAGCTGCCCCGCCCGTCGGCATTGAAGGCGCGGACGATGACCAGGCCCGCATCGGGGGCAATGCCGCGGTGCCCACCAGTGATCTCGCTGAGCGAGCTGTTGGCGCTGATCGAGGTCAGATGGGCGCCGTGACCACTGCTGTCCGAACCCTGGTCGACGGGTAGCAGCAGATCGGAGATCGCGTCGTAATGGGCCTCGATCCGGTTCGCACGTCCTGTGTTCTTGGTCAGGAAGGCATGATCGTACAGGCCGGTGTCGAGCACGGCCAAGGTGACGCCGGCGCCGGTGATGCCCTGGGCATGGACCAGGTCTGCGTCCACACGCGTGCTGTGCGCCGCGTCGGACAGGTCCTCCGGGGCCAGGGTCTCGTCTGGCGCCTCCCGCAAGCGCTCCTTGGGGTCCTCTGTCGCCCGCTCATCCTGGCCGGCGGTCTCTAGGACGCGGTCGGCGCTGATGCGCAGGCCTGCCGCGCTTGCGCGCAGGCTGTCGATCTGGGCGGGCGTCAAGGCCGCGCCGACACCGTCGATGATCCCGAGCTCATGGGTGATCCGTCCGCCGACATCGAGGATGGCCGAACGGAGCCGACTCATCTCCGCACCCTGGATGATGTAGCTGCCGATTGGACCCGCCGGGGGGCCGCTCGGCGGCAGATCGGCGAGGTAGGCTGCCCCAAGCAGCCCGAGGCCGACGAGCAGGGTGGCATGGGTCGAGAGGAGTGACTTGTCGAGAACTGCCATTGCTGTGCTCCGAGGAAGCTGGTTGCATCTTTGCCGGGGGGACCAAGGCGGCCCGTCGGGCGCCGCAGCAACAGAGGGATGAGCCCTGCCCTGGATCACTGATGCTCAGTCTGCATTGCCCGTGCCAAATGACGCAACGCGTGCATGGAAATTGCCGACAGCTTGCCGCCCGCCGTGGCGAGCGCCCCTTCGCTTCTGCCCATAGGCTGGGAGACCGGCACCGCGATCACCGATGCGTGCGAGCCTGAGCGCAACAGCTGAGTGCAACAGCTGAGCGACAAGGTCAGGCAAGCGGCGCCGGGAGCGCCAAAAATGTCGCGCATTCGCGCCGGCTTTCGGCCGGGGACCACCGAAATTTCGGCTCATGCGCCGGTTTTGTGGCGCGCACGCCAGCGTATCTCGGGATGGGCTCCGGGCCCTGGGTCGCCTGGCGTCCTGTGGACCGGGATGACCGCCGTGACCAGGTTGGCGGAAGCGAGCAGGTCGGGGAGGCTACGGCAAGGGGCAGCAAGCGCCCGAATGGGAGGACCGACCGGGCGCGCTCGATGCCGCACCCGCACCCACAGTCCGGAAGGGGCCGCTTGGCGCCCCGCAGCTCGGTTCCGCTGCGACCGACTCAGGCGCCCGCGCCGAGCTGTAGCTCAGGGCACCGAGGCCGACCAGAGGCGAGAAACTCAGCCGCCCGCTCGGCCGATACTGGCCGACTGAACACGAAGCCCTGGACCAGGTCGCAACCCAGGCGGCGCAGCAGCTGCTCCTGTGCCGCGGTCTCCACACCTTCGGCGACAGTCGTCAGGCCGAGACCTCGACAGAGCGCGACGATGGTTTGGACGATGGCCTCGTCCCGGGAATCGTTGTCCAAGTCGCGGATGAAGCTGCGGTCGATCTTGAGCGCGTCGACAGGGAAGGTCTTGAGATACGCCAGAGACGAGTAGCCGGTTCCGAAATCGTCCACCGAGAGCTTGACGCCGAACCGCTTCAGGGCCATGAGCTTGTCCCTGGTCTGGGTCGAATCGGCCATGAGTATGCCCTCGGTGATCTCCAGCTCCAGCGCATCGGGCTCGATGGCCGCGGCCGCCAAGGCCTCGCTGACCAGGGCCTCGAGGTCCTGGCCGTAGAACTGCCGCGCGGACAGGTTGACGGCGATGCGGACCGTCTGCAGCCCCTGGGTTCGCCAGCGGGCGATCTGCTGGCAGGCGGCGTCGATGACCCAGGCGCCGATGCCCAGTATCAGGCCGCTCTCCTCCGCGAGGGGGATGAATACGCCGGGGGAGATGGGGTCCGAGCCGGGTGGTACCCAGCGCAGCAAGGTCTCCATACCGACCACCTGGCCGCTGGCGAGGCTGACCTGCGGCTGATAGAAGAGCTGCAGCTCGTTGTTGGGCAGGGCTCGATTCAGTCGCGATTCCAGGCTCAACCGCTCGCTGGCACGCGTGTTCATCTCCTTGGCATAGAAGCGGAAGCACTTGCCACCATCGGCCTTCGCCCGAGCCAGCGCCGAGCCGGCGTTCATGAGCAGCCGTTCCACGTCTTCGCCGTCGTCAGGATAAACGGACACACCGATGCTCGGGGTGACGAACATCTCCCGATCGCCCATCTCGATGGGCTTGGCGATTGCCTCCAGCAGCCGCTGCAAGAAGGCGGCGATACCGTTCGAGCGCGGCAGCATCAGCATCAGGTTGAACTCGTCAGCGCCGGGCCGGGCAACCAAATAGGTGGCTTCGCCGAGGTCCTCTTCGGGCGCGGCGAGGTCGCGGCGACGGAGCTGATCGACGATCCGTTCCGCGATGCGCTTGAGCAGCTCGTCGCCGATGCTGAAGCCCAGGGACTCGTTGATGCGCGTGAAGCGGTCCAGGTCCAGCACCAAGGCCGCGACGCCGAGGCGCTCGCGCGCAGCTGTCTGGAGCAGGCGCTTGGCACGCGCGCCGAACAGCTCTCGATTCGGCAGGCCAGTCAATTCGTCGTAGAAGGATAGGAGGTGGATGCGCTCCTCCGCGCGACGCTGCTCGGTGACGTCCTGGATGATGCAGCGCAGCCGTTCCGGCTCCCCACTGCCGTCGAACGCCAGCTGCCCCTTCGAGAAGACGACACGCTCCTCGCCGCTCGGCAGCAAGACAAGGTGCTCGAATTGGAATGGCTGGCCCCGCTCCAGGGCTCGACTGACGATCCGGGTGACGGACGGTCGGTCGTTGGGGTGCACCGACTCCAAATAACCAGGCCAGCCGAAGGCGACGCTGCTGGACCCTCGTCCGAGGATGCGCAGCGCCTCCTCGGACCAATGTGCTTCACCGGTGCCTATGTCCCATTCCCAGTGTCCAAGATGCGCGATCTCCTGTGCCTCGCAGAGCCGAGACCGGCTTTCCTGCACCTCGACGAATGCCTGGCGCGCCCGCAGCAGGTAGCGGACGCGATGCGTGAGGACGTTCCAGTTGATCGGCTTGGTGATGAAATCCGTAGCTCCGGCATCGAACGCGCGCTCGATAGAGCGCGGATCATCCAGCCCCGTGGACATGACGATAGCCATGCTCTCGCCACCAGGGAGGCGCCGGATCTTGGCGCAGGCGGTGATCCCGTCCATGATGGGCATCTCTACGTCGAGCAGCATCAGATCGAAGCCACCTCGGCGGAAGCGCTCGATCGCCTCGACCCCGTCAGCGGCCTCTTCGCAATCGAGATCGACACGGCTCAGAGCCACTGAGGCGAGCAGCCGCACCATGGCGTCGTCGTCGACGATGAGCGCCTTTTTCGGATGTTCAGCCGAGGATTCGTGGGACAAGCGTCGGACTCCAGATCAGGCTGCACGATTGGGAGCGATCAGCTCCAATGCTTCCCGCACATCATTGAAGCTCTGCTCAATCAGGGTCAGGAGCTCGTCGACGCCAGGTTTCGAGTGCTTTCGGGCCTTGAGCTCGAGCTCACGAGCCAAGGCAGCGACCGAGTTTGCGCCAATGTGCGCGCTGCTGGACTTGAGCGCATGCGCCGCTCGTCCGAGCTGCTCGAGATCACCGTTGACCACCGCATCCTGGATCTGCTCCAACAAGCGCGGTGCCTCGCCGAGATAGATGCCAAGGACGCGCGCAACCAGGTCCGGGTGCTCGGGTCGCTGCATCGCGCGGATGAGGTCTAGGATCTGAGTGTCGATCACGCCCGGGTCGACCAACAGATCCGCGGCGGCTGTCACCGGCGATGTCGTCGTGCCCGCGCCGGCGACGCCGGGCGGCGGCGCCGCTTGACCATGGCTGCGCTCGTCTTCGGCAGTGACCGCGCCGACCTGCCGCGGCCGCGCCGGCTCGAGCCAGTGCTCCAGGGCCGACTGGAGCTCCCGCACCTCCAGCGGCTTGCGCAGGTAATCATCCATGCCTGACCTCAGGCAGGCAGTGCGACTGGCCTCGCGTACGTCGGCCGTCAAGGCGATGACGGGAAGGTGCTCGCCGCCGCCACGCTCCTGCTCCAGAGCGCGCAGTCGGCGTGTGGCCTCCAGCCCGTCCATCTCTGGCATCATCGCGTCCATGAGCACAAGGTCGAATCGCTCTTGCTGCAGCGCCTCTAGCACCTCGACACCGTTGCCCGCCACCTCGACATCGCAACCGAGGCTCTGCAAGATCAGACTCGCGACCTCTTGGTTGATGAGGACGTCGTCCGCCAGCAGGACCCGTCCGCTGAATCTGCCCCGATCGTCCCGCGTCGCCATGGCCGTTCGCGGTGTGGGTCCGCCCAGGGCTCTTGCCAGGGTGCGCGCCAGCTCCGACGGTCGCACTGGCTTGGTGACGATGGCGTTCAGCAGCGGCTCACTGCGACCGATCTCCAACTCGTCTGGACCCGCGCCGACGAGCAGGATCAGCTTGCAGTCGCCGATGTCCGGGACAGCCGCGAGCAGCCGGGCCAGCATTATCCCGTCCAGTCCTGGCATCTTCTGATCGATCAGGACGACATCAAAGGGGTGGCCGTCGATGCTCGCGCTCTGCAGGGTCTCGGCGGCCTTGGAGCCCACGGCAATATGCTCGACGTCCAAGCCCAGGTCACGGCATTGATGACTGAGCAAGGCACCGGCCCGCGCATGATCGTCCACGATCAGAGCCCGGCGCCCGGAAAAACGCACCTGGGGCTCCTGCACCCCGCCCTCCACCGCCGATGTCTCCGGCGCAAGCCTTGCCGTGAAGCTGAACACCGAGCCCTGGCCCGGGGTACTGGCGACCGAGATGCTACCCCGCATCCCCTCCACCAGGCGGCGGGCAATGGTCAGGCCCAGGCCGGTGCCACCATAACGCCGGGCGGTCGAGCCTTCGGCCTGGCGGAAGGTCTCGAACACGGTCTCGCGTTGCGCCTCGGTGAGGCCAATCCCGGTGTCCTCGACGCGGAAAAGGTATAAGGACTCAGGCGCGTCCTCGGCCAGCTCGACCGCGACCATGATCTCTCCCTGCTCGGTGAACTTGATGGCGTTGCCGACCAGATTGGTCAGTATCTGGCGCAGACGCAGTGGGTCGCCCCGTACGGCCGTCGGCAGCCCGCGCGGGATGTCGCAGAGCACCTCCAGGCCCTTCTCGTGCGCCTGAGGCGCCAACAGCAGCAACAGCTCTTCGATCTCCATCCGCAGATCGAAGGGGATCGACTCCAGGTCGATCTCGCCGGCCTCGATGCGGGCATAGTCGAGCACGTCGCTGATGATCCCGAGCAGCGACTCCGCCGAGCGCTTGATGCTGCGGGCGAAGCGCTGTTGCGTCATATCCAAGCGCGTGCCCAGCAACAGCTGGGTCATGCCGAGCACGCCGCTCATCGGCGTTCGAATCTCGTGACTCAGGGTCGTCAGGAAGCGGCTCTTGGCCTCGTTCGCCTCCTCCTGCCGACGCATGCCGATGGTCCGAGCCAGGCGCCGGGCATGCAGGCGCAGATACACGAACAAGGCAATCACCACGCCCAGTCCGTAGAGCGTATAGGCCCACCAGGTCTGCCAGGGGGCAGGACGGACCCGCAGCGCGAGGGTGAGACCCTGCTCGTTCCAGACGCCGTCGCTATTGGCGGCGATGACGCGCAGCTTATAGCTGCCGGGCGGCAGGTTGGTATAGGTCAGGCGCAGCATCGACGAGGCGTCGAGCCAATCCTGGTCGAAGCCCAGGAGGCGGTAACGGAGCTGATTGCGCTCGGGCTGGGTGAACTCCAACGCCGCCACCTCGAAAGATACCATGTCGTCCCCGTGATCCAATTCGATCTCGGTCAGCGCGGGCAGCGCAACATCTGTGGATACGGGCCGATTATGCTTCAGAAAGGCGGTCAGCACGACCGGGGGCGCCTGGGCATTATCGCGCATCTCCTGCGGGTCGAAGACGTTGAAGCCCTTGGCACCGCCGAAGAAGAGGCGCCCATCACTGGCGCGCAGATGCGCGCCCTGATTGAAATCATAGCCTTGGAGCCCGTCGGTCAGGTCATAGGTCTTGATCGCGCCGAGGTCGGCGTTCAGCCGTGCCAACCCGCGGTTGGTGCTCAGCCAGATCAGGCCCGTGTCGTCACTTTCGATGCCTTGGATCACGTCACTAGGCAGGCCGTCGCGGCGCGTGAAGCGTTGAAACCGGACCTTGCCCGTGCGCCGATCCGTTGCCGACCATCGGTTCAAGCCGCTGTCGGTCCCGATCCAGAGGTCTCCAACGGCATCGAGATGCAGCGAATAGACGCTGTCGCTGCTCAAGCTGGTGGGGATGGCGGGGAGGTTTCGGATACGTTGAACCGAGCCGGTGTGCAGGTTCAAGGCGTTCAGTCCGCTGCCGTGGGTGCCGATCCAGAGCATGTTGTCGCCCTCGCCACAGAGCGACAAGAGCCGGTCGCTGCCGAGGCTGTCGGTCCGCTCCGGGTCATGGCGCCAGTGCTGGAAGCGACCCGTGACCGGATCCAGCCGGTTGAGACCGCCCTTCCAGGTCGCAGCCCAGATCGATCCATCCCGTCCCTGGTGCAACGCGGTGATGCCATCGGCGCTGATGCTCGTCGGATCGTCCGGGTCGTGGCGAAAGTGCTCGAAGCCGCTGCCGTCAGGACGCAGACGGTCGAGTCCGGCCGTCATGGTTCCCACCCAGAGGGTGTCCTCGTCGTCCACCAGTAAGGAGCCGACACGGTCATCGCCGAGACTAGCGGGGTCTTCCGGGTCGTGCCGATGGTGCAGAAAACGGCCGCTCTCCGGGTCCATGGCGCCGAGTCCGCCACCATAGGTACCTATCCAGACCCGCCCTGGCGCCGTCGCGAAAGCGGTCACAACGCTGGCACCGAGACCGCCGGCGTCATCCGGGTCGTGCCGGTAGAGATCAATAGTCCCGGTCACTGCATTCCAGCGGCTCAGGCCACCATAGGTCCCCACCCAGAGCACGCCGCCGCGGTCCTGGAACAGGCTGGTCACCCGGTTCTCGCTCAGGCTGTGCGGATCGGCCGGGTCGTTGGCGTGCCGAGTGAATCGGTCTGAAGCCGGCGAGCGGTGATAGAGACCCTCGTCGGTACCTATCCAGAGCACGCCGAAACGGTCTCGGAAGATGGAGCGGATCATGCCTGGGCGCGCGCTGGTGACTTCCGTATCGCGGTAGTCGACGCGCTGGAACCGCTCGCGGTCGGCATCGAGGACCTGCAAATCCCCCTCATAGGTACCCACCCAGAGCCTTCCAGTCGGTTCGACGAGCAGGGCGCTGACGCGATCGCTGGCGAGGCTCTCCGGGTCCGCTGGGTCGTTGCGATAGTGGCGAAAGTGCTCCTCGTCCGGCCAGAGCTGGGCGAGTCCTCCGCCGTCGGTGCCGATCCAGATGCGTCCTTCGGGGTCCCCGTCGATACATCGCACCGCGGCATGCCCGAGGCTGTGCGGGCCCTCGTCTTCGTACGGCAGATGCTTCATGCGATTGCGTATCGGGTCGAAGCGGTTCAGGCCGCCACCGTCGGTGCCGACCCAGAGGGTGCCGGACCGGTCCTGATACAGAGCGCGCACGCGCCCGGAGCTGAGGCCCTTGGCGGATGCCGGCCCTGCGGGCAGTCGACGTATCGCAAGCGTGACGGGGTCGATGCGATTAACGCCTCCGCCATGGGTGCCGACCCAGAGTGCGCCGTCGCGATCGAGCAGCAGCGCATAGATCCAACTGTGGGACAGCGAATCGGGGTCAAAGGGATCCTGGCGCAGGGTCATGAAGCTGCGTCCATCCCAACGATTGAGTCCCTCCTGTGTCCCGAACCACATGAACCCGATCTCGTCCTGGGCAATGGCATGCACGGCTGCCTGGGAGAGTCCGTCGCGGACACCGAGCCTGTTGAACGGAATGTGGTTGAACACCGCCATGGCGACGTCGCACCAGATGCAGAGGCCCAGCCAGGGCAAGACCTGCAGCAACAAAGGGATTCGGCTCGATGGCGGCATGGGCCGATCAGACCTGCACGGCTTCGGTCTTGTCAGAGAGCGTGTGCAGGTCCTTGGTAATCGACGTCTCGATACGCATGACGCCCTGCTCGATCAAGCCGGCGAGATCCTGCTTGATGCGCATGGGCGTATCCGCCTTGAATCCACGCCCCGTGGCATAGATGGCAACCCAGGCGTTGCACTGGTTCCGCCTGGCGATGTACGAGGCCTGATCGGCGATCGCCAACACCGTCTCCCAATCGACCAGGTCTGGCTTGCCAGGCACCATTGGATAGGCTGCCAGCCCTATCGACCCGGATAGCCGGCCGATCTTGCCGTCGCCGAGCTGATACTGATGATCCGCCAGATCGCGACGAACGCGCTCGGCAAGCTTCTCCGCCGCGGGATGGCCGCCGCTGCGGCCGAACACGAGGAACTTATCCTCACCCCAACGGATGATGCTATCTGAGTTGCGGCAACAGCGGCGCAGCAGGTCGCGGACCTGGCGCAACGCGGCGTCACCGGCCTGGTGACCGTAGGTGTCATTGATGAGCTTGAAGCCATCCAGGTCTATCATCATGAAAAACAGGAAAGGAACCAGACTGATGCGGCTGTCGATCTCTACCGGCGGCGCGAGGTCGGTATACAGGCGTCGGATCATTGACGCCTCGGGCTCGATCGCCTCGTAGAAGTATCTGCGATTCTTCAAGCCGGTGAGCGCATCGGTGACACTTGCCTGCTTGAGCTGCTCGTTCAGCGCTTCGAGGGCCAGATTGCGCTCGCTGAGCTCTTGGGTCCGCTGCCGCACCTTCGCTTCGAGCAGTTGGCGCTGTGCCGCCTCCCAGCGCAGCTTCTTGCCATGCGCACGCAGATACAGGCCGATCACCGTGATCGCCAGCAGCAGATAGGCGCAATAGGCCCAGAGGCTGCGCCAGGGCGGAGGCCGCACCCTGAGGATGACATCGGCGCTGCGCTCGCTCCTGATGCCGTCGCTATTCGTTGCCTCGACGCGGAAGCGATAGCTCCGTGCCGGAAGGTTGGTATAGGTCGCGCGGCGGAAGGGCCCGGAGCTGATCCAATCGCGGTCGAAGCCCTGCAGCTGATAGCGAAAACGGTTCTTGTCCGGCGACGTGAAATCGAGCGCCGCCAGCTCGAAGCTGATGGTGTAATCCCGAAAGCTGGCATCGATCCGCGCCGGCTCGTCGCTGCTGCTGTAGGCACGCCCCAGCACGCCTCGAGGTGACATCACCTGCACCGCCACCTGCGGCGGATGGCGATTGGCACGAATCTCCCGGGGATGGAACAAGACCAGGCCTTGGGAGCCTCCGAAGGCCAGCTCCCCGCGCTTGGCTCGCGCCCTCGCGCCCTGGGTGAAGTCGTTGCTCTTCAGGCCGTTGCTCGTGTCGAAATGGCGTACGGCGCCGCTGTCGGGATCGAGCCGCGACAGGCCATTGTTGCCGCTGATCCAGATTGCGCCGACGTCGTCCTCGAGCACGGCCATGATGGAATTGCTGACCAGTCCATTGCGTTTGTCGTAGCGCTGGAACACCGATCGGCCGACCCGGCGGTCCTCCGCCAGCCAGCGACTCAACCCGCCTCCTGAGGTGGCGATCCACAGAGAACCGTCGCCGGCCTCCAGCAGATCCCAGGCGGTGTCGCTGGAGAGACTGTCCGGGCGCGCCGCGTCGAAGCGATGATGCGCGAAGCCGGCACTGCCCGAGCCCTCGTTGAGTCCACCGTCCTCGGTCCCGACCAGCATCTGGCCATCGCTGGTGTGCAGCACCGCCAGGACACGGTCGCTGCTCAGGCTACGCGGGTTGTCCGGGTCGTGTCTATAGACCCTGAATCGCCCATTGTCAGGATCCAGGTGGCTGAGCCCGCCGCCATAGCTGCCGATCCAGATGCTGCCGTCCGGATCGCCGGCGATGCGCGTGATGCCGTCACCGCCGAGGCTGTGCGGATCATCGGCATCATGGCGGTAGCGCAGGACGCTGCCGGTGACCGGATCCAGCCGACTCAGACCCGAGGAGCGGCTGCCCACCCAGACCTGGCCATCGGCGCCGACATGCACTGCCATGACCCGGTCGCTGGCGAGGCTTTGCGGATCTTCCGGGTCGTGGCGCCAGACCTGCACCCTGCCCCTCGCCGGATCGAGCCGATTCAGGCCACCGCCGTAGGTACCGATCCAGAGCCCACCCTCGCTATCCTCGTCGATCGACGTGATCACATCCTCGCTCAGGGCGACGCCATCGTCTGGCCGCTTGCCGTAGTCGCGGAAGGCGTCGCTGACGTAGTTCCAGCTCGCCGCGCCCTTGTAGGTGCCGATCCAAAGCACGCCACCGCGATCCTGGTAGACCTGTGTCACGCGGTTGTCCGGCAGGCTCTTCGGATCCGCGACGTCCTCTCGGTAACAGTTGAACGACTCCGATCGGGGCAGCCATTCGCAGAGGCCGCCGGCGGAGGCGATCCAGACTGTGCCATCCTGGTCTTGCGCGATATCGCGGATCGGTCCGAGCGGGGCGCCTCGCCCGTGCGCGTCCGGCGGGAAGCGCCGAAAGCGCCGCCGGCTCGGCTCGAGCATGCTCAGCCCAGCATCGGTGGTGCCGATCCAGAGCCGTCCGTCCTCGGCCTCGAAGATGGCTCGCACGCGATCGCTGCCGATGGTCTCCGGGTCGTCCGGGTCATGGCGATAGGCCTTGAAGCGGTTCGCGGCAGGGTTCCAGCGCAATAGACCCCCGCCGTCGGTAGCGACCCAGAGCGTGCCGCGACGATCTTCGAACAGGCCCATCACCCGGTCGTGGCTGAGGCCGTGCGGATCATCCGGGTCATGGCGGTAGCGCCTGATCTCGAGGCTGGCGGGATCGAGCCGCGCCAGTCCGGCGCCGTCCGTGCCGATCCAGATCTGGCCGTCTCGGTCCTGCAGCAGCGCGCGGACGCGATCACCGGGCAGCGAATGGGGATCGCCGGGACGGTGGCGGAGGTTGACGAAGCGCCCGGCTGCGCGCTCGAAGCGGCTCAGCCCGCCGCCGTCGGTGCCGACCCAAAGCGCGCCGGCGCGATCCACCAGCATGTCCCAAACCCAATCATGGCCGAGGGAATCGGGACGGGTCGGGTCGTGGCTGTAGGAGAGGATCTGGACGCCATCGAAGCGATTCAGCCCTTCCTGGGTACCGAGCCAGATAAAGCCTTGACGATCCTGCACGATGGCGTTGACCGCTGCCTGCGACAGCCCGTCGGCGACACCGAGCCGGCGCAGCTGCAGGTTGCGTCCCGCATCCTCTGGCTGTCGCTGGGCCTTCCCGTCGCGCGCGCTCGCCGTGCCCAGCGCAAAGATCGCCGAGAGGACGCAGAGCCAAGCCACCGACAGCAGTCGGCGCTGCGATTGCCCTTGTCCTGACGCAACGGCTCGATCGCGTGCGCCTGCGCCTGCGCCCCCGCGTGGGCCTGCGCTTGGGCCTGGAAGAGAATCTGGCCGCCAAATGGATAGGAGCGCCATCGCAGCCTTTCGCTGGGTTCTCGTGATCATGTCTCGTCCGTCGTCGCCCGAAAGACACACCCTGTCGGGACGAAAACCGTCTGACCGAGCGCCCACCGAGCGAGAACGAGCCAGGCTCCGGGTAGCGTCTTCCACAGCGCACCGGTGGCAAGACTCTTCGCAGCTGCAGCGCACACCGAGGCACCGCCTGCATCGATGAGCCCGGCTCTATCTGATGACTACTGGACAAGTGCTGCGCCGACGCCAACAGGGCCCTGTCGCGCACGCGCTCGTAACATACCCAACGCACACAGACGCCGTCCCTTGCCCCGAGTCACCCATGGTATATCGAGCTAGAGGATACGTCCCAGGTGAACCCTGGGTTGCGCCCAACGCGCAGTGCCACAAGCGCAATCGGCAACATGGCCCGTCGCAGCTCCTGACGGCCACCAGCGACGCCGGCCAGCACCCCGCGGACATGGCGCGCAACCACCGGGTCGCGGTGCCGCCGCCGGAATGATGCAGGAGCGCGCGGGTCCTGCCGGTGACAACCGGCGACGGCAAGCCCGCCGGTCGCTTGCCGAGCGCGCCGGACGCGCCCTGAAGGCCTGGAGCTGGGTCAACCTCAAGCTCGCCAGCGCCGGCCAAGACTGGCTGCGGCGACACTTGACCCCGGCCGGACAGGGCGTGCTGGCGGCCACCTTTGCGGCAGGCCTCTTGGGCATCGACACCCGGCTCAGCGCCGCACACCAGGTGTTCGCCTTCGGTGTCGCGCTGCTCTTCGTCGCCTGGCTCGGCGGCCTTGCACCCGGTCCAAAGGTCCGGGTGCGGCGCCACCTGCCGACCCGTGCCGCCGCCGGCCAGCCGCTGCGTTATCGCGTCCAGGTGCAGAACAGCGGCAAGCGGCAGGCCGCCGGCATCACGCTGCACGAGCGCGCCCCAGACCCGCGCCCGAGCCTCAGGACCTTCCTCGACAGCCGCGCGCCCGTGGAGGCCAGGCTCAACCCCGTCGAGCGCCTGCTCGGCTACCCGCGCTGGGAGTGGCTGATCCGCAGCGCCTGTCGGGCAGAGCCGCAACGGCCGGCGCCACTATCGCCTATCGCGCCCGGAGGCGAGTTGGAGATGGACTTGGCGCTCAGCCCCAGGCGCCGCGGCTGGCTGCACCTGGACGGCCTGGTGCTGGGCCGCGTGGACCCCCTCGGCCTGGTGCGCCGGGAGCTGTTGGTCGCCGGCGCCGCGCGCCTGCTGGTGCTGCCGCGCCGCTACCCGGTGCCGACCCTGCGCCCGCCCGGCCGGCGGCGGCTGCAGCCGGGCGGCATCGAGCTGGCCGGAAGCGTCGGCGACTCGCGCGAGGTCATGGGCCTGCGCGACTACCTGCCCGGCGACTCGCCGCGGCACATCCACTGGGCGGCCTGGGCGCGCTGCGGCGAGCCGGTGGTCAAGGAGTACCGCGAAGAGTACTTCAGCCGCCAGACCCTGGTCCTGGACACCTGTCCGGCGCCCGGCGACGACCCCGCGCGCCTCGAGTGCGCCATCTCCGTCGCCGCCTCCCTGCTCGCGCCGCTCGCCGAGCATCCCACGGGACCGGACGGCCTGCTCGACCTGATCCTGTACGCCGGTGGCACGCGCGTGATCACCGCCGGCCGCGGGCTCCTGTCCACCGCCGCCATGCTGGAGGCGCTCGCCTGCGTCGAGCCACAACCGGCGGCGGGGTTCGAGCACCTGGCCGAAGCTATCACCAAGGGCGCGCCGCAGCAGAGCGCCTGCCTGTGCGTGCTGCTCACCTGGGATGCCGCGCGCCGGGGTCTGGTCCGCCAGCTGCGGCGCATTGGGCTGCCGGTGAGGGTACTGGTGATTGCAGGCGCCGAGGATGTCGGACCCAGGGCCATCGACGCGATCAGCGTTGATCCAGAGTACCCGGA
This sequence comes from Chromatiaceae bacterium, assembly GCA_028277905.1. Lineage (GTDB taxonomy): Bacteria > Pseudomonadota > Gammaproteobacteria > Chromatiales > Chromatiaceae > Thiohalocapsa. The sequence goes on along the minus strand of JANQFI010000046.1, from coordinate 16,811 downwards.
GGCGGCGCTGGCGCGGCTCCGCTGAGCGACTGGCCTTGTCTGAATGGGCCCTGGGCCGCTCAACAGCGGCTGTCGCGCGACCGCCGCTGCCGCCGCGCGAGCCGACTCGAAGCCGGTGCTCCCGCGCTACTCCTCGTGCAGCGCCGCCACCGGGTCTAGCGCCGCGGCGCGCAGCGCCGGCAGCACGCCGGCGGCGAGCCCGATGAGTCCGGCGGCAAGCTCGGCGACGAGCACGAAGTCCCAGGCAGTGCGGGTCGGCAACGCCGGCACCAGGACGCCGATCAGCCAGGCGCCACCGGCACCGATGACGAAGCCCGCGGCGCCGCCGAGCAGGGCCAGCAGGGTTGCCTCCAGCAGGAACAGCATCAGGATCTGCCCGCGGCCGGCGCCCAGCGCACGTAGCAGGCCGATCTCCGCGCGGCGCTCGGCCACGGCGATCGTCATGATGGTGAGGATGCCGATGCCGCCCACGACCAGGGAAATCGCGCCCAAGGCCCCGACGACGGCGGTCAGCACGTCCAGCACCGAGCCCAGCACCTCCAGCATCTGGTCCTGGGTGGTGATGGTGAAGTCCTCGCGGCCGTGGCGGCGGATCAAGAGCTCCTTGACCTGCTCTGCCACGACTTCGCTGTCCGCATCCCGGTCGTAGAGCAGGTCGATCTCCATCAAGCCCTCCCGGTCGAACATGGCCAAGGACCGCTGCACGGGTATGTACACGGTATCGTCGAGGTCGAAGCCCAGCATCTGCCCCTTGGGCTCCATGACGCCAATGACCCGGAACGGCTCCCCGCCGATGCGGATGCGCGCGCCCAGCGCCGGCGCGCCGCGGAACAGCTCCCGGTGCAGCTTGGCGCCCAGCACCGCCACCGCCCGCCCGGCACCGTCCTCCGGCAGAAAGCGCCCTAGCGCCGGGCGCATCGCCCAGATGGCCGGCACCTCCGGCCCGGCACCGAATACCATGGTGCGCCGGCTAAGGCCACCCGACTCCACCGCCGCGTTGCCGGACACCACGCCGACTACGGCCTCCACGTCCGGCACCCGCTCGAGCGCGTCCGCGTCGTCCATGGACAAGGGCCGCACGCTCGCGATCATGGCCCCGGACATGCCCATCGTGGTCGTACGCCCCGGGTTGACGGCGACCAGGTTGGTGCCGAACTGCGTGAACTCCGCCAGCACGAAACGGTGCACCCCCTCGCCGATAGCCGTCAGCAGCACCACGGCCGCCACGCCGATGGCGATGCCGGACAGTGTCAGCGCGCTGCGGCCGCGGCGGGCCAGGACGGCACCGGCCGTGTAGCTGGCGATGTCTCGGAAGCGCATGTGTAGTCTCGGCGGGTCGAGCTCCTGTGCCGACTCATTGGTTGCAGCGAACAGCCGTCTCGGTGCGGAGCGCGCAGTCGGCGTCCAAGCCCCGCGCTTCGGAATCCGCACGCTGCACGGCGCCCTCGTGCATCGCTCAGCGCCCGGCCAACGCCAGCACCGGATCCAGCCGTGCCGCGCGCCTTGCGGGCAACAGCCCGAACAGGAGCCCGGCACCGAGGGAGACCAGAGCCGCCGCGGCCGGTGCCCAGCCCGGCACCAGGAGCTGAAACGCCGGGAACTGCGCATTGAAGGTCCAGACGCCGGCGTAGGCCAGCGCGATGCCGGCGACCGTGCCGGCGATCGCGAGCAGCAGGGCCTCGGTGAGAAAGAGCCCCAGCACGTCCAGCTGCCGCGCCCCTAGGGCCTTGAGCAGGCCCACCTCCGCGGTGCGCTGGGACACGGACACCAGCATCACGTTCATGATCAGCACGCCGGCGACGGCGAGGCTGATGGCGGCGATGCCGGCCACCGTCAGGGTCAGCGTGCCCAGGATGCGATCGAAGGTCCCGAGCAGTGCGTCCTGGGTGATGACGGTCACATCGTCCTCGCCTTCGTGGCGCTCGCGCACGATGCGGCGGATGTCGTCGGCGGCCAGGTCCAGGGACTCACGCCCGCCCGCCTGCACCAGCACCCGGAACAGCCCCGGGTTGTCGAACAGGGCCTGAGCGCTGGCCACCGGGATCAGGGCGAGGTCCGCGAGATTGCTGCCCAAGGACACGCCGCCCTCGGCCAGCAGCCCGATGACCCGAAAACGCCGGTCGCCGATGCGCAGCCTGCGGCCGATGGGGTGGGCGCCGCGGAACAGCTCCTCCGCCAGCGTTTGCCCCAGCACCGCCACCGGCGCACCGCGCTCCGGGTCCCCGGGCGGCAGAAAGCGCCCAGCGGCCAGCTCCAGCCGCCGCACGTCGAGAAAGTCTGCCGTGGAGCCCAGGATGGTCACCTCCCGCGACAGCGCCCCGACAGACACCTCCGCCGCACCGATGGACACAGGTGCGACCCGCTCCACGTACCTCGAGCGCCCGAGCGCCAGTGCATCCTCCAAGGTCAGGTCGCGCGGCGTCTCGCCCAGCAGCGGCGGCGCACTGCCAGCGGTCTCGTTGCGGCCCGGGATGATGATCAACAGATGCGTACCCAGCTGGGTGAACTCGTCCAGGACATAGCGCCGCGCGCCTTCCCCCAGCGATGACAAGAGCACTACAGCGGCGGTCGCGAAGGCCATGGCCGCGAGCGTCAGATAGGTGCGGGTCGGATGCGCCGTCAGGGCGCGGGTGGCGCCGGCGAGGGTGTCGGTGGGGCGCATGCTGATGGCTCGGACCGCCGCGCTACTTCGAGCCGGGCTGTGCCGGGACTCCACAAGGGAACCCTGTTCGGGTCGGAATCGAGATCGGGACCGGGACCGGGACCGGGACCGGGACCGGGACCGGAATCGGAAACGGAAACGGAAACGGAATCGATTGGGATCCCGATCCCGACGCGCGTTCCGTCCTCGCCTCGTTGCGCGACTCCGCTTTCACCCGACCCAAACCCGCGCATTGCGGAACAGCCGCATCCAAGGCCCGTCCTCGCCCCATGCGTCCGGATGCCAGGAATGCTGAATGGTCCGGAACACCCGCTCCGGGTGCGGCATCAGGATGGTCACGCGGCCGTCGGTGGTCGTAAGGCCCGTAATGCCGCCGGGGGAGCCGTTGGGGTTGGCGGGGTAGCGGGAGGCCGGCTCGCCAGTGGTCTCGAGGTAGCGCAGGGCGGCGACGGGCTCGGCCCTGGCCAGGTGCGCCGCGTCGCGGAGCTCTGCCCTGCCCTCGCCATGGGCGACCGCGATGGGCATGCGCGAGCCCGCCATGCCGGTCAGCAGCACGGACGGCGACTCCAGCACCTCCACCAGCGCAAGCCGGGCCTCGAACTGCTCGGAGCGATTGCGCACGAAGTGCGGCCAGGGATCGCTGCCCGGGATGAGCGCGCGCAGGTTGGCGAGCATCTGGCAACCGTTGCAGACGCCGAGCGCAAAGGTCTCGGCGCGCTCGAAGAAGGCCTGGAACTGCGCCCTCGCACGCGGATTGAACAGGATGGTCTTGGCCCAGCCCTCGCCGGCGCCCAATACGTCGCCATAGCTGAAGCCGCCGCAGGCGGCGAGGCCCTTGAAGCCGGTCAGGTCCCAGCGGCCCGCGATGATGTCCGACATGTGCACGTCGATGCAATCGAAGCCGGCGCGGTCGAAGGCGGCGGCCATCTCCAGCTGACCGTTGACGCCCTGCTCGCGCAGCACCGCGAGTCGGGGGCGCGCGCCGGTCTTGATGAAGGGCGCCGCGATGTCCTCGGTGGGATCGAAGCGCAGCGCCGCGTGCAGGCCGGGGTCCGCGGTGCCGATGCGCGCGTGCTCCTCGTCGGCACAGTCCGGGTTGTCGCGCAGACGCTGCATCTGCCAGCTGGTCTCGGACCACAGGCGTTGCAGCTCGGCGCGGCCAGCGTCCAGCAGGACCTCGGCGCCGTTGCGGATCAGGATGCGCGCTGCCGCGGTGGGCTTGCCGATGACGGCGGTGCTGTCGCTCAAGCCCTGCTCGGCGAGGCGGGCCAGCACCGCGTCCCGGTCCGACCGCCGCACCTGCAGCACGATGCCCAGCTCTTCGCTGAGCAGCGCGGCGACCGGCTCCCGCGGGGCCTCGCCCGGCAGTAGCGCGAGATCCATCTCGACACCACAACGCCCGGCGAAGGCCATCTCCGCCAGGGTCACCAGGAGTCCACCATCGGAGCGGTCGTGGCAGGCCAGGAGCTTGCCTTCGGCGTTGAGCGCCTGCACCGCGTCGAACAGGCGCCGCAGGGGCTCGGGATCGTCCAGGTCCGCCGGTGTGCTGCCGATAGACCCGTAGACCTGTGCGAGGCAAGAGCCGCCGAGGCGGTCCTGCCCGCGGCCCAGATCCACCAGCACGAGCTCGGTCTCCGCCAGCCCGGTCTCCCCCAGACCCCCGGGCGCAGGGCCGCGAAGCTGCGGGGTCAGGCATCGCGATACGTCGCTGACGGGCGCAAACGCCGATACGATCAGCGACAGCGGCGCGGCCATCTGGTGCTCGGCCCCGTCGGCACCGACCCACAGGCTCTTCATGCTCATGGAGTCCTTGCCCACCGGAATGGCGATGCCGAGCGCGGGGCACAGCTCCATGCCCAAAGCCCGAACCGTCTCATAGAGGCGCGCGTCCTCGCCCGGATGCCCCACCGCAGCCATCCAGTTGGCGGAGAGCTTGATGTCGCCGAGCTTGTCAATGGGCGCCGCAGCGATGTTGGTGATGGCCTCGGCAACGGCCATGCGCCCCGCCGCGGGGGCATCCAGCAGCGCCATTGGCGTGCGCTCGCCGATGGCCATGGCCTCGCCAGTGCGGCCGTCGTAGTCGGTCAGCGTCAGGGCGCAGTCCGCCACCGGCACCTGCCAAGGGCCCACCATCTGGTCGCGGGCTACCAACCCTGTCACCGTGCGGTCACCGATGCTGATCAGGAAGGACTTGTCCGCCACCGCGGGCAGCCGCAGGACACGTTGGATCGCCTCCATCAGGTCGATGCCCGTCGGATCGAAGTCCTCCGCCGGCGCCGGCAGCTTGGTGACGTCCCGGGTCATCCTCGGCGGCTTGCCGAACAAGAGCCGCAGGGGCACATCGATGGGCACATCGCCGAAGTGTGCGTCGCCGAGTCGGAGCCATGCGTCGGATTCGGCCTCGCCGACCACGGCATAGGGGCAGCGCTCGCGGGCGCAGATGGCGGCAAACCCGTCCAGCCCAAGACGGTCCAGGGCGAGCACATAGCGCTCCTGGGCCTCGTTGCACCAGATCTCCATCGGCGACATGCCGGAGTCGGCGTTGGGCACCTTGCGCAGCTCCAAGGTCGCACCCCCAGTTCCTCCATTGGCCCCGTCGTGCACCAGCTCCGGCAGCGCATTGGACAGGCCGCCGGCGCCGACGTCGTGGATGAACAGGATGGGGTTGAGGTCGCCGCGTGCCCAGCAACGGTCGATGACCTCCTGGCAGCGGCGCTGCATCTCCGGGTTGGCGCGCTGCACCGACGCGAAGTCCAGGGCCGCCGCGGACGCACCGCTCGCCATGCTGGACGCGGCGCCGCCGCCGAGGCCGATGAGCATGGCCGGGCCGCCCAGTACGATCAAGGGGGTACCGGCGGGGAAGGCGGTCTTCGCGATATGCTCGGCGCGGATGTTGCCCAGGCCGCCGGCTAGCATGATGGGCTTATGGTACCCGCGGAGCTCAGTGCCGCCGGTCGCCAAAGGCACTCGCTGCTCATAGGTGCGAAACCAGCCGGCGAGGTTCGGGCGGCCGAGCTCGTTGTTGAAGGCCGCGGCCCCGATGGGGCCCTCCAGCATGATGTCCAGCGCCGAGACCATGTGCCCCGGCCGTCCCCAGTCCTGCCCCCGCTCCCAGGGCTGCGCGAAGCCGGGGATACGCAGGTTGGACACCGAGAAGCCACAGAGTCCCGCCTTGGGCTTGGCACCGCGGCCGGTGGCGCCCTCGTCGCGGATCTCCCCACCGGCACCCGTGGCAGCACCAGGATCAGGTGCGATGGCCGTCGGGTGGTTGTGGGTCTCCACCTTCATGAGGATGTGCACGGGCTCGGCACTGGCCCGGTACAGCCCGGTCTCCGGCTCCGGCAGGAAGCGCCGGCCCTGCCAGCCTTCAATGACCGCGGCGTTGTCCTGGTATGCGGAGAGCACGCCTGCGGGCGAGCGCTCGGTGCTGTAGCGGATCATCGCGAACAGGGACTCGGCCTGAGGCTCGCCGTCGATGACCCAGTCGGCGTTGAAGATCTTGTGCCGGCAGTGCTCGGAATTGGCCTGTGCGAACATCATCAGCTCGACGTCCGTCGGGTTGCGGCCGAGGGCACCGAAGGCGTCGAGCAGATAGTCGATCTCGTCGTCCGACAGCGCGAGCCCCAGCTCGGTGTTGGCGGCCACCAAGGCGGCGCGACCGCCGGCCAGGATGTCCACCCGGCTCGCCGGCCGCGGCTCGGCGCGCGCGAACAGCCGCTCGGCGTCCGCGAAGTCGAACAGCACCGCCTCGGTCATGCGGTCGTGCAGCACCGTGGCGGCCCGGGCGAGCTCGCACCCATCGAGCCCAGCCTCGTCGAGCCCACCGGCCCTCAGCCGGAAGGCGATGCCGCGCTCCAAGCGCCGTACCGCATCGAGACCACAGTGCCGGGCGATCTCCGTCGCCTTAGACGACCAAGGCGAGATGGTCCCCAGCCGCGGCACCACCAGCAGCAGCCGGCCCGACGGCTCGCCGCTCGCGCCTGGGGCCGCATCCGAGGTCCTATCTGGGACCCTATCCGGGGCCGAATCCGCCGCCGGCCCATAGCGCAGCAGCCGCTCCAGCACGGCGCGCTCGTCCGGCCACAGGGGTCGGGCGACGTCCGCGAAGTGCGTCAGCTCCGCCGTCAGCCGCGGATCCGACAGGCCGACCTCCCGCAGCCGGCGCCCCAGCTTGGCCAGGCGAAAGGCGGAGAGTGCGGGGGCCCCGCGCAGGCACAGCATCTCGGCATTCTCCAAGCAAAGGGCCGCGATTCGATGACGGCATGATACGTGAGCTCCCCCGGCTAGGTGGCTCCGAGTCTCCGCCCAGGCGATGGCTCCGTTCGATCCGACACCGGGTGCGAGTGCGAGTCAGGAGCCAAGGGATGTGATGCCGTCGAGTCGACATCGTCCTGTTGGTTCAATTTGGTTCAATGGCAGCAATCTATGGCCGGCCGAGAAAAGCCCTGGGATCCTCTATGCTCACACGCACACTCAGGCGATCGCCGGAGCAAGATGCACCGAATGGCGCAGGACCCTCGCTCGCCTTCAAGCAGCGAGACACATGGGCGTCGATGTACAAGACATCTGCTAGACGCCGGGACACTTCGACGCGATCCTGGTTTCTGATGCCCCCGACGAGGAGACCGCAATCGCGCTGATGCTGCATCTCGGGTCGTCCGGCAACCTGCGCACTCGAGCTTTCCATGCCTTCCGGTCCGCGGAAGAGGAGAAGAACGTGGACAAGCTCGTCTAATTCGATCGAACTGAACGGCCCAAACCGCCCCCAACGCCACCGCCCCGGGTCGGCGCCATCTCACTCCCTGTTGCTGTGACAGTCCAAGTAGGCGGAGGCGACAACTAGCCTGACACAGGGGGCATCCCAACAGCAAAGGGTTGCTTGCTTTGCTTCAGTATCTGCTCGGCTTTGACCCGAAGCCGGCGCTGGCCTGGATCAAGCCAAGCCCCCAGCTCGCCTGCCCGTGTTGCGGGACCGCCATGACGATCCTCGCAACCCGCCTCCTTCCTTCACCCACGGTGCCGCCACCGGCGCCAAACCGCGATGTCGCAGGGGCCGCGACGGGGTAACCGACCGCGCCGAGCCGTGCGCTGCGCAATCGGTCTTCTTCGACCGAGGGTGGCGTTCGCCTTCGCGACCGACGACTCGGGCCCATACTCGTCACTCTGCTGCTTCTATTGCCGCAATGGCAACGCGACAGGCTTGAATCGAAGATCTGCCGCTCCCGATAGGGCTTCGCCTCAAGCACCCTTCCGAAAGATATGCTCTAACGCCCTCAATCCCCTCCGTTCCACCGGGCTCGTCATTAAGGTAGGACGGCCAGTGACCTGGCGGCCCCCGTAAAGATCCCGGCGTGCGGACCTACCTATGGGCGGGTGGCTAGCCCTGACCCGAGCGGGACTTGCACCCGACAACAAGCGCCAAGCTTCGCTTGGCGCACCAACCAAGGGTTCAGGTCGTCGCTCGCTGCGCTCGGACGATCTAACCTGATTCGTTGGGCATTGCTCAATTCGCGCCGACGCCATCGATGCTATGCTCCATCGATTCCTATTGGGTCGGCGGAGCTGGTAAATCGCGAAATAGGTCTACAATATCCTTGGATTTCCAGGTATAGAATTCCTCCAGTACCGCGATATATTCTCCCATTCTAAGCAATGCTTGTTGGTCTTGAGGGTCTATTTCTCCTACTAACTCTGGAATTCTTTCCCCCAGTATATAGTTAAACGTATTCTGAAACTCATTAATCTCGTCCAAAAGCTGATCAAATCTCTCGCCATAGTCCGGACTCCCTTGTAGGTCTCTCAACTCAGCTGCTCTGTCGACAAAGTACTCTTTTCTTTCCATGTACTCCTCAGCATAAAACTGTAGCTCTTCAATAGCGGCGTGCTCTTCTTTTGTCTTTGGGGATTTTTCCGCTGGCACGACGCGTTTCGGTTCTTCCGATAGTTCGCGGCGTTCTGGTTCTGGTCCCCGAAATACTCGGAATACCTTTCCTTTCCCTTCGTTACTGAGCCAGACCTCGATTCGTGCTCCTCTATATCCTCCATACATACTTCCGGAATAGAAATAGCCTCTGGACGAGAACCATTCAGGCGTATATCGCGCGTAAAGAGATTTGGGTTCCCACGGTCCCCCTAACGACAAAGCGCTGTCGGGATGCAGTCGCTGCCATTCTTTGTATTCATCCTCAGTGTAGGCCCCTGGACCTGGCGGTACGCGCTTGAATCGAGAATCCTCCTCGTTGTCTGTTTCATGTTGTATGTGCTGCCCCGCCGTCTCGTTCTGCTGCACGACGTGGGTCAACTCATGAACAATTAGCTCATGCCCTCTCATGCTACCAGGGGTGTATTCCCCAGCTTTGAAGAAAACGTCCTGACCGACGGTGAACGCGCGGGCGTTTAGGTAGTGATTAAGCGAGTCAGAGCTCGCATCGGTGTGTACTCTGACCCGGCTGAAGTCGACACCAAGAGCTTGTTCGATCGGTTCGCGTGCATTTCCGGAGATCATTCGCCCATTACCTCGCGCCTGTTGTATAGTTGCATCTAAGCCTTTGTCAACAGTTGCAGCATTGACGAGTCGCGCCGGTTTCATTTGTATCAGTTTTTCTTTCGGTACCCTTCGTTGCACATGTCCCTGACTGGGAGAGTTGATCGACTTAGTCACTCGTTCCGCTACCCAGTCCGCCTCCCGCTCGTATTTGTCCTCCGCCGCAGTGACGGTCGGTTTGGTCTGCACGGACTCGGGCACAGTATGATGTACTGGTACACGACTGAAGTCGTGACCGAAGCGACGCGGGGCGGTCGTAGACATGGCTACATCAGCACTTTGATTATGCGTGTGTAGCATCCTCTGCACCGGTCGGTTGCCTATGGTCCGTTGCGAATACAGTATTGCGTGTACCACATGTTCTGGCTTAGATGTTGCCTTACTGAACCTTGTCGGAGTAATTGACTCTTTTTGCCGAGTTTGATTCTGTTCTTGTGCGAACTTGCGCATCCTTCTTCTCCTCCTGTACAGGTGACGATGCCTAACGACCTGCCGAGGAGCGGCGGGCGCCGAAGGCGACCGTCAGCTTCATCGGCTTGTGCGGCCGCCGCTTCCGCCGGCCGAAGCATGCCGCTCTGAAGTAGCCTCCAGGTTCGGCTTTTCCAATCCAGGCATCCTGATGCGGGCTGCAGACGGCCCGGCTGATCCTTTGATCCGCTTGTTGCCCGGTCATGGCCCAGTTGGTGAAGCCGCCGGCTCCTTCGGAGCGAAGAGCCCGAGACCGAAGTGTGCTGAGTGGCCGAGCATGATCGGGCCCTCGACAGGCTCGTCGAACACGATCCCCGCGGCGAAGCCGGCACGGTCCCCAATGAACGGGCGGGAGCGTCTCCGGCCAGGCGGCAGGTGAACCGCCGTCCACTGGGGAGTGCCGAGCACGTCGATCCGGGCATGATCGGCAGGCAAACCCCGCGCTTTGAGCTCTCGGCGTAGCTGAGAGGTGACGTCCTCTCGCTCCCGAGGCTTCCCGTGCCGGAAGCGATGCCTGGGAGGGACACAGGGCGTGACCGTCTCCCAGATGCGACAGGATTGGCCATCGAATCCGGGCGGAGAGGGTACGGCGGCATCCAACGGCAGGAGGCGAACGCTCCACGCTCCACGACCTGGGACCCTACCCCAGGAGATCTCCCGCTCTGCCGCCCCCAGCAGGGCGCTTTGCTCCTCCAGGGTGAACGGCGTTCCAGAGCGCCAGACGAGGAGTCGCGCCGGGACACCCGCTTCCGGCCACACCAGGAACCAAGCATGCTCGTGGTTCTTCAACCTGCCCTTCTCCGGGTCAAGACCCGAGAGAAGCACCGCCTGCTTGCGAGCTTCTACGGGAGCTTGCCGCCAGCGCACGGATGGGTTGCCAGTGCAATGCCGCACGGAGTGGTCGAGGGCGCGCTGACGGAGGCTGCTGGTCACCCGACAGATCATGCGCATCTCGGGAAGGACCGCTCCGGTGATGGCGAACTGGATGAGGTGGCGGGGCGTGGATGAGGGGACGGACGCCCGCGGCGTTGATCGAAGGGGAGCTCCCGGCGGACGGAGGGCGAACTTCCATACGCCCCCGGGAGGCACCGTGCTCCTCCTGACGTCCGGCTGGTCCGTGATGCATTGGATCTGGGTCGGAGTCGCCTCGGGAACAGGGCACAGCACCGGGACCTCGTCCCGAGAGCGCCGCACGCTTTCAAGCCTGCAATTTGGCGTCACGTCGGTCTCGGACAATCGCCGGAGCTCGGTCAGGCACTCCGCTCGCCCGAAGTAGAGGATCCGCTCCAAGCACCGATCTAACACGTCGAGCAGCTCGTCCGACCATTCGTCGCCATCGAGAAACCACCAGACCGGACTCTCCGGCGGAACCGACCAGTAGTTGTCCTGAACCAGCGTGGTTCCGTAGACCTTCTCCTGGGGAATGGTACCCTTCTTGTTCTCCTTCGGTTTCCAGCTGAAGTCCACGGGCTGGTACTGGCGCAACGAGCGGCCCGGTCTGGCCTCCACGGGCAGAAAAAACGACAAGCTGCTCCGGCAGAAGGTGGCGATCAGACGCTCCAACGAGTGCGTATCGCCATCTCCCGTCTCCCGGTTCCATTGGTACCAGCGCGCCACGACGGTGCGGGCCAACCGCCAAGGACTCGGCGGCCACTCCCCGTACGGGTCATCGAACGGATTGGCTCGCCAAGGCGTGGCGTGGAAGCGGCCGAGCGGGAAGGTCTGGCAAAGAACGATCTTCATCGGGTACTCCTAGTCTTCCGCTCGCGTGTCCTCGCTCTCATCTTCGCCTTCGCCGGCCGAGTCGGCGTCGTCCTTGCCCGCGCGGTAGAGCTCGTCGGCCGGCCAGTAGATGTCCGTGATCGGCTGCCTCGGGAAATCCGCGTCCTTCGCGAAGGTCGCCAACTCGATCCCGGCCAGCTCGTCCTTCAGGTTCTCCCTGCCGCCGACGCCCTCGACCACGGTCTCGCACTCCAGGTCGCAGCCCGTCCGGTACTTGAAAGGGCCGCGCAGCAGGCGGCCGATCTTCCAGAGCGCGAAGGCGACCAGGAACTCCTTCTGCTTGTCGTGCAGGCCCTTCTGCCCATTCTCTCCCTTCTTGCCACGCCCGAAGGAGCGGAGCAGGGCCAGGTCGAGAATGAAGGTCGCTCGGATCTCGCGCGCAGTTTCTTCGTCCTTGGCAAAGATCGGCTGCCCCGAGGTGGTTTTGCCGAGGCGGTCGAACTTGACACCCGAGCTGTCCACCCGACCCGCGCCGAAGGCTTCGAGGTGAGCCGTGAGCATGCGCGGAACCTTCACCTGCCACTGCGGGAACAGCACGCCGTGGACGAGCGAGTTGGGGTCGTACTTGAAGAGCGTCGAGAAGACCTTCCACCAGGCCTCGGGCGAAGGGTGGGCCCGCTTCTTGCCGAGCGGCAGAATGCCGCACTCGCCCGCGAGCTCATCCTCGAACAGGCCGTTCGCGAGTGCATCGTTCTCGATGCGACTTCCGCCGAGAAAGTAGGTCGACGCGATGCGATGGCCCTCGGTCAGGCTGGTGAGGACCACGTCGAGCTTGTTCGGATCGATCTTTCCGTTTCCGACCGACGTGTGGTTCGGCCACCCACGATCCGTGACGCACCGGAGATAGGGCAGGTCGTTCAGCTCCTCGACCAAGTCGAGATCCCAGCGGCCGCGCATGCATACCCACTCCAGGTGGTTCGCCATGCTCGCCGCGCTGTCCACGATGCAGACCTTCTCGCTGGAAGCATCCTGCCGGGGCGCGTCGTAGATCACGTGGCCGATCTCGGGAAAGCCAGCAGGCTGGAAGCGGTCGAGTCCGGCGATCGGCCTGAGCCGCGCCCTGAGGACCAAGCGGAGCGGCCCGTCATCGCTGGCGAGCCTTGCGGGATCGAGAACTATCGTCGTACTTGCCATCAGGCGACTCCTATCTCTCGCCTCGGGCGCAGCCAGGCGCGCGTCAGGCGCACCAACTCCCCCGGAGCTGTCGGGATCAACAGGGAAGCGAGCAGACGCTCCGGATCACTCACGGACAGGGGAGCGTTGATCCGGGCGAGGGGCTGGCAGGCCAGGTGATATCGGCTCCGCGCGACCCGCACCGCGACGGGCACATCGCCTGCGGCCAGCAGGGACACGAGCTGCCGCGCGGCGGGAACGCTCCGTGCGTGGGTGCTCGCAGGCAGCAGCTGCTCGACGTCCCGGTCCAGCCAGATGCGCCCAGGCTCGCAGAGCGGACGCAACAGAGCATGGACGGCAAGCATCGCGGAGGAGACTGACTCCGATCCGTCGCGAGCGAGATTGCGTATGTCCTTTGGCACGTCCTGCCAGTCGAAGAGGACCAAGCGGGAGAACCACCGGCCCACCTCTCGATCATCGACACACCCCGAGAGCCACTCGCTCAAATCACCGACGGAGGTGCGAACGGCGGGCCAGAGTGGAAGGAGAGCGGTAGGATCGGCGTCCACCAGCCGGCGGCGAAGGATGAGAGCGAGATTGGTCTTGAGCGCGCGATTGCCCCAGGTGCACCGGTGTGGAGCAGTTTCGGGGAACAGGTACGCTCTTCGGTGGCGGTCAAACCCTACACCATAGCGATGCACTACCATCGCCTCGTCTTCCGAGCCCGTGGACGCAAGACCCATCACAAGGCGGGCCTCGATCGGCGGAAGCAGGTCGCCAAAGAGTGCAGGAAGCCACCGGATGGGTAGCGGGCGCCAGCGGACGCCCGCTTTCCGGTGGTTCCGGTTTTGGTCCACCTTGTCGAGAGCAGCAACGACAGCGTCCAGCAGTCGAGTCGCGCGCTCGGGGTCTTCCGGCGCGGCCGCGAAGTCGACGAGTGCGGCCTCAACAGGACCGCGAAGCCCGTAGAACTGCCAGCGCTGTCCCTGCTTGCGATCCCTCGGCAGCCGATCGCACAGCGTGAGGATGGACTCGATGGCTCCGGAACGCGCGAGCTCGGCCTCGCCCGAGGCCTGGGCCGGCAGGGGGACGAAGCCCTCCAGCCTGGACTCGAAGACCTGATCCGTTGTCGTCCGACCGAGAACGAAGCGCTGGAACCCGTCGATGCCGGCGTCCACACCGCGCCGGACGACTGCCGCCGCAAAAGCAGCGGGCGTCGTCGCGCCGGCCCCGCTCACCTCGGCACGGCCGCGGAGGAAGAGCACCCTCACCTCGGCCGCGGTCATGGGCCGATTCCACAGGGGCAACCAGACTTCGGCGCGGTCTCGGCCCGCTTCGTTCTCACGCTCCGGAGCCGCTGGGCGCGTGACGAAGGGGAACGCGCCGACCGAGCGCGCACGGCTCCCGAGGCGGCGGGAGGGGGAGCCGGCGAAGAACGGGATCCCCTCGCAGGCGAGGAGCATGGCCCATGGCGTGACCTGACCGCCGCCGAACCAGTCCTGGCCGCAGTTTGCGATCTTGTTCGCCTCGCTGAACCAGGAGGCGGCGTTCCAGGAGTCGAGCCGGCTACATGCTTGGCCATCGAGGAAAGCCTTCAGGTCGCCGCGCAACGTCGCTCGCGCGGCTTCCAGCTCCCTTTCCAGCTTCTGAATCTTCGATTCCTTCGCGTTGCCATTCTTGCTGGCCTGCTCCAGCTTCTTCTGCTGATTCACGAGCTGGCACGCGTCTCGGGCCTGAGACCAGCCCTTCGTGAAGTCGCGCCGACCAACGCTTCCGCCAAGCCCCAGGAGCGGATTGAAGAACCGCCAGTTCGACGGTTGCTTCGCACCCGGAAGTATCTCGGTCGCTACCGAGTGTGCCGCAGATAGAAGCGCGAGGACCTCCTCTGCGCCAGATTGGTGGATCGATAGATGGGAGGGTTCCCCCGGCGTGCGCTTCTTCTCGTGTTCGAGTGCTTCCTTCCAGGCACGCTCGTAGGGGGTCCACCCGTCCTGCTGGCCAACTTCCCAGACGTGTGCGATCAACTCCTCCACTTCGGCTGGTTCGCCGACGAGCCAGAAGTAGCCATTGCGCCAAGCGCCACGCACCTTTGGCCACTTCCTCGTCGTCACGCGCAGGAGCCCCAGAGCAGCCAGGTACCGCCCGAGTGAGTCCTGCCGGAGGCCGGGAAGAGCAACGGCAGAGAGTAGCTCACTCATCGAGCCCGTCCCCCCGCTAAGGCGATTTCTGTCAACAAACGTACCGCCTGGCTTGTCTTTTCGCCCGCCTTCTGCGTCGCCGCAGCGGGCACAGAGTTCGACTATGCGCCCGCTGCCGCTCCTTGAAGGCGAGCGAAAGTCCTGCGCCATTCGGTATGTTTGTTTCCGGCAATCACCTTAAGCCGCGCCCTGAAGTGTCAGCCAAAGTGTCTCCCAGGGATCAGGCTTGGCCCAGGCCACCCTTGGGTTGTTTTGGCGACCGAGTCGCGGCCTCGGATTGCGGGCATCCGGAACCGCCCGCCGCCTTTCAGATCGGACTGTCTCGATCTGCAAAGCCGGCTGCCTGAGGGTTCCGGTGGCGCTCCGTCGCTGAGCGTCTCTCTGTGTTCCAAGGGTGTTCTGGCGAACAGCCGCGGAGGCACGGCACAAGTGGCAGTCCATGCGAGCGGCTGCGTCCGCCGCACTTTCCCACGCTAACATACAGCCGCAGGTGATACGCAGCCATCCGCGCGTGCTCGACCTTGTGAGGGTCGCAGACTGCTTGGCGAGCCGCACCAGCGTGTACCGATACTGAAGCTCGAGCTCGCCTCCGCTCAGGTGGGCCAGCGGACCCCATCGCCACCGGGTTAGGACGGTGGACTCCATGCCCAGCGAGTCCAGGCGTTCCTGATCCATCCTCTTGGAGCAAGAGTACAAGGAGATTTGATCCACATGGTCGCCCTAGGAGATGCCCTGGTCGCACAGCATGTGCGCGTAGTTCCAGACCTTGGCGACCAGTCCGCTTTCGGCTGTGCTCATGCCTTGGGATCGGGATTCGTCAGGGCTCGCCGTAGGCGATGTCGAAGATTTGCGGTGAGTAGAAGTGCCTAGGCAACTTGTGAGGCTCGCCCTCGGCGAGGATACCGAGCTTCACCAGGCGCACGACGTCCTTCTTCGCCGTGGGGTAGGTGACGGATGTGCTCGCGGCTACCTGCGGGATGGTCAGCAATGGGCTGCTGAACAGCCCGTCCACCAGCGACATCAGCCGGGCGCTGCCGCCGCATTCGGCGACTCGCGTCCTGTAGTCCGCGCGCAGTGCGACAAGGTTGTCGATGCGGCGGATGCTGTCACGGCACTGCTCGACGACACCTTGCAGGCAGAACCCGATCCGCGTCCGAGGCAGGGTCCCGGGGGTCCAGCTGGTATAGCAGCAGCTCTTCGGGCGTCGCATAGGTGCCCTCCATGCTCGACGACCGCAGTGCCTCGCGCTGTTGCAGCGGCACTAGCAGCAGTTGATGGTTGGCCATGTGTCTTCCAACGCCGTCGAGCCGGGCCAGGACCTCGCGCGCATCCATCAGCAGCGGCCACAGTTCGGTCGGCATCGTCCACTCCCTGGGCAGTGGCTGGGGCACGAAGGCCACGTCGGGCCTCGGCCAAGTGATCGGCGTAAGCTCGCCCAACCTATTGTCAGTGAAGCGTTTCGGGTCCACGGAGTTAAGTATGCTTTACTGTCATGGGTGCCGATTAAAAAAGTGCAGCCAATATTTTAACCGAACGCGAGGCATTGAAGCCGCTGGTTCCAGGTCACTGTGCCGGAGAGGCTGGCTACAAGATCTAGAGTACTGTCAGGAAGCAGCGCCCAACATGTTGAGCAGGCCGCCCGGGAGCGCGTTAAAGGGCGCCTCCCAGCCGACGGCGACCTCACTTCCGGCGCTTGCGGCTCGTCAGGCTAACTCTCTGATTCTATTGTGACTGGGCCAAGCAGCCCAAGAAAACTGCTAGCATCGTGCTAACCCTGTGTATCGCGAAATCTCAAGTCCGTCTTGGGATACGCCTCTACGATTCAGGGCCGCCTTGGCCTGCCACAGGTCCTTGGATTTCTTATCCGTCACTGTGCCGATGAGCGCTGGGCACCGCACGCCGGGCCGCGTCCTTAGGCGATTTCTGTCAACAAACAGACCGCCTGTCTTGTCTTCTCGCCCGCCTTCTTTGTCGCGGCAACGCGCACATAGAACGACTATGCACGCGCTGCCGCTTCGCGAAGGCGGACGAGAATCCTGCGCCA
>JANQFI010000690.1 GCA_028277905.1 Chromatiaceae bacterium | reverse complement strand
CGCCTCGACCAGGCGGCTCTCGAACAGGCCGAAGACCTGGTTCTGCTGGTCGGTCTTCAGGGACAGCAGTCGGTTCAGGAACTGCGGGACCTTGGGGATTTTCCCTGGACCATGGCGCCGTTCTCATCGAGCAGAGAGAGACCCATCTGCGCCGTCACCTCCTTGAACGACAGCGGCGTGCGGCCGTTGTGCAGGTCCTGGAACAGGTTGGTCAGGGCCGTATCGGCATAGAGGCTCTCCAGGTTGTCGGCGGCCGTGAACAGGCCCTGGGAGGTGGTCTGGCGCTGGCCGCGGGTCAGGGCGCCGAGCTGATCGAGCCGACGGGCGATGCTGGAGACGAAGCGCTTCTGCGCTGCGAGGTCCGTGGTCGGCAGCACGTAGTGCGTCGAGGACGCCTGGTTGGTGCGATGGGTGCGCCCGAAGCCCTGCACCGCGCCTGGGGCGCTCCAGCCGGGTTGCAGGATGTAGTGGATACGCCGGCGCTGGTTCTCGGCGGTGTTGTCGGCATGAAAGGCATAGCCGGTGCCGCCGGCACCGGAGAAGACCAGCACCGATTTGCGGTCGGCCTGGAAGGCCTCGGCGTCGGCGCGGGAGGCGTTCTTGCCGCGGCGCTCCTCGACGACGCGCAGATTGCCCTCTTCATCGCGCGTCTGCACGAAGCGCCGGCTGCGGCCGGTGATCTCGGCGACGTTGTCGGCGCCGAAGGCGTTGATGATGGAGTCCAGCGGATTCTCCGGGACTCGGATCTGGCCCAGGGTCTCCAGCAGGGCGTCGCGCTTGGCCACGGCGCGCTGATCGAAAACCGGATTGCCCTCGCTGTCCTTGACCGGCTGCCAGTGGACATTGCCGTTGGCGTCCTTGACTTGCTCGTGGGCAACGACGGGGAAGCCGTTGCGCACGTAGTCCATCAGCTGCTGCCGCGGCGTGAAGTCCAGCTCCTCGAGCGCGGTGCCCTTGGCCGTCGCCGCGGCGGCAATGCGCTCCTGCGCGGCCTCGTTGGTGTTGACGATCTGCACGACGGCGGTATTGCCGGCGTCGATCTGCGTGCGCATGTGCTCGATGACAGCCGGGGTCTGCAGGGCGGTCAGCACCTGATTGAAGAAGCGCTGATGGGCACCCCAGAACTGCGACAGGGCGGCGCTCTTGGCCTGCGGGCTGTGGCCGCCGCCGGTCAGCTCCAGCGCTTGGTCAACGTTGGTCAGAACCGCCTGCCAGGCACCGGCGCGCTCGTCGTAGACCTCGCGCTCGAACGCCGAGAGCGGGTATTCCAGGCGCTCGTAGGTGACGTCCTCCCAGGAGAGCGAGCGGGCCGTGGAGACGCCGAGCGCCTTCAGGTCGCGCGCGGTCAGTTCCATCGCCGCGATGCCGCCGGCCAAGACCTGGTCGATGAACGCCTTGGCGTCGGCGAAGGGCGTGTCCTCGCCCCAGAGACCCAGGCGCTCGGCATAGGTCAGGTTCGAAACCTCGGTGGCGCCGGTCGCCGAGACGTAGAGCACCCGCGCATCGGGAAGATGCCTTCTGCAGGTTGCCGCCGGCGACGGCCTGCTGCGAGGGCTTGCGCTCCCCGCGGGC
>JANQFI010000244.1 GCA_028277905.1 Chromatiaceae bacterium | reverse complement strand
TTGCTGACAGAAATCGCCTAAGCTCCATGCAGTGGGCATCCAGCAGGCAGCGACCGCCGGCCGCCGCAACGGATCTTTCTGACGCAGCAACGGATCGTTCTGAGGGCTGACACCCGCGTGCCCGCCAGCAGCCTCCCCCAGCCGCAGAACCTGCTCAGATCGCTGCCCGCGCCGGCGACCGGCGAGGACTTCGAGACCCTCATCGCATCGGGCTGCGTGCGCATCGAGCGCATCGTCAGCAGCCCGCAACCCGAGCCTGTGCTGTACGACCAGGACGGCGACGAATGGGTGCTGCTGCTGCAGGGTGAGGCCAGGCTGGAGCTCGACGGCAACCCGGTGAGGTTGCAGGCCGGCGACCACCTGTTCATCCCCGCCCATTTGCCGCATCGCGTGCTCGTGACATCCAAGGACCCACGCTGCGTCTGGCTCGCGGTGCACATCCAGGCCCCACCGGCCACTCCCGGCGGCCCCTCACGATCGGCGGGCTAGGCGCTGCCGAAGCCGATTCATGCCGGCGCACCTCTGCATCGCCGCCACCGCGCACGGCTATGGGCACATCGCGCAGGTGAGCGCTTTGGCGCAGGGCCTGCGCCGGCGCGATCCCAGGCTCCGCATCACCCTCGCCGCGACTGTCGATGCCGGCTTCGTCCGCGCTCGCATGCCGGACGGCGTGGAGCTGCTGGACTTGGCGACGGACGTGGCCTTGCCGATGGACGGACCGCTCCGCGCGAGCTGGGACCAAGGGCTTGCGCTCTACAGCGCGTTCGATGCCCTGCATGAGCGCCATCTCGCGGCACAGCGCACCCTGCTCGCCGAGCTGCGCCCCGACCTGTTGCTCGCCGACATCCCTTGGCTGCCGCTGACGGCTGCGCGCTCGCTGGGCATCCCGGCGGTGGGCCTCTGCTCGCTGAATTGGCTCGACATCCTCGCCGAGAGCCCGGTGGGCGACCGGCTGCCGACCGAGCTGGTGGCGCATATGCGCGAGGCCTACGCCGGCGCCCAGCTGTTCCTGCGCCCGGCGCCCAGCATGCCCATGGCCTGGCTGCCGAACGGGCGCGACATCGGCCCCATCGCCGCGGCGCGCCCGGGCGACCCAACCGGACTGCGGCGACGCCTCGGTCTGTCTGTGGATACGCGGCTGGTGCTGATGCAATTCGGCGGCGCCGGGTCGCTCCGCCCGCCCAGGGACATGCCCTTGCCGCCGAAGACGCTGCTGTTGACGCCGGTGCCGGAGATCGCCGCGGCGCGGCGCGACGCCCTGTTGATCGGCGCCGAGGCCGTCACCGACGCACTCGCGTCCTGCGATGCGGTCATCACCAAGCCCGGCTACGGCACCTTCGCCGAGGCCGCCTGCCACGGCATCCCGGTGCTGTCCGTGCCGCGCGGCGATTGGCCGGAAGAGCCACACCTGCACGACTGGCTGGCGCAACAGGTGCCCTTCCGCAGCCTGCCCCTCGCCGATTTCGTTGCCGGGCGCATCGCGGAGCCCTTGGCTACGCTGCTCGCCGCCGGACCGGTGAAGCCTGTACCAGCCACAGGCGTCGACGAGGCGGTGGAGCTGCTTTCCCCCTGGCTCCCGACAGCAGGCTGACCGACCGCGACCAGCATCTTGCCGGCAAGCGGCGCCGGGGGGCGTCTCGATCCGGCGCGGGACCATGCAAGCGCGCCACATCGACCTAGGCTGAAGGCGGCCTAAGCGCCTAGATCGATGCAAGTGCCGGGCGCATCTTCCAGCCGGAGCATCGGCATCTAAGGCGATTGCCGGAAAGAAACATACCGCCTGTCTTGTCTTCTCGCCGGCCTTCTTTGCCGCGGCAACGCGCACATAGAACGACTATGCACGCGCTGCCGCTTCGCGAAGGCGGATGAGAATCCTGCGCCATTCGGTATGTTTGTTTCCGGCAATCGCCTAGGTCCTCGTAGGTGATACACAGATAGTTGTGCCCCAGATGGGTGCTTCCGTCCCCATGGGCAGTACGATTCCCCTTGGTCCACAGCTCCAGCTGCGCACGGACCTGGTCGCTCTTGGCTGCGGGGTCGTCTAGCAGGAGCTCGCCGTGCTGACGCAGCAGGTTGGTGTTGTTGGTCAGGGCCATGTCACGCCCGTCGCGCACCACATGTATGAATTTCAGGCCCGGATACACCCGGGTGAGGAAGGGGATCACCCACATGCACCTGGGGTTCTTCCATCCCCAGGGCATCTTGGTATCCGGCATTCTCCAGCGATGCGCGGCGACCGCCGACGCACAGGCACGTCGCAGGTCCGCTTCGCAATGCGCGGGGCTCGCCACGGCTCCGTCGAAGTATCGCTGCAGAAAGAACCGGGTGGCCATGGCGTCCTCGGTCTTGGGATTGACCCAGGCGCCCATCCAGAAGCCCGCTGTGCGCATGATGGCCGGAATCACCCGTACTCCGGATCCACCGAGTGCACCGATGACCGCCGGCGGCCGCTGCTCGTCGGGCTCCGGGCAAGACAGGAGCGGCAGGACCGTGCAGCGAAACAGGTGGAATGCGATGTTTGCCGCTGACAGGCGATTACCGCTCTCGGATGACTTTGCTCGCATGGCCGGATAGCTCCACGACTGAGACTGCATTGTGCTGGATGGTCATTCTGTTCATACGCCCAAGATCACCCTGCTCGATCAGGGAACGCAGGGCGCGCAGCCAGGCACCGTGGCCGAAGATCAACAGGGATTGGCAACCACCGTAGCGGCTCAGCACGGATCGGACCCGCGCGCCCAGGGCGCTGATGGGCTCGCCGAGCATCAGCGTCTGCGGGGCCTCCACCCAGCGGTCCCCGAGCTCCCGGAGCATCTCGCTGCGTAGGCGGCCCTCGTAGGGACCGAAGTCCAGCTCATCGAGCAATGGCTCGACCTGGGCCAGCTCGCCGTAGCCATAGGCCTCGGCCGTCATTGCCGTGCGCCTCAGGCTGCTTACGAGCACATGGTCGAAAGATGCGAATCGCCCTGCCAGCGATAGCCGATTGCGCGCGATGGCGGCCCGGGTCTCATCGTCAGGGGGCAGGATCGGGGGATCGCGGCGCCCCTGCAACAGGCCATCGCGGTTGGCCTGGGTGGGCAGGTGACGCACGAGGGCGAGTCTCATTGCTCACCCTCGATGAAAGTAAAGGTGGTGCGGGCGAAGGTCTCGTCAATCTGCGGCAGCCGCAGACCTCTTTCGGCCAGGGCCCCGGCGTTCATCGCCACGACATAGTGTCGGTTGTAGACCGCAGGCACATCCTTGACCTCTAGCCCTTCCTCAGAGGATGCGCTCTGCCAACCGGGCCGCCACCTCGCCGTGCTCGAAGGGCGACGCCCCGACGGCGATAGCGACACCGTCTTCCACGTTGAACACGTTCACCCCGGTCACCGGCACCGGCGAGTGCCTCTCGGTCCAGCCCATGATCTCTTGCGGCGGCGGGAAGCTCGGATCTTCCCTGCTGCGGGGCAGCTTGCGATAGTTGGCAACCAGGAGGTAATCGACCGCGTCCAGGGAGGCGACGTGCTCCTTCCAATCCTCGTAGCTCTGGGCCACATGGGTGCCCAGGAATCGGAGCGGCGACCAGTCCAGATCCTCCACGAAGCGCCGGTCACGTGCCATCGACGGGGAGGGATCCATGAGGTAGCGCACCGAGGGAGGGTGCTCGCGCCCACGCCGGTCCCGCTCCAGGGTCAAGTTCAGCTCCTTGATGGCCTGCAAGGGCTTGCGCTCGAAAATGCCCGTGACGTTCTCGGCGCGATCATAGCCATAGGGCTCGACCAGACCATTGACCCCGGAAAAGACGATGCTCATGTCCTCCTTGTTCACGTAGTACCTGGCGGCCAACTTCTGCGCCAGATCGTCCACGGCAATGAGCACCGTGGGGTCGAAGCGGTCGATGGCGCGCCGCGCCACTATCCCCGCGTACCGCAGTGAGTCGGGATCGGACGGCTTCTTGGTATTCATGTAGTGCCAGGTTACCCTGTATTCCGTCCAATTCTTGGCAACTCGACGTATCTCCTCGTCCACATCGCGCGTCCAGGCGTAATCGGGATCATAGCTCTGCAGGATCATGACCCGCGGCATCGTGCTATTGAACAGAATGGCCAGGACGGTTATCCCGATGAGGAACAGGGTGCTCAATGCCCGTGCTGCCCAGGTCGCCTTCATAATACGCCTATGTCTTCCCAGAAGGGGATCGAGACATAGAGCAAACGCATAAACGACGCGATCACTTGAAAATCCGAGGGTTAGGGGAAGGACCGAGGCTGGCGACTTTGTAGATGGCAAGGCCGCTGCCCGCGGATAACCGCCGAAATGGGGCCGTTGCCCGGATTTTCGGAGGAAAAAGGGGTTCGTTTGCGATTGAAGTTACAAAAAGGACAATGCCATTTCCTGATAGAATTGGATAAGTTGAGCGATCTCGACCCTGGCGACGCCAATAGGTACACCGAGCATGCTGTCATTGCCCATCGCGCCAGGCCTACAGATCCCCCTCATTTACGAGGTGCGCAGCGACGATGCGGACTTGCGCAACACCATCGATGGTGAGTGGTTCGATATTCTCGACCATTTCCCTTGGCAAGACTATCGCCAAGTCGCAGCGGATTACTACAATGCTCGGTACGATTTCAACCAACTTCCGCCGCAGAAGGCGACGGAAGACGATGCAATCAACCCGGAGACCCAGGGTGAGGCGAGACAACGACTGCTGTTCGACCGTGCCACGGCGCCCCAGCCAACGGCGCCGCCCGCCCCCATTCCGTACCAAGGCGAGGTGGTGGCCGCTCAGACACAGGACGTGCAGGCCGCCGATGTGGCCCCCGGCCTGGTTCCGCCGCGCTTGGTGGGACGCAAGCCGAAGTGCTTCTTCGGTCTGTTGAAGGGCTTCATCGGGGCCAGCCTCATGGGGTTTGCGCCCGAGCCGGAGCAGGTGCGCCTGCTGCTGAAGAGCAATCCGGCGTTTGCGCGGGTCTGCGGCTTTTTCCACCAGCGCAAAGACTGTGACGACTATCACTTCGAGGCGGTACCATCGCTGCGCAAGCTCGAGCCGTTCGATCAGATCATGACCGCTGCCGGTCTGTGGGGGCGGATCAAACGCACGGCGGTCACCGACAACCTGGCCAGCGGGGTCATCCAACCGGAGCCGGAGTTGGTGGGCGATACCACGCACTTCCACGCCTACTCCAGCTTCGAGACGGTGCCTTACCAAGATGCGCACGGCAAGGAGCAGAAGAAATCGCAATCGAAGCGGACCAAGACCTGTGGTTGCGAGGATTGGCACGCGTGTCCGCATGCGTGGGCGTTGCGCGACGAGGGCGCCGGGACCATCGTGAAGTCCGGCAAGCAGATGATTTGGGGCCACAAGGCCAGCGCCATCGGGCTGCCCAAACAAGGCATCGTGCTCGACGCGGTCGCCGTTGCCGATGCCGCCACCCACGATGGCCAGACCTTTTACCCGCATGTGCAAAGTGTCCTTGGCGCGTACCCCCTGCTCGCCGCCTCGGTCCAGCGGGTGCTCTACGACAGCGCCTGCATCGGCTGCCAGCACCTCGCGCAGTACTGCAACCGCACCCCCGCGTCGGGGCGAACCATCACCGTCCCGTTCGATACCCTGAAGCACATCGACCCGGAGGATCCGCCCATGGCGAAGCGCTTCAAGGCCATCATGACGCGCCGGCCTGCCGTGGAACGGATGATCAAGCGCCTGAAGTGCGACCTCGGCGACGATCGACTCAGCACGCGTGGCAACGAGTGCTTCCAGGCTACCCTCTGGATAAGACGATGATCAGCTATCACCTACTCATCCGCAATTTACATTAACACCGGCTTCAACACCGGCTCGCACGCGCACCCAGACGCAGTCTGCTACCCTCGTTCGCCCCAAAATTCGGGGATCGTCCAATTTTCGTCGAATGATGATGCCCAGGGCATCGTCGATACCGGGCATTGACTGGCAGGGGATAAGAATGGCGGCGTCGGACCGCCAATTTTGTCGACTGTCCGTTGGGATAGTTGATTTATGCGTAGGCTCTATAGGTCAGTTGCTCTTCGGCCTGCTCCAGATTCGCCTCGGAGACCTCGACACGGGCGCGGGCGCTCTTCAGTTCCGCCTCGGCCTGATCCATGGCGGATTCCGACACATTCTTGCGCTCGAACAGGCCCTTGACCCGCTTGTGCTCGTCCTGGGCATGCTCGAGTCGGGCCAGGGACGACTCCAGGTCCGCCTTTCACACCGGCTCCCGGGCTGAACCAGCCGGCGAGCCTGGTTGTTGGGACTCTACCTGGGCCCCTGCCGGCTTGCCGTGTCGGCTCAGGCGATTTCTGTCAACAAAGATACCGCCTGGCTTGTCTTTTCGCCCGCCTTCTGCGTCGC
>JANQFI010000594.1 GCA_028277905.1 Chromatiaceae bacterium | reverse complement strand
TCCGCGCCTTCTACAACGTCTGCCAGCACCGGGCCCACGAGCTGGTGCAGGGCGCCGGCAACCTGCGCAGCATCGTCTGCCCCTACCATGCCTGGAGCTACGAGCTCGACGGACGCCTGAAGCGGGCGCGCAACAGCGACAAGGTGGAGGGCTTCGACAAGACCGCCATCTGCCTGACCCAGGTGCGGGTCGAGGACTTCTGCGGCTTCCTTTTCGTCAACCTCGACGACGACGCGCCGTCCATGTCCGAGTGCTTCCCCGAGGTGCAGCAAGGCCTGCGCGACTACCTGCCCAAGCTCGACCGCCTGCAGCCCGTCGAGTGGGTCGCGGTCGAGGAGGAATGCAACTGGAAGGTCACGGTCGAGAACTACAGCGAATGCTACCATTGCAGCATCGCCCACCCGGCCTTCACCAAGGGCGTGATCGACCCCAAGAGCTACGACATCCGGGCACAGCGGCAGGGCCAGTGCCTGCGCCACACCACCACGGCCGCCGACCTCAAGGCCATGAGCTATGAGATCGACACCGGCGAAAGCGCCCATGCTGCCGACTACAGCTCCTGGTTCCTCTGGCCCGGCTTCTCCTTCCAGGTCTATCCGGGCGGCCTCTTGAACACCTATCACTGGCGGCCGCTCTCGGTCGACCGCACGGAAGTGGTGCGCGGCTGGTACGCCCCCGACGGTGTCCGCGACGAGACGGTTCTGAAGTTGGCCGAGCAGGACCGCCTCACCACCCTGGCCGAGGACGTGCGCCTGGTGGAATCGGTCCAGCGCGGTCTCAAGAGCCGGGGCTACCGGGCCGGCCCGCTGATCCTCGACCCCAGGTACGGCGTCGACAGCGAGCATTCGGTCCGCGCCCTCAAGGACTGGCTGCTGGAGGCCCTGGCGGACTAGACTTGCGGCCGATTAGCATCCGGCCGGCCGATTGTTACAGCTATGTGACGGTTGTGTGACAAGCTAGATCGCGCTACATCGACCGCCTGCCCAATAGACCCGATCGAACCGAGGCCACGTCCATGGCGCTCTCGCGCAACCCTTTGTTCGCCAAGAATCTGACCCTCTTTCGCCGCACCAAGGCGCTCGAGGC
>JANQFI010000566.1 GCA_028277905.1 Chromatiaceae bacterium | reverse complement strand
TAAGGCGATTTCTGTCAACAAACATACCGCCTGGCTTGTCTTTTCGCCCGCCTTCTGCGTCGCGGCAGCGGGCACAGAACTCGACTATGCGCCCGCTGCTGCTCCTTGAAGGCGAGCGAAAATCCTGCGCCATTCGGTATGTTTGTTTCCGGCAATCGCCTAAGCGCCTTCATCACCGGCACCAGCAGCGGCCTCGGCCGTGCCCTGGCGCGGTGCCTTGTCCAGCGCGGCTGGATGGTTCACGGCTGCAGCCGCCGCGGCTGCGACCTGCCAGGCGTGTACGACCGGCCCTGTGACCTGACCGATGCCGCCAGGGTGCCGGACGCCCTGTCCGAGCTACTCGCTGGCGTCGATCGCCTGGACCTCGTGGTGCTCAACGCCGGCGCGCTGGGCGAGATCCGGCTCCTCGCCGAGACCCCGCTCGCCGACGCCAAGCGCGTCATGGACATCAACCTCTGGGCCAACAAGACCGTCATGGACTGGCTCTACGCCTGGGGCCGGCCCGTGGCGCAGGTCATCATGATCTCCTCAGGCGCCGCCGTGCTGGGCAACAAGGGCTGGGGCGGCTACGCGCTCTCCAAGGCCGCGCTCAACATGCTCGCCAGGCTCTACGCCCACGAGCTCCCGGATACCCACATCACCGCGCTCGCCCCAGGTATCATCGACACCGCGATGATGGACTACCTCTGCGAGGCGGCCGACGCCCAGGCCTTCCCCGCCCTGCAACGCTTGCGCGACGCCCGCGGCAGCGCGCGCATGCCCGACCCCGCCGCCGCTGCCGAGCGGGTGCTGAGCGTGCTGCCAGAGCTTGAGGACCGTCCCAGCGGCAGCTTCGTGGACATGCGAGAGATCTTGGATCCGGAGGCATATGCGGCGTTGTACTCAGGGTGACTGCGCTGAGGCGGACGATGCCGGAGCCACGATGGGCGCAGCGGCGGCAGTGCACCCTCTAGTGCAGTAGTGCGAATGTCCCGAGACCGTCTCAGGTCGTTGTCGTGATCGTTGTCGTGATCTTTAGTCTTTGTCGTGATCGAGGTCTCGACCGTGCGGATATTCGATTACGATTACGACAACGACAACGAGGGGATCCCGGTCTCGGAACTTCCGCAGCAAAGCACTAG
>JANQFI010000283.1 GCA_028277905.1 Chromatiaceae bacterium | reverse complement strand
GACCAGCCAGCGCTCGCCCGCCTGCTCCCCGATCTGCGCGTCGAGCGCCGCCGCCACCTCCCGATGGAAGCCCGCCTGCTCGGCGTCGGC
The DNA here is from genome assembly GCA_028277905.1 of Chromatiaceae bacterium. Taxonomy (GTDB): domain Bacteria; phylum Pseudomonadota; class Gammaproteobacteria; order Chromatiales; family Chromatiaceae; genus Thiohalocapsa. The sequence goes on along the minus strand of JANQFI010000283.1, from coordinate 2,304 downwards.
CCGGGCCAGAAGCAGGGCCAGGCCCAGGGTCGCGGCCGCGCACCCCCGGGCGAAGGCCGGCGTCGGCCGCAGCCGGGCCCGCCGAAACAGGAGCAGCAGCGCGGGCGGAGCCGCCAGGAGCGCGTCGCCAGCGTTCACGTGCCAGTTCACGGCGGCGCTGAACACCAGCGAGCCGGCCGACCACAGCGCCAGGAAGCGATCGATGGGGTCCCACCGGGGGCGTCGGGGAGCGAGCAGTGCGGCCCACAGGAAGAGCCCGCCCGCGCAGCCGAGCGCCGCGATCCAGAGCTCCCCCCGACCCGGGGGGCCGCGTCGGGCCGGCTCGCTCCAAGGCAGGACGGTGAACGCCACGATCGCGCCGACCCCCAGCGCCGCCAGCGCGGGGGCGCGGAACGCGGGATCGCGGACCAGGGCCCGGGCCCAGACCGCGACCGGAAAGCCGAGCGCCGCGCCGTACCAGATCGGCACGGCGGCGAGCTGTCCGACCCACGCCGGGGGGGCCAGGTCGCGTCGGAAGACCACGTCGGTCGAGCCGAGGAAGTGAACGGCTCCGTAGCGCACGAGGCTGAGCGCCGCCCAGGCCCCGACGATCACCGCCCAGGGCCCCAGCACCCGCGCCAGGGCGGAGCCCCGACGCCCGGCCAGCAGCCAGACACCGGCCACCAGCAGCGGCGCCGCCGCCAGGCCGGCGTACTTCATCAGGGCCGCGGCGCCGGCCGCGGCGCCCGCCGCCCAGAGCCAGCGCTCCCCGCCGGCGTCGACCCCGCGCAGCAGGGCGTACACCCCGAACAGCAGGCAGGCCAGCAGTGGCACGTCGAGCAGCAGCGAAGACGCCAGCACGACGAACGCCGGCGTGGTGACCAGCAGCGCGGTGGCGCCACCGGCGTCCGGCCCGACCCGGCGCGCGATCCCGAGGAACGAGAGCGCCGCCACCAGGGGGAACGGCAGGCAGGCCAGCCGCACCAGCCACTCGGCCCCGCCCGACAGGGCGAGCCAGGGGGCGATCCAGTAGGAGAGCAGCGGCGGGGCGATTTTGCACGATCGCGAAGTGACCTACTGCCTGGTGGTGGACGACTCGCTGCCTGTGGCGCGGGAAGATCCGATCGCGCTGTACAAGCTCGTGCACGAGTGCTGGCGAGCGGTGCTGGCGGAGAGCGGACCGCAAAGCGTGATGGCCCCGGACTCATATCCGATGCCTTCGCCGCGCGACGGGCCGTTTTTCTGCTTCGAGAAGCCCGGACGGACGGACCTGATCGTCGACGAACGCAAGCTGCTCGGCAGCGCCCAGCGGCGGATTCCCGGCCGAGTTATGCAACACGGCTCGTTACTGCTGGGCCAACGCTACGCCGCGCATCCTGGGGCCGATCTGGGCGAACCGCCAGCCGATATTTGCGAGCGCTGGATCGATGCGTTCATCGCGCGGATCGCGGCAGCACTGGCGCTTGCACCGGTGCCAGCGACCTGGACGAACAGCAGCCTGAGCGACGTGGCGGAACGCCGGCAGCGCTACGCCGGCGACGAGTGGACGCGCAAGCGTTAACAAGGGCAACCACGAGCGCTGTGGATTCAAACTGCCGGCCCGCCCGCTTATCATGCCCGACTATGATCGAAGTGCATACCGGGGCCAGGCCCGGTAGACCGACATTGTTGCTCGTGCTTAGTGCGGTGGTATTGGCCGCCATGCTGGCGCTGGCCTGGGTACAGGCATTCGAAGGCCGCGCCCTGGGCCCGGAGACGCGGATTCCCGGCACTAAGCTCATCGTGCGTGCGCCGCGGGACTGGCAGCAGCACCCGGAATATCCGGACACCTTCTTTCTGCCAACGAACCGCCGAATCCGGGGCCATGATCACCAGGTGATCGATCGCCGCATCACGTTTTCGGTTGTGCGCGCCCCTGCCTCTCAGTCGGTCACGGAGTACATCGCCGCGCTGGACCGGAGCGAAGGGCTGCGAACTGCTGAGCGCAAGGTCTGCCGCATAGGGCCGCTGGATGCCGTGCAGGTTCGCCGCGTTGTGCCGCCGCCGCTGAACCGCACCGTGTTGGCGCAAGAGCAGTTGCTGCGCGTGGCCCGCACGCCGCGCGGCGAACTGATCCGCGTCAAATATGTTCCGCTCATAATGCTGACCGACGCGGACTCCGACATTGTCGAAGACGTTTGCGCGGCGGTGCGCCTGGACGATCCCGCGTTCGGTGCCGAGCCGGCAGCACTTCTGGCACACGCCGGCGTTGAGTTTGACATTCCGGAGGAGTGGTCGATCGTCGGGCCGGATATCCCGGAGGCGCCGGGGCTCTACCTCGGCGGG
>JANQFI010000533.1 GCA_028277905.1 Chromatiaceae bacterium | reverse complement strand
CGGCAGCGGGTGCATAGTCGAGCTCTGTGCCCGCTGCCGCGACGCAGAAGGCGGGCGAAAAGACCAGCCAGGCGGTCTGTTTGTTGACAGAAATCGCCTTAAGTGGCCTCTACCCAGATCCGCATAATGGCGGGCATGCCAACGCACTGCTGTCGATAACCGGCCATGCCTGCGGCCACCACGCTGTTCCCGCTCTGGGCGCTGCTCGGCTCGGCGCTCGCCTACGCGCAGCCGCAGTGGCTCGCGCCGTTGAAGGCGGCCATCGTGCCGCTGTTGGCTTTGGTGATGTTCGGCATGGGCGTCACGCTCACCTGGCGCCAATTCACCGCGGTGCTCAGGCAGCCGCGGCGCCTGGGGCTGGGGATAGCGCTGCAGTTCGGCATCATGCCGCTCGCGGCCTGGTTGATCGGGCTCGGGCTCGGCCTACCGGCCGAGCTGGTGGCGGGCATGGTGCTGGTGGGGGCAAGTCCGGGCGGCACCGCGTCCAACCTGATCTGCTTCCTGGCGCGCGGCGACCTGGCCCTGTCCATCACGCTGACGGCCGCCTCGACGCTGTTGGCGGTATTGGCGACGCCGCTCCTGACCTGGCTCTACGTCGGTCGCGAGGTGCCGGTGCCGGTCTGGGACATGCTGTTGTCCGTCGCCAAGATCGTGCTGCTGCCGGTGGCCCTCGGGATGGCGGTCAACAGCTGGCTCGGCCCGCGCTTGGAGCCGGTCAAGCACCTGTTCCCGCTGCTGTCCATGGCGGCCATCCTGCTCATCATCGCCATCATCGTCGCGTTGAACGTCGACAATGTCGCCGCCGCCGGCTGGCTGATCCTGTTGGCGGTGGTGCTGCACAACGCATGCGGGCTCGGCGCCGGTTATGGCCTCGGCTGGCTCGCGAGCCGGGACCTGCGGGTGTCGCGCACCTTGGCCATCGAGGTGGGCATGCAGAACTCCGGCTTGGCCGTGGCGCTTGCGGTGCAGTACTTCTCCGCGGCGGCGGCCATTCCCGGGGCACTCTTCTCCATCTGGCACAACCTCTCTGGCTCCGCGCTCGCGGCGTGGTGGGCGCGCCAGGCATCCTCCGCTGCCGCAATGCCGCCGAGGCGATGCTGAGGAACCGTTGTTCCAGGGTCCCGTGCGTCAGCTGCAACCGAGCCCGGCCGCAGCGGGATTGCGCGGAAGTCGGAAGGAAAAGACGTGCCGATCGACAGCGCTTTCCCTGCGCCCATTCATCTACGGAGAACCCTAACGACAAACAACCCAGCCCGAGGGTCTTGGCGGAGGATCTTGGCGGGAGATTTTGGTGCCGAGGAGAGGACTTGAACCTCCACCTGGTTTCCCAGACATGGACCTGAACCATGCGCGTCTACCAATTCCGCCACCTCGGCAAGAGCGGCGTACAACCTGGCGATGGTACCGGGCGATACTGCCGGGCGGTGGTGCCGATCACGGACGGGGCACCTAAACCCCGAATTATAGTGAGACATTCGCCCCCTGTCAAGGCTACACTATGGGGTTTCAAGGAGAGCGGAAGGTAACAGGTGGCACGACGCAAATCGGCCAAGTCGGCGAAGATACTCGATCCCCATCGCCAGCGCGAAGCCAAGAAGTACGAGAACCCCATCCCGAGTCGCGAGTTCATCCTCGAGACCCTGACGCAGCACGCGGCGCCCATGGCCTTTCAGGAGGTGGCCGAGGCACTCGGGCTGCTTGACAACCATGACCTCCTCGCCCTCGACCGCCGCTTGGGCGCCATGGTCCGCGATGGCCAGCTGGTTCGCAACCGTCGCGACGCCTATTGCTTGGTCAACAAGCGCGATCTCATTGCCGGGCGCATCATCGCCCACCCGGATGGCTTCGGCTTCGTGAAGCCGGACGAGGGGGGCGACGACCTCTACCTCTATCCGAAGGAGATGCGCACGATCTTTCACGGCGACCGGGTAGTGGCGCGCGTGACCGGCCGCGACCGGCGCGGGCGCCTGGAGGGATCGGTGGTGGAGATCCTCGAGCGCGGCACCCGCACTGTGGTCGGCAGGCTCTACTCCGACACTGGTGTCGGCTTCGTCGTGCCGGACAACAAGCGTATGACGCACGACATCATCATCCCGAGCGACCGGCTCTTGGAGGCCAAGCAGGGGCAGATCGTCGTGGCCGAGATTACCGACCAGCCCACCAAGCGCACGCCGCCCATCGGCCGCATCGTCGAGGTGGTGGGAGACCACATGCGACCTGGGATGGAGACGGACATCGCCATCCGCACCCACGAGCTGCCGGTGGATTGGCCGCAGGAGGTCGGCGCCGAGATTGCCGGCCTCGGCGAGGAAGTGCCGGAGGAGGCCAAGACCGGCCGTACCGATCTACGTGGGCTGCCGCTCGTGACCATCGACGGTGCGGACGCCCGCGACTTCGACGACGCCGTGTTCTGCGAGCGCAAGCCGAAGGGCTGGAGGCTCCTGGTCTGCATCGCGGACGTCTCGGCCTATGTCATCCCCGGCAGCGGCTTGGACCAGGAGGCGGTCAAGCGCGGCAACTCGGTCTACTTCCCGGATCGGGTCATCGCCATGCTGCCGGAGGTGCTCTCGAACGGGCTCTGCTCCCTCAACCCGCAGGTGGACCGGCTGTGCATGACCTGCGAGCTGTATGTGAGCCGCGAAGGCAGGGTGACGCGCTCGCGCTTCTTCGAGGCCCTGATGTGCTCCCACGCCCGGCTCACCTACGATCAGGTCGCCGTGATGCTGAACGGGGATGATCTTGAGCTTGCCGAGCGGCACGCCGCCCTGTTGCCACACCTTCAGGAGCTGCACGCGCTGTTCGAGGCCTTGCATGCCTCACGCGCCAAGCGCGGTGCCATCGACTTCGACACGACCGAGACGCGTTTCATCTTCAATGACGCACGGCGCATCGAGCGCATCGAGCCGCTCCGGCGCAACGATGCCCATCGGGTCATCGAGGAATGCATGCTGGCCGCCAACGTGGCCGCTGCCCGCCTCTTCGAGCGCAAGAAGATGCCGGCGCTCTATCGCATCCACGAGACACCGAACGCGGAGAAGCTCTCCGACCTGCGCGAGTTCTTGGCCGAGCTGGGCCTGAATCTGCCGGGCGGCAACAAGCCGACGGCGCAGGACTATGCGACGCTGCTGGGCTCGGTGAAGGGCCGACCGGATGCGCACCTGATCCAAACCGTGCTGCTCAGATCCATGCAGCAGGCCATGTACAGCTCCGACAACGCCGGGCACTTCGGGCTGGCATATGACGCCTACACCCACTTCACATCGCCCATCCGCCGCTACCCGGACCTCGTGGTCCACCGCATCATCAAGCACATCCTGGCCGGCGGCACCGCCGCGGACCTGGATTACTCCAAGCCGGAGCTGCAGCAGGTCGCCGAGGTCTGCTCCGGCACCGAGCGCCGCGCCGACGAGGCCACCCGTGACGCCGAGAGCTGGCTCAAGTGCGAGTACATGCGCGACAAGCTCGGCGAGGAATTCAACGGCACCATCACCAGCGTGCAGGGCTTCGGCATCTTCGTGGAGCTGGACGACATCTACGTGGACGGACTGGTGCACATCACCGCGCTGGACAACGACTACTACCACTTCGACCCGGTGGGCCACCGGCTCACCGGCGAGCGCACCGGTCAGGTGTACCGCCTCGGCGATCGGCTGCGCGTGCAGGTTGCCGCGGTGAACCTGGACGAGCGCAAGATCGACTTCGTGCTCGTCGCCCCGGCCGAGCAGCCGGCCCCTGAGTCGGGGTCCGGCAAGAAGCGCTCGCGCTCGTCGTCAAGGCGCAAGCGCAAGCCGGCTGCCTCCTGACCTTGGGCTTGCCTGTTGCGCTCGGAACGCGTCGGCTGCCGAGACGCCGTCCATGAGCCCCTCCACGCCCGCCGGCGCGAGCCCCACCATAGGCATCAACAGCGCCCGCAGTGCGCTCAAGCTCGGTCCCGGGCGGGTGGTGGAGCTGTGGCTGGACCGCCGTCGCCGCGACCAGCGCGTCGCGGATCTGGTGGGAACGGCAAGCAAGGCGGGCGTGCGCGTGCGCCAGCTGGACCGGGTCGCGCTGGACGAGGCCGCCGGTGGCGCCAATCACCAGGGCGTCATCGCCTGGGTGACAGGTCCTGCCGGGCGCCCGGCGCAGGACCTGGATGCCCTGCTGGCCGAGCTCGACCACCCGCCGCTGCTGCTGATCCTGGACGGCATCACCGACCCCCACAACCTCGGTGCCTGCCTGCGCAGCGCCGATGCCGCCGGCGCCGATGCCGTGATCGCGCCCAAGGACAAGGCCGCCGGCCTGACGCCGGTGGCGGCCAAGGTCGCCAGCGGTGCGGCGGAGTCGGTGCCCTTCGTCCAGGTCACCAATCTGGCCCGGGCACTGAACCAGTTGAAGGCCGCCGGGGTCTGGCTGGTGGGCACCGCCGACGACGCCGCGGTGAGCCTCTTCGACACCGACCTGCGCGGCCCCCTCGCGCTGGTGCTGGGTAGCGAGGGCAGCGGCATGCGCCGGCTGACCCGCGAGCGTTGCGACCTGCTGGTCAGCCTACCCATGCGCGGCCGGGTCGAGAGCCTGAACGTCTCCGTCGCGGCCGGGGTCTGCCTATACGAGACCCTGCGCCAGCGCGCGCTCGCGGCGGGCTAGCTGTTTGGCCCCCTAGGATTCCCAACCCCGACGAGCCAGCCATGGCACAGCGCCGAAGGGGCGATTCTGGCGCATCACTCGAAGCTGGATACCGGCTGGATCCCCAGGGAGCGCACAATGAAGCCGGCGACACTGGGCGAGTATTCGCAGCGGCGACAGCGCAAGACCAGGGGCTTCGCTGCGCTGCATCCGGGCTGCGGCGACTGGAGTCGCGACCGGCGCTCGGCTATGCTACGGTCGCTCGGCCTTAACCATCCTCGGAGCCGTTCCCCATGGCGTACCCTATCGGCACCATCGCTGGCTGCGCACTGCTCGCCACGCTGACCGGCTGCGGTGGCGACCTCGTCGCACCCGAGGGTCCGGTCAGCAACGCCTTCCTCGACCAAGTAGACACCGCCTGCGGCGGCCTGAGCATAGGCACCCGACCCATCGACTACCTGCTGGACGTCAGCAGCGACGATGTCAGCTTCCTGGACGAAACCGCGAAGCTCGGCACTGACGAGATCGACGCCGAGACCTATCGGGATGCGATCAACAGCTTCTATCCGGCCGGCAACAACGGGCCTGCCATCGACTGCGTGATCGGGCAGTTGGACTGAGAGGCTGGAAGCCCTCGGGGAGCCGCGGGATCACTCGGGCCGGCGGGAAGCCCCAAGCCTCGACGGTGGTGCGTTCTGGCCGCGCACCGCGCGCCATAGGCTGCGCGAGGCGCAATCTGTATGCGATCACCTGGATCCGCTTTGCAGCGGCGAGGATGGGACGCCCATGACACCTGTGAGCGCTGGGCCGGGCCACTTGGCTGCGTCCCTTTGCCACAGCGCACGCACTGCCGCCGTGGCCTCGGCGATGATCTGCTTCCGGTGTACGCGCCTAGTGCCGTCCGGGTCCTCGCAGATCAGCGCGCAGACGGCGTCCGTCGGCGACTCGAAGTCGCAGTGACCGGCACCGGAGACGGACCGCACCCGTGCGCGCTCGGCGACGGCGTAGACGGCCTCGCCCTTGGCTTGCGCGTTGCAGTTGGTGGGCTCGCCGGCGAGGGCCAGCAGCGGCCTGTCCAGACCCCGTGCCGCGCGAACGCCGAGCCCCTGGGTCTCCACCAGGTCCAGCGTGACGACGCCAAGCGCCTTCGGGTCGGCCCGCGCGGCCAGCAGTGCGGCGAGGCCGCCGGCCGAGAAGCCTGCGTAGACCACCCGCTCCGCGCCGAGGTGCCGCGCCAGCGCCTGCATATCCCGGGCGTTCTGCACGATCCGTCCGGCCCAGGGCTTCTGGTTGCAGAAGTCGAGTGTGGCAACCGGCACGCCATCCCGGGCCAGCGTGGCGGCGAGGTCGCGCATGCGCCGCTGGCTGCGCAGGAAGCCGGGGGCGAGGATGGTTAGATCGCCACCGTCCTGGGCATCCATCCGGGCGCCGGTGCTGGCGAAGCTGCGGTAGTGCAGCGGGCAGCCTGTGGCGGAGTCGAGCCGGCCCGCCGTGGTCTTGACGCCTGGCGGCAACGCCGACATCGACGCCGCTGCGTCCGGCCTCGGGAACAGGCCGCCACAACCCACCAAGAGCAGCAGTGGCAACAGGTAGAGCGCGCTAATCGCCCGCAGCAATGGGCTCTCGCGCAGACACCACCGCGAGCCAGGGGTCAAGAACATGTGTTTTCGCCTTTGTGGACCTGCGAGCGGACCTGCGAGGCCCCTTCGTGAGCGTCGTGCTTGACTGCGCTTGCTAACATCGCGACCGGGTGCATCAGACGCCGCCGCCGGATCATCTCTGCCCATGCCACGCCAACCGACAAGGCCCGCTGTCGACGCTGCCCAGGTACGCATCCGCCGCTTGGGCGAGTGCGCCGCCGCGCCGGCCGATCTCCATGCGCTGCTGGCGCGGCTCTACACCCACCGAGGCGATGCGATTCCCGCCGTCAGGCTGAGCGAGCTGCTGCCGGCGAAGGCACTGAGCGGCATCGACGCCGCCACGGCCTTGCTGGCCGATCAGATCCAGCGCGGCGGGCGGATTCTGATCGTCGGCGACTATGACGCCGACGGCGCCACCGGCAGCGCGGTCGCCCTGCTTGGCCTGCGGCGGCTGGGTGCGGCCGACGTGGATCACCTGACCCCGAGCCGCTTCCAGCACGGCTACGGGCTGAGCCCGGCGGTCGTGGACGCCGCCGCCGAGCGCCGGCCAGACCTGATCCTGACCGTGGACAACGGCATCTCGAGCCACGCGGGCGTAGCCCGTGCCGCCAGGTACGGGATTCCCGTGCTCATCACCGACCATCACCTGGCCGCAACCGAGCTGCCACCGGCCGCCGCCATCGTCAATCCGAACCAGCCCGGCTGCGCCTTCCCGAGTAAGCACATCGCCGGCTGTGGTGTGATGTTCTACCTGTTGGCCGCAACGCGCGCCGAGCTCAGGCGCCGCGGCTGGCTCGCGGCGCCGGGCAGCGCGGCGGGTCGGCCGGCGCCGAATCTCGCCCTGTTGTTGGACCTGGTGGCCTTGGGCACCGTCGCCGATGTGGTGACGCTGGACCGCAACAATCGCATTCTGGTGGAGCAGGGGCTGAGGCGCATCCGTGCGGGCGCCTGCCGGCCTGGCGTCAGGGCCTTGCTGGAGGTCGCCGGCTACCGCGTCGAGGGTGTCACGGCCCGAGATCTGGGCTTCGTCGCCGGACCGCGGCTGAACGCCGCCGGCCGGCTGGACGACATGGCCGTCGGCGTCGAGTGCCTCATCACCGATGATCCGGTGCGTGCCATGCGCCTGGCGCAGAAACTGCACGGACTGAACGACGAGCGCCGGGAGATCGAGCGTGACATCCTCGACGCCGCGCAGGCCTTGGTGGCGCGCGAGGCGGGTGCCCAGGGCGGGCTCGGCGGCTGGCTGTGCGTCTACGGCGAGGGTTGGCACGAGGGCGTCATCGGCATCGTCGCGGCCAGGCTACGCGAGCACTGGCACAGGCCCACGATCGTCTTCGCCGATGGGGATGACGGGCTGCTGCGGGGCTCGGCGCGGTCCATCGATGCGCTGCACATCCGGGATGCCATCGACGCGGTGCACAAGCGTCATCCGGGCCTGATCGATCGCTTCGGCGGTCACGCGATGGCGGCAGGTCTGAGCCTCAAGCGCGAAGCGCTGGAGGGATTCCGCGACGCCTTCGATGCCGAAATCGAGCGCCAGCTCGGCACCACGCCCGCGGTGCGGGAGATCCTCTCCGACGGCGAGCTGCCGGCGGCACTCCTGACCCTGCACACGGCCGACGCACTGCGTCGCGCCGGCCCCTGGGGCAAGGGCTTCCCGGAGCCTCTGTTCGACGGTGTTTTCGCCGTCAGCCATTGCAGCGTCGCCGCGCAGCGGCACCTGAAGCTCCGTGTGCGCCTGGACGGAGCGCCGCCACTGGATGCCATCGGCTTCCATCTCGCCGAGCGCCGCGGCGGCCTCGGCGAGCAGGTACGGCTCGCCTACCGGCTCGACATCAACGAGTACCGAGGACTCCGCTCGCCGCAACTGGTATTCGAGCACCTGGAGCCGGTGATGGACTGAGCACGGAGTCCGCACCCGAGGGCAAGCGGGCCCTGCCGGGTCGGATGGGTGCCGGCCTAGGGGTTCAGCGCGGTGGGCGCGCGCACCAGCGCCTCGCGGTCGAACGGGTAGAGCGCTCGCAGCACCGACTCGATACCGGCGAAGGCCTCGATCGCGGCCGCCTCGACCGCAGCGCCCTCCTCCGCGCTCAGCGCGAGGCCGTCCAGACGTTGCCGGAAACCCTGCCAGCGCTGCCGGCCAGCCCTTGCGTCCTGGCCGAGGTAGCAAAGGCCGTGGACAGGGTCCAGCGCGAAGGCGCGCTCTGCCTGGGACTTGAGCACCGCCGCGCCGAGGATCGAGCCCTCCAGCACATAGAGGTAGCCGAGCATCGACAGCGGCGCTTCGGCCGAGCGCAGCAGCAGCCGATTGGCAACCTCGTCGGCGGCCCGCTGCGCCGCCGGGATGTGGCCGAGGTCCTGCGGCGCGAAGTGCGCGAGGTCTCGATGCAGCGCGGGAAGACGGCGCATCCCGTCACGCCAAATTGCATCGATCCGCTCCTCGGCCTCGACCGGCAGCTCGTGCTCCATCACGGCGTGCAGGACGGCCATGGCGCGCAGATAGCCGACGTAGCTCTCGATGGGGAGCGAGCCCGCGGCCAGGGACAGCGCGAACGGCAGCCTTTCCAGTCGGTCGTGCGCCGCGCGCGTCGAGGCGCGCAGCTCGTCACTTAGGCTCGATATCGCCATTCTCCGGCCTCGGGGACTTGGAAGCTACGCCCTAGAACGTCCGGGTGTGCACCGGTCGGCGCTCGTATACACTACACTTAGCCGCGGGACAAGCCCCTGAGGGGTTTCATGATGGGCTGCGGCACGAGCTGCGCCCTATGAGCCAACGCAGTGGTAGGATGCACGCAGAACGAGCGGTGGCTTCAGGGCCTCCCGCGCGAGCTTCACGACCGCTTCCTCGCCGCGCCGATCGCGGGCGACCTCGATGACTGCAAGGCAATGACCATGGCGGCCGTGGATGCGGACGTCTTCGATGCGCACGCCTGGGAGCCAGTGCTCCCAGATGCCGGGTGTAGCACCGCGGAGCTGATCGCGGCCTTCGATCGACGCCCCCCTAAGCGCCGCACCATGGAATGCCACCCAAGCGCCGGCTGACGACGCCCGCGACGCTCGACGCATCGTCTTCGTCACGCTGTTGGCCATGGAGCATTTCGATGACGGATAGGGACAAGGCGTCGGCACACCTGGACGCCTGGCAACGGTTGCTGGAGAAGGCCGGACGAGACAGCGAGGCGCTGGCGGTGGGCCTGTTCGCCAACGACGGCGTCATGGTCCAGGGGAACCGCGGCCTGCGCCGACTCCTGTGCGATCGCTCCCCCGGCGACGACTGCTCCGGGCTGTTCGAGAACCCCGATTTCGCGGCCCTCTGGCGGCGAACCGACGTCGAACAGACCTTCGAGGGCCTGCTCTTCCTCGGCGACTGCAGACGCGTCAACCGCAGCGTCGTCGCCCGTGCCCGCCGACTCTATGGACTGCTGCAGATCGTGGGTGAGGTCGACGTCGTCGAGCTCGACCGGGTCAAGGAGCAGCTGGTCGTGGTCAACCAAGCCCTGAGCGACCTGCAACGGGACCTGCTGTCAAAGAAGCTTCAGCTCGAGCGCAGCCTCGCGGCCATCAGCCGCAAGGAGCAGCTGGCGACCGCGCTCGCCGAGATCAATCGGGCGATACGCGAGTGCGAGGCCGAGGCCGACCTGGTCCAACAGCTTTGTGGCATTGCGGTCAGCTGCGGTGGCTTCAAGCTGGCGAGCGTGGCCCGACCCGACGGCGGACATTTCGAGCTTCTCGCTGCGGCCGGCGAGGTCGCCTACCTGCGCGAGCTCAAGCTTACCACCGACCCAGCGCAGACCGCGGGTCAGGACCCGACTGCACGCGCCTACCGCAGCGCCGTGCCTCAGGTCGCCAACGACTTCCTGACGGATCCTACCACGGCGCCCTGGCACGCGCTCGCGCGCAAGCACGGCATCGCCGCCGAGGCGGTGCAGCCGATCACCGGTCGCGCCGGCGTGCTCGCCCTGCTCCAGGCCTACGCCGGCACCGCCGGCTACTTCGGCGACGATGAGCTACTCATCCTGGGGAAGATCGCGGCCGACGTCGGACTGGCCCTGGACGCGCTCAAGGATCGGCAGGCCCTGAAGCTGAGCGAGGCGCGTTATCGGCGCATCTTCGAGCATGCACCGGTCGGGCTCGTGCACTACGACCCCAAGGGCACGATCTTGGACTGCAACGACGCCTATGTTGCGATCGTCGGCACCTCGTCCGAGCGCATCATCGGCCTCAACCTGCTGCGGGATCTCGAGGATCAGCGCGTGATCGACGCGATCCGGCGGTCCTTGACCGCGGGCAAGAGCCAGATCAACCTGATCTACCGGTCGACGACCGCCGACAAGGTGATCCCGATCCGCGGCTTCTTTGCCGACATTCGGGATGATCACGGCACCTTGCTCTCCGGGATGGGCATCGTCGAGGACTTCAGCGACCGCTATGCGCTGGAGCAGCCGCTGAGTCATCGCGAAGAGCGTTTTCGGCTCGCGGTCGACGCCGCCGGAATCGGCGTCTGGCAGTACGATCGGCTCGGTCACCGGCTGCATTGGGATAACTGGATGCGGCGGCTGCACGGGCTCGAGGCAGGCGGGCCGAGCGATCTTGCCGCCTGGCGCCGACTGGTCCACCCCGAGGATCGCCGGCGCGTGTTGCACCTGCTCAAGGACGCGCTCCGCGGTACCGAGACCGCCAGCGCCGAGCTCCGGATCACGGCACCCGACGGCGCGACGCGTTATTTGCGCCTCTTTGTGCGCGGGCTAAGAGACGAATCCGGATCCGTGCAACGCCTCATGGGCGTCTGCTACGACATCACCAGGCAGCGACTCGCCGACGAGCAGATCCGGCAGCTCGCCTTCTACGACCCCCTGACCAGCCTAGCCAACCGGCGCCTGCTGCTCGATCGGCTGGGCCAGGCCTTCGCCCGTTGCGATCGCCAGGGCCGGCTCGGGGTCTTGCTCCTACTCGATCTGGACGGCTTCAAGCGTGTCAACGACACGCGTGGGCACGACGTCGGCGACGAGCTGCTGATCGAGCTCGCGAATCGACTCCGCGGCGAGCTGCGCCGCGCCGATACGATCGCGCGGCTCGGCGGCGACGAGTTCGTTGTCCTCAGCGAGGGGCTGGATCCGGACCGCGACGGTGGCAACGTCGAGGCCAATGCCTTGGCCGAGAAGGTCCTCGCCATCGCCCACCGCCCCTATGCGCTGCCATCAGCCAAGGACACCGCCTTGCACTGCGCGGCGAGCATCGGCGTCGCGCTCTTCGACGGGCGCTCGACGACGCCGAACGAGGTGATGAAGCAGGCCGACATCGCCATGTTCGAGGCCAAGCGCGCCGGCCGCAATGCGGTGCGTTTCTTCGAGCCCAGGATGCTGCGCCTGCTCAAGCGCCAGGAGGCGCTGATCGACGGGCTTCGGGAGGCGTTGGAACAACAGGAGCTCAGGATCCTCTACCAGCCTCAGCTCGACCGGGCCGGGCGCTGGATCGGCTGCGAGGCACTGATCCACTGGCAACGGACCGAAGAGACGTATCGGCGCGACATGTTGTTGGAAATCGCGGCCGAGGCCCCCGTCCTGGTGCGTAAGCTCGAGCGCTGGACTATTGAGCAGGCGCTGCGGGAGCTGCAAGAGCTCCAGGCTGTGCAAGGCCTCGAGGACGAGCCAGGACTGCAGGTGGGGATCGCAATCAGCGCGGAGCAGTTCGCCAGCAGCCAATTCATCACCGAGACCCTTGCGCTCGTCGAGCGCAGCCGTAACCGGCACTACTCGCTCCGGCTCGAGGTCACCGAACAGATCCTGTTCTCCGATCTCGCCCGCTCGGCGGAGACCTTGGAACGCCTGAGCGCCTTCGCCGTCGCCGTCGGTATCGGCGGCTTCAGCAGCGGGTTCTCGTCGCTCGCGCTGGCCAAGGGGCTGCCCTTGGCGACCATCAAGATCGGCCGGGAGCAGGTTGACTGCTGCACTCTCGATCCGATGGCGCTGATGCTGGTGCGGGCCGCCATCGCGGTCGGCCGGGCGCTGTCGATCCCGGTGATCGCCGAAGGCATCAAGCGCCAAGACCAACTCGTGACCCTGCGCAACGAGGGCTGCGCGGGCTTCCAGGGCGACCTTCTCGAGCCGCCTATGCCCTTCGAGGACTTCGCTCGACGGCTGCGGCAGCAGCAGCCGACGGAATGAGACGGACCGGATCGACAGTGATTGTGGTTGCGACCCGGAGCTCGATCTCGATGGACCCGTGCGCGGACGGGCGCGATCAAGGCCACCGATGGATCAGGTCTCAGCCTGCCCGCTTCTCCCGCTGGTCCCGCAGCACCTCCAGCAGCCCGCTGACGTCGGAGCGTTCCTCGCGGAGCACCAGGCTGATGGCGATCTCCTCTAACCCGGCTAGCACCACCAGCACCGCCGCAATGCGGAAGGGCCATACGGAAATCCCGAGCAACATCAGGAAGAGACCCAATGCCGCAGCAGCCACTGCCAGCTTCACCAGCCAGGTGTGGTAACTGGTGAAGCGGCCGAAGCGCAGCAGCCCCACTGCGGCCGGCAGAATGAAGCTCACCACCATGGCACCGATGGCAATGGCCTCGCTCTTCAGCAGCTCCGGCCACAGCAGGGCCATGGAGACGGCAACAGTGGCGTAGATGCTGACATCTGCCCAGGAGTCCAGGATGGCGCCAAAGCGGCTCACCTGTCCGGTCAGCCGCGCGATAGTGCCATCGACGGCGTCGGTGAAGAAGGCCACGCCGAGGATCCACAGGAAGGCCTCCCGCTGACCCGCGAGCGCCAGCAACAGGAGCACCGGCACCATGCCGAGCCGCGTAGCGCTCATCAGGTTGGCTGGGGTCCAGCGCCGATGACCGGTCATAACTCGAGCCAGGCCTGCAGGGGCGTGTGGTCCGAGAGGTCGCGCCAAGGCACGAAGCCCAGCCGCTGCGCCGCCAGCGGCGTGGCGCCGCGGCAGTAGATGCGGTCCATGGGTAGCAGCGGTGCCAGCGCCGGCCAGCTGCGCGCATGGCGGCCGTGTAGGGTGCGGAACACCTCGGCAAGCGCCAAATCGACGTTGAAGTGGCGCTCCGCGCGACCTGACCAGTCGTTGAAGTCGCCGGCCACCACCAGCGGCTCGTCGTGGGGCACGTGCGCTTCGATGCGCTCGCACAGGCGTCGGATCTGCGGTCGCCGCTCGACAGCGAAGAAGCCGAAGTGGACGCAGACCAGGTGCAGCCGTTGCCCGCTGCCAGGCAGCTCGATCACGCCATGCAGCAGGCTGCGGCTGGCGGCGAAGGGATAGGGTGAGACACCGATGTTCTCCCACTCGGCGAAGGGATAGCGGCTGAGTATGGCATTGCCGTGGTGGCCGTCGTCATAGATGGCGTTACGGCCGTAGGCGTGGTGCGGCCAGACGGTGTCGGCGAGAAACGCGAACTGCGGATACTCCGGCCACTCGTGCAGGCGCCGCGCGTGCGTGTTGTGCTCCCCCAGCGCTTCCTGCAGGAAGACCACGTCCGCGCCCGTCCGCGCCAAGGCGTCACGCATGCGATGCAGCACAAACTGCCGCCCCGCCATGTTGAAGCCCTTGTGAATGTTGTAGGTTAGAACGCTGAATTTGCTGGTCATGCGCCGCCTAGGCCCAGATGTGCCGGGATCCGGCAATGCCCGAGCCCCGCGGCGCCTACCACGGCTGACGCCGGCTGCGCAGCAGATGGAGTAACGACGATGCGAGTCCATGGAGCAGGGTGAACAGGATAACCAAGAAGCAGCGCGGCCGACTCCTGGCCGACCATGCCCTGCCCGCCGCGCCGTCGAGACGAGCAGCTACCGGCCGCCGGGGAGGCTCCGCGACGAGATCAGGGCCTTGCTGGCCAGCTTCACAGGTGGCGCCGGTTTGGCGATTCACCGGCGCATAGCATAACTCGGCTGCCGCGGCCCAACGCGACCTAAGGACGCTGCCTGCGCAGCAGTTGCGTCGGCCATGTGGCGGGCCGACGGGACGGTCGCGATCCCGCTTGCGGGCGGAAAGCCGGCGCTCCCGGGCGCGTCAGGCCAGCAAGCCGAGAGCGTCGGTGTTTGAGGCGATTTCTGCCAACAAACAGACCGTCTGGCTTGTGTTCTCGCCCGCCTTCTTTGTCGCGGCAACGCGCACAGAGAACGACTATGCACGCGCTGCCGCTTCGCGACGGCGGACGAGAATCCTGCGCCATTCGGTCTGTTTGTTTCCGGCAATCGCCTAAGTTGCCGATGTTAGGGCGGATGATGCGTGGATCCGGAATGGCCTCGGCGCGCGACCGATCGGTAGACGCGGAGCAGCGACTCGGCCGAGCGCTCGACGCTGAAATCCCGCGCCTGGCGCGCGCGGCCGGCGGTGCCGACGGCGGCTGCGGTCTCTGGCGCGTCGCTCAGCAGCGCGAGGTGCCCGGTGAGCGCCGCGATATCACCGGGATCGAACAGCAACCCCTCGTGGCCGTCCGCGAGTGCCTCCGGGATCGCACCGACACGGGTCGCGACCACCGGCAGCCCGACGGCCATGGCCTCGAGCACGGACATGGGCAGCCCCTCGTCATGGGACGGCAGGCAGAAGCAGTGTGCCGCCGCCAGCCGGGCCTCCTTGGCCGCCCCAGTGACCGGCCCAGAGGCTTCCACGTCCGCCAGGCCCAGCTCGGCCGCTAGACCCAAGAGGCGCTGCCGGCGGCCGGGCTCCGCCTCGAACCCCAGCAGCTCCACCCGCACCGGGCGCCTGGTCTCAAGCCCCGCAACCGCCCGCAGCAGATCCTCCTGCCCCTTGCGTTGCTCGTAGTTCGCGAGGCAGAGGATGCGAAAGGGACCATCGGGGTCCGGATCCACCTGCGCGGCCAGGGGCACCCCGTTCGGCACCACGGCGATCCGCGCCGGCTCGGCCCAGGCCGCAAGCAGGGCACGCCAGCCTTGGCCCAGGACCAAGACGCGGTGCGTCGCACCCAACAGCCGCCGCGCCAGCCACGCCTGCACGCCG
>JANQFI010000432.1 GCA_028277905.1 Chromatiaceae bacterium | reverse complement strand
GCAAATGCGGCGCAAACGGCCGTGGAATAGGTCAGCACCAGCGCATTGCCCCGTGTGATGTCGCGGGCAAGGCCGGCCGTATCGCCACGCGCATGCGCGACATAGATTTCCGGCAGCACAACGGAATAGAGCGCGCGCATGCCGAAACTCGCCAGCATCCGCAGGCGGAAACAGATGTGCAGCACCCCAACCATCGCCGGCGCCAGCAGCCAGCCCGCCAACAAGAGATGCAACTCGATCAGATAGTCGGCGAGCAGGATGATCGCGATCCAGGGCGTGGCCTTCCGAGTCCAGGCTGCACCGTCTCGTTCGTCCGCAGGAACGTCGGGGTAGAGTTTCTTCCGATTGATGAACCAGGCCTGTAGCCCTGCGGTTGCCCACAGAGCGGCGCATATACCGCCGAGCAGCGCGACAGTCGAAGCCTGTGGTGCAAGTGCAACAGTGGCGAGAATGGCAAGCAGCACCAGCAGCGGCTTCACCAACAGGTCGGGCACCAGACCCAGCAGCTGCCGGCGGAACCCGGTCAGCACGCCGCCGTTAAAGCTGATCAGAGCCACAGGCGGGGCAGCAAGGCAAGCGAAGGCAAACGCACTCGTCAGCTCAGCACCCAACTTGTCACCGAGGCCGATGGTCACGACCCCGAACAGACTGAGTGCAACAAGGGAGAATGCGGCAATCATTCGATAGCCGCGCTTGATGAAGCCGCGAATTCGTCCGGGCTGCTTGGCGACCAGGTATTCGGAAACGAACAGCGGCCCGACCGCCTGGCGCCCGGCGCAAAGCGTCTGCGCGAAAAGTCCCATGGCTGCGAGGGCAAGCGCGACCGTCCCCAACGTCTCGGCGCCGAAGTGGCGCGCGATCGCCAGCGTGCCCGCGAACGCGATAACCGCGCCGCAGACACGGGCGGCCATCAACAGGGATGACCGCGTGACGAGGCTGAGGAGGTCGAGGCGCTTCATTGTCCGAGCATTTGCCTTGTGCGGTAGATGGCGTGTTCAACCCCGGCCTTGGCATCGCGCAGGGCGTATACCGTACGGCCCAGCGAGCGCGCCCACCGCGACGGGGCGTACTCAAAGCTCGGCGGCGTGGGCAAGATCTCTCCTTGCTTGCCGACGAAGCC
>JANQFI010000426.1 GCA_028277905.1 Chromatiaceae bacterium | reverse complement strand
GCCCGGAAAGCCTGGACAGCCTGATCGCCTTCGTGAAGCTCACCCTGAAGGACCAGGTGAAGGACGTGCGCCTCTCCGAGCGCCTCACCGAGAGCCCGGACTGCCTGGTCGCCGACGAGGGCGACCTCGACATGCACCTGGAGCGCATGCTGAAGCAGCATCGCCAGATCGACCAGGCCTCCCAGCGCATCTTGGAGGTCAATCCCGGCCATCCGCTGGTGCGCGGCCTGGCCGAGCGGGTCGGCGCCGGCGGGTCCAACGCCGATCTGGAGGATGCGGCCCGCCTGCTGCTCGATCAGGCGCTCATCCTGGAGGGCGAGACGCCGCCCGATCCGGCGGCCTTCACCCGGCGGCTCTCCCACCTGGTGGCGCGCGGCCTGGCCGGCGGCACGTCCTGAACTCAGACTTCAGTCTTGGAAGGCCGCCTCAAAAGCCGGTGAGGTCCCCGAGCGGCATGGCGGCGGCGCCGATGATGGGGCCGGTGCGGCCTTGCTGCACCAGGATGGCGCAGCCTTCCCGGCCGAGGGCGGCGGCGCGGGCCAGGTCGACCGGGATCTCCAGGCGTTCGCCGGTCCACACGGCGAGCTCTTCGAGCTCCCGCACCACGTTGCGGTTCTTCAGCGCCTTGCCCCGGTTCTCGCCGCGCTCCACCTCGGTCTCGTGCAGGCCGTCGTAGATCGCCAGCCAGACCGTAGCGCCGCCCTCCGGCGCCGGACCCTCGGGGATGACGATCCGGCCGCCGTCCTCGTCGCTGAAGCTCACGGCGAGCGGCTTGCCGCGCAGGGTCGAGCGGCCGATGGCGCTGCGCACCTGCTGGCGGTTGCTGCCCACCACGTTGTGCCGTCCGTCGATCACCATCTGGGGCGTGTAGACGTAGCGCAGCTCCAGCTCCCGGGCGTAGTCGCGCTGGCGCTGGGTGTTGCGCGGGCTGGCGAAGGGATCCGCCCAGCCGATGTAGTCCCAGTAGTCGACGTGCAGCTCGAGGGCGATGATGCCCTCCTCGTCGGCCAGCTCGTTCAGGAAAGCCTCGGCCGGCGGGCAGGAACTGCAGCCCTGGGAGGTGAAGAGCTCGACCACCACCGGCGACATGGCGGCGTCGGACTCGGCAAAAGCCGGTGCCGACGAGATCCCGCTGGCACCGGCGACACTCACGCTCGCCGCGACGAAAAGGGCCGCGCCGAGCCTCTGAAGTCGTCCATCCATGGCCCACCCTATCTGCTAGCCGTTCACACAGGCGAATCACGTTCGGGTGAATCCTGCGCGACCGCGCGCCGCCCCGATTTCGGCCCGGAATGGGCCTTGTCGGACCCCGGAGACGCAGACCCAAGAGCCCACCCGCGAGTCTACACAGCACGCCGGCTGCTGGGCGAGGGGCAAACCCGCCCGCACCCACATGATTTACAAAAATAAGAGTTATGTAGGAGAAGAATTCACAATATTACGCTTTTTTATCAATTCGTTATTGACAATTAATCCTGTTCTGTAAAATATATCAAGTGCGATTGACGGAGACGCTGGAAGCGCTTCGCGATCGCCCCGGCGACGAGAGTGACGAGACGGCGCCCAGCGACTCGACGAGAGATCGACCCGGAAACCCAGAGCAAAGCGGAGCGAAAGACATGAGCGACACGACCCAAGACAAGACCGCAGGCGGCCTCCTCAAGAACAAGGCCCTGATCCTTCTCGTCAGCGCCTTTGCCGTGCTCATTGCGGTCGGTATCGCCACCAGCTGACCCCGATTTTCGGGACCTGAGCGGGCCCTCGCCGTCTTCGGCGGGGGCCTCAGTGTGTCCACCCCGAGCGGCGACCAAAGCAAGGCAAATCGGGACCTGGAAATTTACAGATTTGACTAATTTACGACCAGCACAAGTGGAAGCTTTACAGTCTCACTACATATTTTCAAACGTTTATTGACAACCTTCATCTCGCTGTAAAAAATCCGCGTCGAACAGGAAAGAGATTTCCTGGCCCTCCACGAACTCCCGGGATCGGTGCCCTTGCGGTGCGGTCCCGGTTTTTCTTGGCAAGCCCTGATTTCGGGCCGGTTTCGGCCCCGATTCCGCGACAGGCGTGATACAAACGCTCTTCGGAGGGCCCCTGGGGCGGCTTTTGGCCGTGGTGCAGGGTTCCCTTGGTCAGTGGATTTCCACCAACCGCCAGCAGTCTCCCGCAGTTCCGCTAAGTATCCGATACTCAAGCGAGAAGCGGTTCTTCGCGGCGTGTCGCGCGTGCCCGCGAAACGACCGGCGCGATGGCGATGTTCGCCCGCCCGACGGCCCTGGGGCGCCGAATTGTGCGGTTTTCACGATTTTGCCTTATTTGAGACCTGGTGCGACCACAATCCTTGCCTATTTCTTTAGGCAGCAGAGATTTCCCCTCTCT
>JANQFI010000404.1 GCA_028277905.1 Chromatiaceae bacterium | reverse complement strand
CCGCAAGGCCCATCCGACCCAGAAGCCCGAGGCCCTGCTCTACCGGGTGATCCTGGCGGCGACCCGGCCGGGCGACCTGGTGCTCGACCCCTTCCTCGGCAGCGGCACCACCGCAGCCGTCGCCAAGCAGCTCCACCGCCGCTACTTCGGCATCGAGCGCGAGGCGAGCTACCTGGAGCTGGCCGAGAAGCGCCTCGCCAAGGTGCGGCCGGTCGACGACCTGGAGCTGGTCGACGTGCCCTCGAAGCGCGAGCAGCCGCGCGTTCCCTTCGGCTGGCTGCTCGAGCGCGGGCTCTTGGAGCCCGGTACTCTACTCTACGGACCGGGCCGGCGCTGGAGCGCCAAGGTGCGCGCCGACGGCACCCTCATCACTGCCGACTTCAAGGGCTCGATCCACCAGGTCGGCGCCCACGTGCAGGGCGCGCCGGCCTGCAACGGCTGGCAGTTCTGGAACCTGGACGTGGAGGGCAAGCTGGTGCCCATCGACCTGCTGCGCCAGCAGATCCGCGCCGAGATGGGGCAGGCCGAGGCACAGGAGTCGGCCGGTTAGTCGCGAAGGGGTTATCCAATAAAGCCCGGAAGAAATGCTTGATGGCGCGGACGCCTACAAGCGAGGGCGAAGGCCGGGGACCCGATTGTACGGGATTGCAAAACAATACCACTTGTCAGCGTTTGCATTCTTCGTATCATATTTCGCGATGGTTCCGCCGGATCGGACGAGATGGCGGATTAAAAGGGAACCCGGTGCGCCGTACCCATCAGGGAGCAAATCCGGGGCTGTACCCGCAACTGTTAGCGGTAGGGAGTGCTGAGACAACGCCACTGGGGATGATCCCTGGGAAGGCAAGCACATCGATCCCGATCACCGCGAGCCAGTAGACCTGCCATACAACTTGAAACCCTTGTACTGGGGCGGGTGTCCCCATGGGAGATTTCAATGGCTTCGCAAGCCCAGCCGGCCGAATACCGCACCGAATTCAACCTCACCACCGCCAGCACGCTGGATCATCTGATCATCGTCAGCTTAGCCTGCGCGGGACTATGGGCGATTAT
>JANQFI010000394.1 GCA_028277905.1 Chromatiaceae bacterium | reverse complement strand
CACTAACAATCAAACTGGACCACTCAATGGGGGCCGCCGAGGCGCCGTCACGTATTGGCTCGGCTCTTCATACCGCTGCTTGGACAAGACCCTGCTGATATCTACGTTGCGGCTCCCCTCAACCAATCTAAGCTAATATATCCAACAATATCAAAGACTAACCAAGGCGGACTAAGCGCCTGATGTTATCGGTCGACGAAGAATCAATGACTTAGCGCGCCGGTTCAAATCACCACACAGCCAACCTGCACTCGGACCCAAACTCGGGCAGGACGTCAGACGCCTGCCCACTCGTGTAGCACCGCCAGCGGCGGCAAGTCTGTGTCTAGTACTACAGTTGCGCTTTTACTCTTTTCTTCCGATGGCTGATTGCGGCTGCGGCTTGATGGTGGCGTCTCCATCGTGACCAGGCCCAGGTGAAGGCGGGGTGGGTTCGTGTCCGGAAGAGCAGCTTGGCGAGCAGGTGGCGGATCTCGGGCGTGGTGAAGAGACAGGCGAGAGCGAGCGTCACGCCGCCGCGGCCATTGGACTCGTTTTGTCCCGTTTGCCGAAGGCGATACGGCGCTGGTCGGCAGACAATTTAGCCAGGAAAGCAGCGGCGGCCATGACCAGGCTCATGTGGCGGTGCCATCCGTGCCAGGAGCGCGCCTCGCAGTGATCAAGGCCGAGGTCGTCCTTGGCCCGCAGGAAGCACTCCTCGATCGC
The DNA here is from genome assembly GCA_028277905.1 of Chromatiaceae bacterium. Classification (GTDB taxonomy): domain Bacteria; phylum Pseudomonadota; class Gammaproteobacteria; order Chromatiales; family Chromatiaceae; genus Thiohalocapsa. Next base: position 973 of record JANQFI010000394.1, on the reverse strand, counting down.
CCAGCGCAGGCCGGCAGCGCCGGCAAGCTCGGCCAGCGACGTGCCTCGAGGGGCAGAGGCGAAGTAGTAGGCGAGCGCGTGCGCATCGCGCCGACTGCGGCGGATCAGCAGCCAGCGTTCGAAGCCGTCCGCCTTGGCCCACGCGAGCGGGACCCTCGCCCAGTCGTAAAGCCTTGGGCCCTTTGACCCTTCGCCGGCGGCCAGGGACGACCAATCATCGTCCTCAAGCGTGGCCGCCAGGCTCGCAGGGTCGGTTTGGACGAGGGTCCCGTCCTGGAGGAAGCGCACGGTGTGGTTCGAACGCACGGCGAGGACATATGGCTGGCCGCGGCGCTCGAGCATGCGCCTGAGCTGAGTATCGGAGCCGTACAGCGCATCGGCGAGAACCCAGGCGCAAGGCGGGCCGGCGTCGAGCGTCCGCTCGATCATCTCCCGCGCCATGGCCGGCTTGGTCTGAAACGCAATATCGTCCGGCACGCACGCCGTCTGGCGACGCGTCTCGTCGTCCGCCCAGTCTTTCGGCAGGTACAACTGCCGGTCGATGAGCGCGTGGCCGTAGCGGCTGGCATAGGCAACGAAGACGCCAATCTGGCAATTCTCGATGCGACCGGCGGTGCCTGAGTACTGACGGCCGACCCCCACCGAGTGCCGCCCCTTCTTCAGAAAGCCGGTCTCATCGACAATGAGCACCCCGCCCGGATCCCCCAGCGCCTCGCTCACGTACCGGCAAACCAAGTCACGAAGCTGGTCCGCTGACCATGAACTGCGTCCGAGCAACGACTGGATGCGATAGGGGCGCTGGAGACCCGCCTGTTCGGCCAGCATCCAGCCGGTCTTGCGCGCCACCGACGAAAACAGACCGTCAATGAACATTCCCGCCGAACGGCGCGTCTCCGCCCGTCCGAGCGCCGGCGCGATCACCTGCTTGAGCCCCTCGAGCTCCGCCGCCCAATCAACAAGCGTCCCAGCCCAT
>JANQFI010000354.1 GCA_028277905.1 Chromatiaceae bacterium | reverse complement strand
CAGCGGGCACAGAGCTCGACTATGCGCCCGCTGCCGCTCCTTGAAGGCGAGCGAAAATCCTGCGCCATTCGGTATCTTTGTTTCCGGCAATCGCCTAAGGCGCGGATTCGCGATGGCGTCGGCATGGTCGCGGACCAGCGCGCGCGGCCATCCCTGGACCTGGTGCGCGCCTGCCACGAGTCGTCGCCGGTAGCGCACTCGCCAAGCGGCGCTTCGGTCAAGCGAGTCGGTCTCGCAGGTCGGTCAGCTCGGCGCGGAGGGCGGCTACCTGTTGCTCCAGGCGCTCGACGCGCTCCGCGAGTGCCGTCGCACCTCCGGATGACCTTGCCATGGCCGGACCCGGGGGCTCGACCTTGGGCTCGCCGCAGAGCAGGTGGGCGAAGCGCTGCTCGCGTGCCCCGGACTGCCGCGGCAGCTCACGCACCAGCGGCGGGTCGTGCTGCACCAGGCTGTCGAGCGTCTCGTGCGCCGTGGCAAGATCGGGCAGGTCCGCCAACCGGGCGGCGTTGGTGCGGAGCTCCCCCGGTGTCTGCGGGCCGCGCAGCATCAGGGCGCAGAGCAGGCCGAGCTGGCGGCGGTCGAGCAGGTAGGTGCCGGCCAGCTTGTGGTCGTAGCGCTCGGTACGACCGCTGAAGCTGGCGTGGATGAGTCCGCGGTCGCGGAGCTGGTTCACGGTGTGGCCGACTTCGCCCGGTGTCAGCTGCATGATCGGATGGCGGCTGGTCTTCTGGTTGCAGGCGTTGACCAGCGCGTTCAGGGTCAAGGGGTACTGGTCCGGCGTGGTGCGCTGCTTCTCCATCAGGCAGCCGAGCACGCGCGCCTCGAGCGGGCTCAACAGTGGCTCTCGTGGATCCTCGTCGTTGTCGTGCATGGTATTGATCGTGCGTTGGGGGGTGGCTCCGGCTGTGGGTGCCGCCCCTGGGCTTGTTACATCTGCACGTCGGCCCAGAGGGCTATGCTCTCCGGCAGGTAGTAGGCGACGCCTTCCAGGATACCGGCCGAATAGCAGCCATTCATGCCGTGGAAGTCGCCCTTGGCCTGGTAGAGCCGATCCGTGTAGCCCGCCGCCTCGGCGAGGCCTGCGGCGTCCGCGCGCACCTCTGCGGCGGCATTGGCGACCAGGACGGCATTAATGGGTCCAGTGAGCATGGCGAGGTCGTTGCCGCTGTCGCCGGCGCAGACGGTACGCTCGTCGTTGAGCCCCTGGCGGTGGATGAGCCACTGCACGGCGCTGAGCTTACTGGCCGCTGCCGGCAGCACGTCCAGCAGGCCTGTGCCGGCGTGCTCATCCAGGCTCCAGACCAGGTTCGCGGCGATCCCCGCGCGCTCCAGGCAGGACTCGATCTCGGCGAGACGGGCGGGGCGATCCCAGTCCTCGGGCGTGTAGTAGCTGAGCTTATAGGGGCCCTGCTTGGAGGGCTCCTGTTGCAGCAGGCCTTCGATGTCGGCGATCAGGGCGTGGAGCGCCGGGCCGTCACGCCCGCCCCAGCTCGCGGCGATCTCCGCCTGCCAAGCCTGCTCCGGCAGCCAGGCGCGCCCCTGGACGCGGTAGATGCTGGTGCCGACGTCGCCGATCAGATAGTCCGGCACCGGGATGTCGAACTCCGCGATGGCCTGGTCGACCAGGGCGTGGTGACGGCCGGTGACATAGGCGACACTGACGTCCGGGTGTGCGGCGAGCGCGCGGAAGCGTGGTCTGGCGCCCGACGATTCCGGCTGCGAGCCGTTCGGCAACAGGGTGCGGTCGAGGTCGGTGCAGATCAGGATGGCGGGGTCGGTTGCGGACATCTTGCCCCCTTTCGCTGTGCGGCGATGATGGTCGGGATCGGGTCGGGACGCGCGGTCTTCTCGGGCATGCGTCGGCATCAACCCGGACGCTCAGGCTCAGGCTCAGGCTCTCTGGGCACCTGGCAGGCGTCGAAGAAGCGGTAGTGCTCGATGGCCTCCAGGATGCCCGCGGCGTAGGGAGCCTCGGCGAAGTAGATGCCGTCGGTGTCGGTGAGCTGCGAGAGTTCCTCGTTATGGCGGTTGGCGACGACGACGGCCAGGGTGTTGCCCCGCATCATGTCCTCATCGGCGCCGCTGCCGCCGGCGGCGAGGCAGTGCTCCAGCGGGATGCCCCATTGGTCGGCCACGTAGCGCAGCGCCAGCCCCTTGGATGCGCGCGCCGGCAGCACATCGAGGAACTGCCCGAAGGACAGGTTCAGCTGTACGTGCAGGTCTGCCTGGTGCAGCAGGCTCGCGATCTCTTCCAGGCTGGGCGCGCGCTCCGGGTCGATGTAGAAGCTCACCTTGAAGCGGCTCTGCTCGGTGCGTGGCTGGCGCTCGATGCCGGTCAGGTCGGCCAGCGCGTCGCGTACCTGGCGCGGGTACCACAGGTTATCGATGTACCTGGACCAAGCGTAGTCCCGGGTGAGCTGTGGTGCATAGTAGATCTCGGTCCCGAGGCCAGTGATCAGCACGTCAGGACGCGGGATGCCGTAGCGGCGCATCATGGCCAGTGCGGAGTCGAGCTGCCGGCCGGTGGCGATGCCGAAGCTGGTGCACTTGCGGTTCTCGCGGATGACACGGATGAAGTCCGCGAGCGCGTCCGGGTCGCCCAGGAGATTCTGGTCCAAATCGGTGAAGATGGCGCGGTCGTGGTAGAGCATGGGCCGGCGCGTCACGGGCGCCCGCGGCGGCGGCTCCACGCGCTCCAGCAGTGGCTCGACCGCCTCCATGTAGCTCTCGGCATGGGCCTGCCAGGAATAGTGCTCCTTGACGCCTGCAATGCCGTTGCGCGCGAACTGGCGCCAGCGGCTGCGGTCGCTCAGCACCTTGAGCAGGGCTTTGGTGATGTCCTGGGTGTCGAGCGGGTCGATGAGGATGCCGTTGCTGCAATGCTTGACGATGTCGATGGGGCCGCCATCCTCGGTGGCGACGATGGGCAGCCCGCTGGCGGCGGCCTCGATGAGCGTGAGCCCGAATGGCTCGGTGAGCGCCGGGTTGATGAAGACGCCGCGAGAGGCCGCCGCCAGCTGATACAGCACGGGGACCTCGTCGGGCCTGTGGTGCTTGGGGTAGGCAACGCGGCCATAGAGGTCGTAGAGGTCGATGAGGATCAGGATGTCCGTCAGCACCTGCTGGGCGCCAGCGTCCAGCTCGCGGATGTCGTCGCGGTTGCCGGCGACGACGACGAGGCTGGCCGCCCGCTGGAGCTCCTTGGACTCACCATAGGCGTCGATGAGCGTGGCGATGTTCTTGCGCTCGTCGGGGCGCGACAGCGCCAGGATCATCGGCTTGTCGGGCTCGTGCAGGAAACGGCCGAGCTCGCGCGCCATGGCGGCGTGCTGCTCGCTCCCGTCCGGAGGGCGGAAGCGCTTGAGGTCCGTGCCCGGCGGGATCACGCTCATGCGCTCGGGCTGGTAATGATCGTAGAGGCCGTACTGCTCCTCGATCTCCTGGGTGGTGCTGGTGATCACCAGGGCCGCGGCGGCGAGGGTCTCTTCCTCCGCGTTGATGCGGCGGTCCATGTTGTAGCGTGCGTCGATGGCCTCTTGCTTGATGCCGGAGGCGAGCAGGCGCTGGCGCTTGACCCGACCCAAGGAATGGCCCGTGTGTACCAGCGGCACGCCGAGCTGCGCGGTGATGCGTGCACCCACGTAGCCGGCATCGGCGTAATGGCTGTGCACCAGCTGCGGCAAGCGTTCCTGCTCGCGGAGGAAGCCCAGCATGTTGTCCGAGAAGGCGTCCAGGTGGTCCCAGAGCTGCTCCTTGGGCAGGTAGCCGGCCGGCCCGGCTTCGATGCGGACGATGCGCGCGCCTTGGCCCAGTTCCTCGATGGGCGCGGCGTAGTCGCGATTGACACTCGGGTCGTCGACAATGCGCGTGAAGAGGTCTACGCGGTCCACGTCGTCGCGCACGGCCAGTGCGCGGGCCAACTCCACCACGTAGAGGGTCTGTCCGCCGGTGTCGGCGTCGCGGCCGAGCTCCAGGTCGTGCCCGCGGATGCGGCCGTGGACGCTGATCAGCGCGATGTACAAGCGGTCATGGTGTTCGAGCATGGTATGCTGCGCTGCGAAGAGGATTTCCCGCTCAGCGTAACGCCGGCGCGCGCTCGGCTCCAGTGCGGTTTTGTCGATCGTCTCACCCGGCGTGGCAATCTGCCCAGGCACGGCAGCCGGCCCGGTGCGCGACCCAGGCGGGCCGCTGCCCCTGCGCCCCCAGCGAGCAGCGAGCCCCTGCGGCCCGACAGCCTGCGGTCCCACAGGCGGCCTCGGGGCACCGGCTGCCGCCGGCGTGGTGAGGCGCCGTCGAGTGCCCTATACTGCCGCCGCCGGCGGTGGCACGTCCGATTGTTCTGATCTATTGTTGTTCTGATCTATTCGCGTGTCTCAAATGAATGGCGATAGCGGGTCGATTCTATTCGTCGATTGCGATGGCACGCTTGTCGCGGGCGACCTCTTTGTGGAGGCGAGCCTCAAGCTGATCAAGCGCGATCCATGGAATGCGCTGCGTCTGCTGACATGGCTCGGCGGTGGTCGTGCCCACGCGAAGATGCAGGTGGCAGCTCACCAGGCGTTGGCGGTGGAAGACCTGCCGTTGCGGAATGACACGGTGGCGTTCCTGCGCGAGCAGAAGGCGCGCGGGCGCCGGTTGGTGCTTGCCACGGCAGCGCCCCAGCCTTATGCCGATGCCGTCGCCGAGCGGCTCGGGCTGTTCGACGCGGTGCTCGCGACCTCCGCGGGGCGCAATCTCAAGGGCCGGGCAAAGCGGCAGGCCATCCTCGACTACGCGGCTGGGCGTGGGTTCGCTTATGCCGGAGACGCCGCGTCCGACGCACCCATCTGGGATGCGGCAGCCTCCGCGGTCTTCGTCAACGCCCCGCAGCGCTTGGTGGAGAAGGCCCGCCGCGCCGGCAAGTGCGAGCGGGTGATCTCCGCGAGAATTTCTCGGGGCGTCGCTTTCCTCAAGCAAATGCGAATGCACCAGTGGGTGAAGAACCTGTTGGTGCTGGTACCCCTGTTCACCGCGCACCTCTATTTTGAGCTTGATGCGCTCGCCGCTGCCCTGGTAGCCCTGGTGCTCTTCTCGCTGTGCGCGTCCGGCGTCTATTTTCTCAACGACTTGGTCGATCTCGATGCCGATCGTGGGCATCCCCGGAAGCGCTTCCGGCCGCTGGCGTCCGGCGCCTTGCCCATCGCCGACGGCATAGCCGGTGCCGTCGCGTTGCCACTGATCGCCGTCGTCGCGGGCTTGCTCTTCCTGCCGCCTGCCTTTACCGCGATACTCTTGTTCTACTATGCGATGACGACGCTGTATTCGTTCTACGTCAAGCGCATCTCCACGGCAGACGTGATGCTGCTGGCGCTGCTCTATAGCATACGCATCGCGGCCGGCGCGAGCGCCATTACCATATCCCTGTCGCCTTGGTTGCTGGCATTCTCTGTCTTTTTCTTCGTGAATCTCGCCTACCTGAAGCGCTACGTCGAGATTGCGGATGCCCAAAACGAGGATAGGGTCGGTGGGCGTGGCTACGCGCGCGGGGATGCCGAGGCGGTCTTCACACTGGGCAGCGGCGCCGCCACCACCGCTGCCCTGGTCTTCGCGTTGTATCTGAGCGGCGAAGAGGTCGAGACGACCTATTCCCGCCCTGAGCTGCTCTGGCTCGTGCCCTTCCTGCTGCTGTACTGGGGGCATCGCCTCTGGATCGGCGCGCGGCGTCGCAAGATCCATGACGACCCCATCGTATTCGCCCTCAGGGACCGGGTGAGTGTTGCCGTCGGGGGATCGATCCTGGTGTTGGTGGTGCTTGCGCATCACCTGCCCTAGCGGTCGCTTCCGCATCAGCTAGAGATCCGGTGTAAGCCATGAATGTTCTGATCTTGGCCTTCATTCTGGCGGCAGTGTCGCTGTCGGCATTGGCCCAATTGTTCATGAAGTTGGGCGTCAATGCCCTTGGCGACGCCAGTGCACAGCAGCTCGCGGCGGTGCCGGTAATCCTGCGCTCGGTGCAGTCGCCCTTGGTATGGCTGGGGCTGATGGTCTATGTCCTGAGCGTGGGCTTGTGGCTCTACGTGCTGTCGAAGGTCGATCTGACGGTGGCCTATCCCTTCGTTGGCTTGAGCTTCATCGTCACGCTCGTGTTCGGGCTGGCCTTCCTCGGCGAGCAGGTCACCATGCCGCGGGTGTTGGGCACTCTCCTCATCGCCGGGGGCTGCGTCCTGGTCGCCCGCTCCGCGTGACGCCCCCGCCTGGCCGCCGGTTTCCCTGATGCGCGCTATGCGCTGGCGACGCCCACCGGCGGTGGACGTCGGCAGCTGCTCGGGCTATTGCCGCCTCGCCCTTCTGGCCGTGATCGCCGTCGGTGTCGCCCTGAGGATCGGCGTGACCCTGACCTTGGATGCGGTCGCCGACGGCCCGGATGCGACCAGCTATCTGCGCATGGCGGAGACCTTGGCGACGACGGGTCGCATGCGGGATCTGTTCGGGAACGTCGCCTTCTACAACGCCGGCTATGCGCTGTTTCTGGCGCCCTTCTTTCGGTTGCTCGGTGCCGTGCCCGAGAGTGCCCAGCTGCCGAGCGTACTGCTTGGCGGGCTGTCGATATGGCTGACCTTCCTCTGCGCGCGCGAGGTCCTGTCGGATTGGCGCTGGGCCCTGGTGCCGGCGTTGTTCTGGGCGACCTACCCGCCGGCGCTGATGTATACCGAGTATGCGAGCAAGGAGAATCTGATGATCCCGCTGATGCTGCTCGGCTCGTGGTTGCTGCTCAGGTATCCGCGGGCTCGACGCAAGGGCCTCGCGGCATTGGTGCTCGGAGTCGTTCTCGGCGCGACCTTGCTGACGGCGGCGGCGACCTTGCCGCTGGGGGTGCTGTACCTCTGGGTGGTGCTCGCCAACCCAGATTCGGATCGGCCCCTGCGGCAACGCCTCTTGCGCATCGCGGCGCTCGGATTGGGCCTTGCGCTGAGTCTCGGCCCCTGGTTACTGCACACGAATCATCATCTGGGGAGCCCAGTGGTGACATCCAGTGGCGGCTTCAATCTCTATCTCGGCAACAATCCCAACCAGGGCAGCGGGTTGTTCATGTCCATCAGCGATACACCCATCGGCTCATCGGGCTGGAACGCGCTGCGTGACGAGCTGGGCGAGCTGGGGGCTTCGCGTCGATTGGGGGAGGAAGCCGTCGCTCATGTGCTCGGGCATCCGCTGCAGGCGCTGGCGCTGGGCCTGAAGAAGCTCTACCTCTTCTGGTATCCGCCCGTGCACGCGGGCCAGGGGAGCAATACAAGCGGCTTGGAGGCGGCGGTGCGGTTGGCTTGGCTGATCTACTATGTCCCAGCGGTCCTGCTCGCCCTGGCGGGCATGTTCGTCGTCGATCGCAGCGACCCCAGAGCGCTGACGCTCTATGGCGCAATCTGTCTCTACTGGGCCGTGCATGGGATCGTGTATGTCATCTTCCGCTATCGCTTGCCAATCATGCCGCTGGTGGTGGTTGCGGCGACCTGGTGCGTCGCCATCCTCTCCGCGCGTGTCCGCTCCGCAACGGCTCGGGCGACGGCATGAGTCTCACCAGGTCCTGGGGCCCCGCGCTGCCGGGGATGCCCTCGATGCGCGCCTCCGGCAATGGCATGGCGGCGCCCAGGATCACGACCTGGCCAGGATCCTCGGCCATCAGCTCGGTGTCCGATCGCCAGGCGTGTCCATTTACGACAACGACAACGAGGGGCACCCGGTCTCGGAACTTCCGCAGCAAAGCACTAGGGGTCCTGGCGCAGGTCCTTCACATACACCTTGGAGTTGCGCTCGGCGTTGTACGCGGCCCGCCGCTCCGGCGGCAGGGCGTCCACGGCGGCCTGCTCGAAGCCGCGCTCGCGGAACCAGTGGGCGGTCTGGGTGGTGAGCACGAAGAGCCGCGTCAGGCTGCGCTCGCGGGCGAGCGCCTCCATGCGAGCGAGGAGCTTGTCGCCGCGACCGCGGGCGCGGTAGTCCGGGTGCACAGCCACGCAGGCGAGCTCGCCGATGCCCTGATCCGGCCAGGTGAAGAGGGCCGCACAGGAGATGACGGTGCCGTCGCGCTCGGTGACCGAGAAGCGGTCGATCATCGGTTCCAGGTCCTCGCGCGGGCGTGGCACCAGCACGCCGGCCTGCTCCAGCGGCTCGAGCAGCACGCGGATGCCGGGGATATCGTCGATGCGCGCAGGGCGCAGCTCCTCGAACGGGCGGTCGGAGATCAGGGTCCCGGCACCGTCGCGGGTGAAGAGCTCCTGCAGCAGTGCGCCATCCCGCCCGCGCGGGATCAGATGCACCCGGCGGATGCCGCTGTGGCAGGCGTCAGCACCGGCGCGTAGCGCCTGGGCCAGTTCCTCGGGCGGCGGCGGCTCGGCGGTGAGCAGGGCCTCGACGTCCGCGGCAAGCAAGCTCGACGCCGGCTCGGCGTCGGCGCCGGTGATGCCGTCCCCCTCCACGAGAAAGATGAGCTTATCGGCCCCGAGGGACAGGGCCGCGGCGCGCGCCACGTCGGCGGCGGCGAGGTTGAACACCTCGCCGGTGGGGGAGTAGCCGATGGGCGGCATCAGGGCGACGGCCCCGGCGTTCAGCGCGGCCGTCAGCGCGTCCCGGTCGATGCGCCTGACCTTGCCCGTGTGCATGTAGTCCACGCCGTCCAGCACGCCGATGGGCCGGGCGGTCACGAAGTTCCCGGAGGCCACCGGGATGCGCACGCCGGCCATGGGCGAGTTGGCGAGTCCCATCGACAACAGCGCCTCGAGCTCCACGCGCGCGCTGCCGGCGGCATCCTTGACGCAGGCGAGCGCCAGGTCGTCGGTGATGCGCAGCCCGCCGACATAGCGCAGCCGGGTGCCGCGGTCGGCGAGCCGGCGCTCGATCTGCGGCCGCGCGCCATGCACCAGCACCAGCCGGATGCCGAGACCGTGCAGCAGGGCGATGTCGTGCACCAGCGCGGGCAGCCTCGGGTCGTCCAGTGCCTCGCCACCGAAGGTGATGACGAAGGTGCGGCCCCGGTGGGCATGGATGTAGGGCGTGCACTGGCGGAACCAGTGGACGAAGGGGACGGCGGCGAGGGGGCTGGTGGCGGCTGACACGGCGCGGGGCCAGGGGATACGGATGCGGGTCTGCGTGCTGGTGCAACGGCCGGCGCCGGTCTGCCCAGAACAGGCCCGGGTCGCGGCGGCTCGCCCCGGCAAAGGGCTGGCAGCGCGGTCAGTCCAGCCCGAGCTTGCTCAGCCGGTAGCGCAGCGAGCGCGGCGTCATGCCGAGTAGCTTGGCCGCGGCGGTGCGGTTCCAGCGGGTGCTGTCCAGGGCCTTGAGTATGGCCCTCTTCTCGATTGCGTCGAGCTTCGCTTCCAAGGGGCGGTCACCGATGTCGATGTCGGGCTCGCCGGGGCCGGGCTCGGTCGCTGCCGCAGCCTCCGGCTCGATGGTCGATGTCGCTGCGGCCGCCGCCGCGGCTCTGGGTGGGTCGGCCGTTGCGGCGCTGGTCTGTGCGCCGCTCTGGGGGTGGGGCAGGCGCAGGTCCGGGACGTCCAGCACCGCCGCGTCGGAAAGCGCCGTGGCGCGCTCCAGGATGTTCTCCAGCTCGCGCACGTTGCCGGGGAAGTCGTGGGCGTGCAACGCCCGCAGCGCGGCGTCGGAGAGCCGCCGCGGCTTGGCCCCGGGCTGCGCGGCAATGCGCGCGAGTATGTGCTCGGCGAGCACCTTGATGTCGTCGACGCGCTCGCGCAACGGCGGGATGTCCAGCTCGATGACGTTGATCCGGTAGAACAGGTCTTGGCGGAAGGCGCCGCGGTCCACCGCCTCCTTCAGGTCGTGGTGGCTGGCGCTGATGATGCGTGTATCCACCGGAATCTCCTGCTCGGCGCCCACCGGTCGCACGCTCTTTTGCTGGATGGCGCGCAACAGCTTCACCTGCATCGGCAGCGGCAGGTCGGCGATCTCATCCAGGAACAGGGTGCCGCCGTGGGCGGCCTGGAACAGGCCCTGCTTGTCGCCGACGGCACCGGTGAAGCTGCCCTTGCGATGACCGAAGAGCTCGCTTTCCATCAGATCGCCCGGGATGGCGCCGCAGTTGACGGGCACGAAGGGCGCTTCGGCACGTGGCCCCAGGGCATGGATCAGCCGCGCCGCGAGCTCCTTGCCGGTGCCGCTCTCGCCGCCGATGAACACCGGCGCCTGGTTGCGGGCGAGCTTGGCGATGAGATGACGGATCTCGGCCATCTGCGTCGAGGTGCCGAGCAGGCCGCAGTCGCTGCCGTCGCTGCTGGCGGCGGTCGCCGCCGGAGCGCGCAGCCGGAGTGCCGCGCCGATGAGGTCGCGCAGCACGTGCAGGTCCAGGGGCTTGGGCACGAAGTCGAAGGCGCCCGCCTTCATCGCCGCCACCGCGGATTCCATGTTGCCGTAGGCGGTGATGACGGCGACGGGCGTCTCCGGTCGGTGCTCGTTGATCTCACGCACCAGCTCGATGCCGTCGCCGTCCGGCAGGCGCATGTCGGTGAGACAGAGATCGAAGCCGCGTTGCGCCAAGAGCGCGCGCGCCTGGGCAAGGTCTCCGGCCGTGGCGGCCAAGACGCCGAGTCGGGCGCAGGTGATGCTCACCAGCTCCAGGATGTCCGGCTCGTCGTCAACGATCAGCGCTGTGGCTTGGCTCATGATGTCATCGGAGGTGCATCTTGACGCCGCCGGCGCAGGGGCCGGCTTGCGGTCAGCGCTTGAGCGCGCTGGGCCATGCCCCGACAAGCGCCGAATGCTGGATCCTGCCGATGCAGCCCGCTACAGCGACTGGCCGGCCCTAGTCAGGGTCGTTCGGCGTGAACGGATCCAGAGGTCCCGGGCCAAAGGTCAAGCGGAAGCGGCCTGCCGGCGGCGCTCGGTCAATATACTCCAAGCGCGCGCCGTTCGCTTCGGCCAACTCCCGCGCAATGTACAAACCGAGTCCTGTGCCATTGGTCGAGGTCGTGAAGAAGGGCTCGAACACCTGGCGGCGGTAGCCTTCCGGGATACCGGCGCCGTCGTCCACCACCTCCAGGTAGGTGGATCCGGAGTCTTCATCGCAGCCTGCGCTGAGCTGCACTTGGGCCTCCCCGCCGTCGCGTGTGCCGTGCTTGAAGGCGTTGTCGCAAAGGTTGCGCAGCATCTGACCCAGGTGGCGCATATCGATGCGCAGCGGCAAGCTGGTGCCGCCGGTGCGCACCTGGAGCCGTCCGGCGCAGTCCGGGTGGTTGTCGAGATACTCGGCGGCGAAGCCCCGGAGCCAGGCGGCGAGGTCGATATCGGTGCGCTCGGCGGCGTGGCGGCGAGACAGATCGAGGATGCTGGTGACCGTCTCGTCGATGCGGAGCGCGTTGCGCCGCAGGATGGCAAGGAGGTTCGCATCCGCCTCGGAGATGGCATCAGACTCCGCCAGCAACTGTGCCGCATGGGTCACCGACGACAGCGGGTTGCGAATGTTGTGGGCGATGCCGGCGGTGAGCCGGCCGAGGGAGGCGAGCTTCATCTCCTGGGCCTGGCGCAGCAGCTCGCCGTGATCGCGCAGGTAGATCAGCGCACCAGTGGCGCGGCCTTTGCCGAGCAGCCTGAGACTCGGGAGCACCTCGGCATCGCCGATCCGCACGAGCTCATGCTCGTCCGCGTCCGGGCCGTTGTCGCGCAGGCGCCGGTGGAACCAGTCCCGCAATTGCGGGGCGAGCGGGAACAACCCGTCACCGGGCTTCGCCCGCGGCGCGCCCAGCAGCCGGCGTGCGGCGTTGTTCAGCAGCAGCAGCCGGCGCTCGCCGTCGATGGCGACCACGCCCATGGACATGCGCTGGATGATGTACTCGTTCAGCCGTGACAGGTCGGCGATGTCGAGCATACGTCGCGCCGCGATGCGCTCGGTCTCGCGCAGGCGCCGGGTCAGCACGTGCGCCAGCAGGGCCACGGCAAAGTAGGTCAGGCCGAGCAGGCCTGCCAGGGTGTAGGTGCCTGCCTGGGTACCTATATAGAGCTCCGAGTAGAGCTGCTGGGTGATCACGCCCAGGGTCGCGAGCGACGCGAACAGCAGCGACAGCCGCCCTTCCATCAGGATGGCCCCGGCGATGACCGCGATAGCCGGTAGCAGGCCGAGTCCGCTGGCGACGCCGCCGGCGAGGTGCATCAGCAGGGTGTAGACGACGATGTCGAAAAAGATGGCGAGCTGAGCCTGCTGCTCGCGCGTGAGACGATCCGTGGCCAGCATCAAGCCACCGGCCAGGATCGAGAGCCCCTGCAGTGCCAGGAGGATGCGCGCGCTGCCGGCGGTGGCCTCACTGCCGAGCCACGGCTGCCCCTCGGGGTACGAGAACAGCAGCGTGAGCAGCGCTGCGAGCAAGAGCCGATACAGGAACAGCCAGGTCAGCGCGCTGTCGGCGCGAAACACCCGCCGGGCGGCGCCGGCGCCCGCCTGCGGGCGGGGAGCCGGCGGGGAATTGGTTGTCAAGTTCCGGGACAAGACGCACTCGCCTTTGCCAGTTGCCGATCCGTTGGCTCAGAATAGCCCGATGAGCACAGAGTCTTAAGCCCGCCGTAGCGGCACCCGGCCATGAATCTGCACGAATACCAGGCCAAGGCACAGTTGGCGCGCCGCGGCGTGCCGGTGCCGCCGGCCCAGGTCGCCGGCAGCCCCGAGGAGGCCATGGCCGCGGCCCGGGTGCTGGGCGGCTCGGCCTGGGTCGTGAAGGCGCAGGTGCACGCCGGCGGTCGCGGCAAGGCGGGCGGCATTCGGCGCTGCGCCGACATTGCACAGGTGGGTGCCGCCGCCCAGGCGCTGCTGGGCAGGCGTCTCGTCACTCATCAGACTGGGGCCCATGGCCTGCCGGTGGCGCGGGTGCTGGTGGAGATGGCGACGGGCATCGCGCGCGAGCTCTATCTGGCCGCCCTGGTGGACCGCGCCGCGGGCCGGGTGGCCTTCATGGCCTCCACGGCTGGCGGCATGGACGTCGAGACCCTCGCCGCCGCGTCGCCGGAGCGCCTGCTGCTCACGCGCGTGGAGCCCAGCATGGGTCTCTTGCCCTGGCAGGCCCGCAGGCTCGGCTACGGCCTCGGGCTGGAGAGGGCGCAGGTGGATGCCCTGGGCGCAATCATGCAGGGCCTGTATCGGCTGCTGCTGGACGCCGATGCGAGCCTGGTGGAGATCAACCCGCTGGTGGTCACCACGGATGGCGGGCTGCTGGTGCTGGACGCCAAGGTCATCCTCGACGACAACGCCCTATACAGGCACCCGGAGCTCGCTGCCTTGCGCGACCCGGCGCAGTCGGACCCGCGCGAGCTCGCCGCCGCCGGCCACCAGCTCAATTACATTGCGCTCGGCGGCGACATCGGCTGCATGGTGAATGGTGCCGGCCTGGCCATGGCCACCATGGACCTGGTGCAGGTGCATGGGGGTGCGCCTGCCAACTTCCTCGACGTGGGCGGCGGCACCAATGCCGAGCGCGTGGCCGAGGCCTTGAAGCTGATCCTGAGCGATGGGCGCGTGCGCGCGGTGCTGGTGAACATCTTCGGCGGGATCGTGCGCTGCGACCTCATCGCCGAAGGCATCCTCGCCGCCGCCCGCGAGTTGGGGCTGGACCTGCCCCTGGTGGTGCGGCTGGAGGGCACCCGTGCGGCGGAGGGCCTGGCGGTGCTGGCCGACAGCGGACTGAGTCTGGTCACCGCCAGCAGCCTGGCGGAGGCGGCACGGCTTGCGGTCGCCGCCGCCCGCGAACCTGTCTAGTGCTTTGCTGCGGAAGTTCCGAGACGGGATCCCCTCGTTATCGTTGTCGCAATCGTAATCGAATATCCGCACGGTCGAGACCGCGATCACGATCACGACAACGATAACGACAACGACAGCGACAACGACAACGACCTGAGACGGTGGCGGGACATTCGCACTGCTGCACTAGCTGCCCAGCGGCACAAGCCGCATCCTTCTGCCGTTTCGTCTACACCTGGGGGCACCGACATGGGCGTGCTGGTCGACGCCGACACCAAGCTCATCTGCCAGGGCTTCACCGGCAAGCAGGGCACCTTCCACAGCGAGCAGGCCATCGCCTATGGCACGCGGCTGGTGGGCGGTGTCACCCCGGGCAAGGGGGGGCAGCGCCACCTGGAGCGCCCCGTGTTCGACACCGTCCACGACGCGGTGGCGGCGACGGGTGCGGATGCCAGCATGATCTACGTGCCGGCGCCCTTCGCGGCGGATGCCATCATGGAGGCGGCGGACGCCGGCATTCGCATCATCGTCTGCATTACCGAGGGTATCCCTGTACTGGACATGCTGCGGGTGCGCGCGGCGCTGGCCGGGCGGGACTGCGTCCTGATCGGCCCCAACTGCCCGGGCATCATCACACCCGGTGCCTGCAAGATCGGCATCATGCCGGGTGCCATCCACAGCCCGGGGCGCGTAGGCATAGCTTCGCGCTCTGGCACCCTGACCTATGAGGCGGTGCACCAGACCACCGCCGCGGGCCTTGGACAGAGCACCTGCATCGGCATTGGGGGCGATCCGATCCAGGGCCTGGGCTTCATCGGCTGTCTGGACCTGTTCGAGCAGGACCCGCAGACGGACGCCGTGCTGCTGGTGGGTGAGATCGGCGGCGACGCCGAGGAGCGGGCCGCCACCCACATCGCCGCGCACATCACCAAGCCCGTGGTGGCCTATATCGCCGGCGTCACGGCGCCGCCGGGCAAGCGCATGGGCCATGCCGGGGCCATCGTCAGCGGTGGCGCCGGCAGCGCCGAGGGCAAGTACCGCGCGCTCGATGCCGCCGGCGTCACTACCGTGCGCTCGCCTGCGGAGATGGGTGCCGCCGTGGCCGGGTGCCTGGGATCCGACGCGACCAGCCTGACAGGCCCGCGGTGACTCCATGGTGAGTGCCGGAGTCAGTGTCCGGACCGACGATCGCCGCGCTCGGAACCCGGGAGACGCCAGCGGACGCCCGCGCGGACCCTGTCTGGTGCCGGCGGCGGTGCCCTCTTATACTGCAGCCAGTGCTTGTCATCATTGCCAGCCGCCATTGTCCGGCAGCCATTCCGGTCGCCAGTCTCCCAAACGGAGGATACGATGAAAAAGGTCGAAGCCATCATCAAGCCGTTCAAGCTCGACGACGTCCGCGAGGCCCTGTCCCAGGCCGGCATCACCGGCATGACCGCGATCGAGGTCAAGGGCTTCGGCCGCCAGAAGGGCCACACCGAGCTCTACCGCGGTGCCGAGTACGTGGTCGATTTCCTGCCCAAGGTGAAGATCGAGCTGGTGGTTGCGGACGAGCAGCTGGACGTCTGCGTCGAGGCGGTCACCAAGGCGGCCCGCACCGGCAAGATCGGCGACGGCAAGATCTTCATCAGCGGCGTTGACCGCGTGGTGCGCATCCGCACGGGCGAGGAGAACGAGGCCGCCGTCTGAGTCGGATCGAGGTCGGGACCGGAATCGCGATCGGAATCGCGATCCGGATCCATCGCGATCCCGATCCAGAGCCCGATGCGTCCGTCACCGCCGGCAGCGGCAATCTGGCGCAGGCGTGCTAGTTCTCGTCCATCCCTAGGTATTCCCAGATGCGCCGGCCCAGGCTGATTTCGTCCGGCGGCAGGGAGTCGTCCACGAATCTTCCCTCGCGGCGGTTCAGGTCCAGCACCCGGCGCGCATCGGTCGCCAGGTCATCCTTGCCCAGCCGTTCGTAGGCATCGATCAGCACCTGCAGCGCGTCCTCCACCGCGGAGGTCCGCTGGAAGCGCTCGATGACGTACTGAGCGCGATTGGCGGCCGCCAGGTAGGCACCCCGCTTCATGTAGTAGCGCGCCACGTGCACCTCGTTCTTGGCGAGGTTGCTGCGCAGATACAGCATCCGCTGGCGTGCATCCGCGGCATATTTGCTATTCGGGAAGCGCCGCACCAGCTCGGCGAAGTCTTCGAATGCGTCCAGTGCAGAGCCTGGGTCCCGCTGTGACTGATCCGTCGGCACCAAGCGGTCAATGAAGCCGACGCTGCGGTTGTAGTTCACGATTCCCTTCAGGTAGTAGGCATAATCGACATAGGCATTCTGCGGATAGAGCTTGATGAAGCGGTCCGCTGCGGCGATCGCCTGCTCGGGCTCTTCCGCCTTGTAGTGCGCGTAGGCGACGTCCAGCTGCCCCTGCATCGCATAGCGACCGAAGGGGTAGCGGGTTTCGAGCTTCTGATACAGCTCGATGGCGCGCTTGTAGTTGGCCGAATCCAGTTCCCTGGCGGCCTTGTTGTAGAGGTCGGCAGCACTCCAGCCCCGAGTCTCATCGAACTCTTTGCCAATGATGCCGCAGCCGAGCAGACTGCTGATGGCGATCAGAAAGATGAGCCGGGCTACGCGCATAGACGCCCCGTGGAGAGTGACGACCAAGCCTCTCATTGTAACCAAGATCATGTAACCAAGATCAGGTGAGCGACTCAGCACACCGGCCGGTGGACGGCGGCGATGCCGAGGTGACGGAGCCAGTGGCCGCCGCACATGGCCTTGCCGTCGACGCGACCATCAAGATCGCGGCGGCGGATGCGGGCCAGCGCCTCGACCTGGTGCTGGCCAGGCGGTTGCCGGCCTTCTCACGCGGGCGAATCCAAGGCTGGATCGACGCCGGTATGGTGCAGCTGGACGGGCGGCCCACCAAGCGCCGTGCCCGGGTCCTCGGTGGCGAGGCGGTACGCATTCGCGCCTGGCTGCCGGAGCTTGCGACCCAGGCGCCCGAGGCCATGGACCTCAGTATCCTGTACGAGGACCTCCACCTGCTGGTCATCGACAAGCCGGCCGGGCTGGTGGTGCACCCGGCCGCGGGTCACTGGACCGGCACCCTGCTGAATGGCCTGGTGCACCATGCCCCGGATCTGGCCGCGCTGCCGCGCTGTGGCATTGTGCATCGACTGGACAAGGACACCAGCGGCCTGCTCGTGGTGGCCAAGACCCCGGCCGCGCACAAGTCGCTGGTCGATCAGCTGCGCGAGCGCAGCGTCGTCCGCGAGTACCGCGCCCTGGTGCGCGGCGAGCTCGCTGCCGGAGGTAGGGTCGATGCGCCCATCGGCCGCCATCCGGTGCGGCGGACGGCGATGGCGGTGGTGGGCGCGGGTAAGCCCGCAGTCACCGACTATCGGGTGCTGGCGCGCTACCCTGGCTGCACCTTGCTCGCGGTACGCCTCAAGACCGGCCGGACCCACCAGATCCGCGTGCACCTGGCCCACATCGGCCATCCGCTGGTGGGCGACTCCCTTTACGGCGGCAAGCTCGCCGGCCGCGACTCTGACGGCCGCCAGGTCCAGGGCCGCCCTGTCGCCGTGGGCGCTGCGGCGCTGCGGTCCTTTCCGCGCCAGGCGCTGCACGCGATCCGGCTCGGGCTGCTGCACCCGCAAACCGGCGCGCACCTCGCCTGGGAGGTGCCCATGGCCGCGGACTTCGCGGCCCTGCTGGCCGAGCTGGAGGCGGGGCTTGATCGCCGATGACCTGATCTGGCCGGACTGGCCGGCGCCCGCAAGCGTGCGCGCCTGCACCACCACCCGCCGCGGCGGCGTCAGCAGCGGTCCCTTCGCGTCGTTGAACTTGGCCGGGCATGTCGGCGACGACGCGGCGGCCGTGGCCGCCAATCGCCGGCGTCTGAGCGCGGCGCTGGGCCTGCCGGTAGAACCGGCGTGGCTGTCCCAGGTGCATGGCTGCGCGGTGGCTTCGGCCGATCGCGGCACGGCCGGCACGGCCGGCCCGCCGGTGGCCGATGCGGTCCTGAGCCGCCAGCCGGGCCATGTGTGCGCCGTGCTCACGGCGGACTGTCTGCCCCTGTTGCTGTGCGACCGCGCCGGCAGCGTCTGCGCGGCCGTGCATGCTGGCTGGCGCGGACTGCACCTGGGCGTGATCGAGGCGACCCTGGCGCGGCTCGGCGTGCCTGGCACCGCGCTGCTGGCCTGGCTCGGCCCCGCCATCGGCCCGGCCCGGTTCGAGGTGGGGCCGGAGGTCCGTGCGGCCTTCGTGTCCCGGGATCCGGCGGCGGCGTCTGCCTTTCGCGCCGGCGCTGGCGGGCGCTGGCATGCGGATCTCTATGGGCTGGCCCGCCGGCGGCTGGCGGCGGCCGGGGTGACCGCCGTCAGCGGCGGGGGGCTCTGCACGCTCAGCGATCCGGCGCGCTTTTTTTCCTACCGGCGCGATGGCCGAACCGGGCGCATGGCGAGCCTCATCTGGCTCGCCGGTGGCGGCGGCTGCGCACAACGGCGCCTAGAATACCCTGACGCGCAGCAGGTCCAACGCCGTGACGAGGACGCAGGCCGACCAGGACACCAGAGTCTGCGTCGTTGAACTTGTTCGGATGTATCGTTATTTTCAGTCCGTCTGCGGCCTTCTCGACCACCGCGCGAAGATGCCCGCATCCCTACCCGAGCCCTGCAAAGGCTTAGATGAGCATGATGCACACGAAATTGCGTCCCGGTCGCCCGGGCACTGGC
Source organism: Chromatiaceae bacterium (assembly GCA_028277905.1). Classification (GTDB taxonomy): domain Bacteria; phylum Pseudomonadota; class Gammaproteobacteria; order Chromatiales; family Chromatiaceae; genus Thiohalocapsa. The sequence continues at coordinate 9,864 of JANQFI010000354.1, read as the reverse complement.
CCAGCGTCGGAAGCGCATAACAGCGCCGCCGGCGCATCTCGAACCGCCGCGTTGGCCCGGCTGCGCCGCCGCCCGGGCGTGCTGCTGGTGCTCCCGGCGATCTGGCTGTGCGTCTCCTGCGCCGCAGTGGCGGAGTTCACGCCCGTCGAGATGTCGGAGCTGTTCCCGTCGGAACGGCAGAGCAGGACCACGCTGGTCATCAACAAGGTTCTGGAGCGCTTCCATTACCGCAATTTCCGACTGGACGACGACTTCGCGCAGGAGACTGTGCTCAACTACTTCGAGGACCTAGACCCCAACCGCTTCTTCTTCCTGCAGCGCGACCTGGAGCGCTTCACCCGGGGCGCGGATCGGCTGGACGACGACCTGGACCAAGGCCGGCTCGAGCTGGCTTTCGACATCTTCCGCGTCTACCGCATGCGCGTGGACAGCCGCGTCGAATACGCCCTGTCGCTGCTGGATCAGGGCTTCGACTTTCACCGCGCGGAGACCTACCGCTTCGACCGCGAGGACGCTGCATGGGCCAAGAGCGACGCCGAGTTGGACGCAATCTGGCGCAAGCGGGTCAAGCACGACTTCCTGACCCTGAAGCTCGCCGACGAGCCGGAAGAGAAGATCGGCGAGCAATTGCGCAAGCGCTACCAGGGCATCGCCCGGCGCATCCATCAGTTCACGGCGGATGATGTCTACGAGGCCTTCGTCAACGCCTACACGCGAACCCTGGAGCCGCACACCAGCTATATGTCGCCGAGCACCTCGGAAAACTTCGACATCAGCATGCGGCTCAAGTTGGAGGGCATCGGCGCCGTGCTGAGCGCCGAGCACGAGTACACCGTCATTCAGCGCACCATCGCCGGCGGTCCGGCGCGGCAGAGTGGCCAGGTGTCCAGCGGCGATCGCATCGTCGGCGTCGGTCAGGGCCGCGCCGGCGAAATCGAGGACGTCATCGGCTGGCGCCTGCAGGACGTGGTGGACAAGATCCGCGGTCCCAAGGGCTCGGTGGTGCGGCTGGAAATCCTGCCCAAGGCGGCGGGCTCAGGCGGCCGCACTCGAGAGGTCGAGCTCGTGCGCAACGAGATCAAGCTGGAAGACCAGGCCGCGGACGCCTATCTCATCGACGGCCCCCGGAACGCGCCCGCGCTGCGCATCGGCGTCATCGAGGTGCCGGCCTTCTACCGCGACTTTCGCGCCGAGTCCGAGGGCAGTCGCGAGTTCACCAGTACCACGCGCGACGTACGCAAGCTCATCAAGGAGCTCCAGGGCAAGGGCATCGACGGTCTGGTCATCGACCTGCGCGGCAACGGCGGCGGCTCTCTGACCGAGGCCACCTCGCTCACCGGACTCTTCATCGACGAGGGGCCTGTGGTGCAGGTGAAAGACGCACTCGGCAAGGTGGACGTGGAGGTGGATCCGGATCCGGGCGTGACCTACTCCGGGCCGCTGGCGGTGTTGGTGGATCGCAACAGCGCGTCCGCGTCGGAGATCTTCGCCGGCGCCATCCAGGACTACGGCCGCGGCGTCATCGTCGGCGAGCCCACCTTCGGCAAGGGTACGGTGCAGACCCTCATCGACCTGGACCGCTACGTGCCCGGCAATGCAGACGATCTCGGCCGGCTGCGGCTCACCATGGCAGAGTTCTTCCGCGTCAGCGGCGGCAGCACCCAGCTCAAGGGCATCGAGCCGGACATCCGCTTCGACCTGGGTCCGGAGCTGGACGACCAGGGCGAGCGCGCGCTGGAGAACGCCCTGCCGTGGGACCGCATCCGCCCCGCCCGCTACGCCCGCTTTGGGCCGGTGGACGTCGAGCTGCTGCGACAACGCTCGGCGGAACGCACGCGGCAGGACGACGGCTTCCGCATGCTGATGGCCCGCGGCCTGCTGCTGAGCGACATCAACGCCCAGCAGGAGGTCTCGCTGCGTGAGGGCGAGCGGCGCCGCGAGTCGGAGCGACGCGACCGTGTCCTGAAGCAGGAGCGTGATCGCTTCCTGCGCGCCCGCGGCATCCAGCCGGTGGACGAGGATGCCGACAACCTGGACGAGGACGCCCTGGAGCGCCAGCAGGAGGCCATCGACCGAATCCAGGCAGAGGAGGCGGCTCGTATTCTCGCCGACGTCATCAGGGCGCAGGACAAGAGCGTTCGCCCGCGGGCCGCGATGCGGGACTGACTCGGCACGCCTTCAGCGGGTTGCGGGACCGGCCATGAACGCCGCCCCATGAACATCGCCGCATGAAGCCGACCATGGTCTGCGCCCTTGCGCCTGCCGTGCTCGACGCCTTTGCGGATCCCGAGGGCCGGAGCATGCTTGCCGGCGGCCGGATCGGGCTGGAGAAGGAGGCACTACGGGTGACGGCCGGTGGCTTGGTTGCAGGGACAGCGCATCCCGCGGCGCTCGGCTCTGCCCTGACCCACCCCTGTATCACGACGGATTTCTCCGAGGCACTGCTGGAGCTGGTGACGCCGGCGCTGGCGTCGTCACCGGAGGTGCTGGCGCTGCTGGACGATCTGCATCGGTTTGTCTATCGGCGCATCGGCGACGAGCGCCTCTGGGCGACCAGCATGCCCTGTGTGCTGCGCGGCGGCGCGCGGATCCCGCTGGCGCATTACGGCAGCTCGAACGCCGCGCGCATGAAGACCGTCTACCGGCGCGGACTCGGCAACCGCTATGGGCGCGTGATGCAGATCATCGCCGGCGTGCATTTCAACTATTCGGTGGACGACCGCCTATGGCCGCGGCTCGCCGGTCTCCCCGGTGCTGTGGTCCGCGCGCATGGTGGCGCCGATCGGCGTGCCGATCAGCGTGCCGAGCGGCGATCTGGCGAGTCCTCCGGGGCCGATACGCAGGCACTGCGCTCCGAGGGCTACATGGGCATGGTGCGCAACCTGCAGCGATTGGGCTGGCTGGTGCCCTATCTCTTCGGCGCCTCGCCGGCGGTCTGCAAGAGCTTCGTGCAGGATGCGGCGACGGACCTGGAATCCTTCGACGCCAGCACCTTTTTCTACCCCTATGCGACCTCGCTGCGCATGGGCGACATCGGTTACCAGAACCGCCAGGAAGAAGGCACCGGCATGAAGGCCTGCTACGACAGCCTGGATGCCTATATCAAGAGCCTCACCTGGGCCATCGAGACGCCCTGTCCCCGCTACGAGGCCATCGGCGTCAAGCGCAACGGCCGCTATGAGCAGCTCAACGACCATGTGCTACAGATCGAGAACGAGTACTACAGCAGCGTGCGCCCCAAGCAGGTGACCGACTGGATGGAGCGCCCGACTCTGGCGCTGCGCCGCCGCGGCGTGCGCTACGTGGAGCTGCGCTCGGTGGACGTGAATGCCTACCATCCGCTCGGCATCGATGCCGAGCAGATGGGCTTCCTCAGGCTGTTCATGCTCTACTGCCTGCTCGCCGATGGGCCGCGCATCGATGCGCGCGAGCGCCGTGCCATCGACACCAATCAGGTGCTGGCCGCCCATCGCGGCCGCGAGCCCGGCCTCAGGCTGCAGGCAGGTGACGAGGCGCCGATGCTGCGCGACTGGGGGCTTGCCGTGCTCGATGCGATGCAGCCGCTCGCGGAGCTATTGGATGCGGGCTCCGATGGCGACTACTGCCGCTCGCTCGCGGCGCAGCGGGCGAAGGTTCTGGACCCGATGCGGACCCCTTCCGCGCGCATGCTCTCCGAGATGCGCGAGCGCGGCGAGGGCTTCGCCCAGTTCGCGGGCCGACTCACCGATGAGCATCGCCAGACCTTCCTCGCCGCACCGCCGGCGCGGGAGCGGGAGGCCTGGCTCAGGGACCTGGCCGCCACATCGCTGGATCGCCAGCGCGCCATCGAGGCGGCCGACGACATCGACTTCGACGAGTTCCTGCGCCGCTACTTCGCCCAGAGCGAGGCGCACCCGGTGGAGCTGCCGGCGCCAGTCCCGATCTGATGCAAGAATCGGGGAGATGCAATCAACGCAATCGCCTAAGGAAATTGGCGTCAACCTCGACCGCCGCGAGCGATCTGCTTCAGCACCAGGTCCAGGGCGCGCGTGCCGAGCCCACGGCGCAGCCAGGCCAACAGGTGGGTCGGCAAGGTCACGTAGTAGCGCGGTCGGGGCCGCGGGCTCTCCAAGGCGTGGACCAGCTTCTTCAGCACGGCCTGCGGCGGCAGCGTGAAGGGCTGCGCCGGACCCTCGATGCTGAGCCGTGACACCATGCCCTCGTAGGTCACGCGGTGGATGCTGTGCTCGGCGTCGATGCTGCGTCGGTAGACGGCGTAGGCGTTGTCGCGGAAGCGGCTCAGAATGGGCCCCGGCTCGATCAGCGCCACGGCGATGCCGCTGCCGGCGAGCTCCAGGCGCAGCGCGTCGGTGAGTCCCTCGAGCGCGAACTTGCTCGCCACGTAGGCGCCGCGATAGGGCAGGGCGACGAGGCCCAGCAGGGAGCTGTTCTGGACGATGCGTCCGTGTCCCTGCTCGCGCATGATCGGGATCAGGCGCCGAGTCAGGTCGTGCCAGCCGAACAGGTTGGTCTCGAACTGGGCGCGTAGCACCTCGCGCGTCAGGTCTTCCACCGCGCCAGGCTGGCCGTAGGCGCCGTTGTTGAAGAGCGCGTCCAGGCGCCCGCCGGTGTGCGCCAGCGTGGCGTCGAGGCCCGCCGCGATGCTCGCCGGCTCGTCCAGGTCGAGCTGCACCGCCCTGAGCCCCTGGGCCTCAAGCCGCTCTACGTCCTCCGGCTTGCGCGCCGAGGCGATGACCCGCCAGCCGCGCGTCCCCAGGCCGTGCGCGCACGCATGGCCGATCCCGCTGGAACAGCCGGTCACCAGGACACTGCGCTCCTTGGTCATGGACGTAGCGGCGTCGCTGTGCTCAGTCGCCCTTCTGGTAGGTGCCCATCAGCGCAGCCTCGGCCAGCACATGACCCGCCATGGCCGCCTCCAGCTGCGCCTTGGACGGCCGATCCAGCCCGCTCAGCACCCTGTCCAGCGCATAGAGCTTGTGGAAGTAGCGGTGCCGGCCGATGGGTGGGCAGGGGCCGCCGTAACCGGGGCGACCCCAATCGTTGAGGCCTGACCGGGCGCCGGGCGGGAGCTGGTCGCCCCGAACGGCCGCCGGCAGGCCGCCATCCGCCGCCGGCAGGTTGTAGAGCACCCAGTGCACATAGGTCATGCGCGGCGCGGCGGGGTCCGGCGCATCCGGGTCGTCGACGATCAGGGCAAGGCTCTTGGCGCCCGCCGGGACGCCCTGCCAGTCGAGCCGGGGCGAGGTGTCGGCGCCCTCGCAGCTGTGCTCGCGCGGAATCCGTCCGCCTTCGGTGAAGGCCGGAGAGGTCAGTTTCAGGCTCATGGTCGCCTCTGTCGTGGTTGGGATGTTGACTCGCTCGCCGCGAACCCTACCATGGGTGGGTGCATCGAATAGGCCCCTTTGAGGATCTCAGCATGCCCATCTACGCTTATCGCTGCGAGGCCTGTGGTCACGAGCTGGACGCCTTGCAGAAGATCAGCGACGCGCCGCTGACCGACTGTCCCGCCTGCGGTGTGGCCGCACTCAAGAAGCAGCTCACCGCCGCGGCCTTCCGCCTCAAGGGCAGCGGCTGGTACGAGACCGACTTCAAGCGGGACGGCAAGAAGAACCTGCACCAGGCGGACGACAAGCCCAAGGAGGACGCTAAGCCCAAGGAGAAGGCCGCTGATGCGGACAAGTCCGGCGACAAGTCTCAGGACGCGGGTCAGGCCAAGGCAGGTGCAAACAAGCAGCCTGCGGCCAAGCCGGCCTCCGAGGCCAAGCCCGCCAAGCCCAAGGCCGCCGCCGCGGGCTGAGCGCTTGCACGGGCTTGGGGGACGGCGCTATGGTGCCTCAGTTCTTGGTGGCCCTGAGCCACCCGTCGAGTCCGCCCGATGCGTTTTCACCTCATCGGCGTGGCAGGCGCCGACGACACAGGGGATTCGGTCACCATGCGTAGCCACTATTGCGGCGACCTCCACGCCGAGCTCATCGGCGAGACGGTTCGGCTCACCGGCTGGGTGCACCGCCGGCGCGACCATGGCGGCGTCATATTCGTCGACCTGCGCGACCGCGGCGGCCTGGTGCAGGTGGTGCTCGACCCGGACCGCCCGGACGTCTTTGCGCTCGCCGAGCAGGTGCGCAGCGAGTACGTGCTCGCCGTCGAGGGCCGGGTGCGCCGCCGCCCCGAGGGCACCGAGAATTCGAGCATGGCGACCGGCGAGGTCGAAGTGCTGGCCTGGGATCTTCGGGTCCTCAACCGCGCCGAGACGCCGCCCTTCCCGCTGGAGGACTACCACAGCGATACCTCGGAAGAGGTGCGGCTACGGTATCGATATATCGATCTGCGCCGCCCGGAGATGCAGGCGCGCCTGCGCATCCGCTCGCGCATCACGGCGACGCTGCGCGCCTTCCTGGATGCCGAGGGCTTCCTGGACATCGAGACTCCCATCCTCACGAGGTCTACGCCGGAGGGCGCCCGCGATTACCTGGTGCCGAGCCGGGTGCACCCCGGGGAGTTCTACGCGCTGCCGCAGTCGCCGCAGCTGTTCAAGCAGCTGTTGATGATGTCGGGCTTCGACCGCTACTACCAGATCGCGCGCTGCTTCCGCGACGAGGACCTGCGTGCCGACCGTCAGCCCGAGTTCACCCAGCTCGACATCGAGACCTCCTTCCTGGACGAGGCCGAGCTCAGGGGCCTGATGGAGCGGATGATCCGGGACCTCTACAAGCGGGTGCTGGACGTCGACCTGCCGGACCCCTTCCCGCGCATGACCTACGCCGAGGCCCTGCGCCGCTTCGGCTCCGACCGGCCGGATCTGCGCGTGCCGCTGGAGCTGACCGACGTTGCGGACCTGATGACCGACGTCGAGCTCAGGGTCTTCGCCGGTCCGGCTGCCGACCCGGGGAGCCGGGTCGTGGCTTTGCGCCTGCCCGGCGGCGCTGAGCTGACACGCAAGGAGATCGACGACTACACCAAGTTCGTCGGCATCTACGGGGCGAAGGGTCTGGCCTACATCAAGGTCAACGACTGGTCCGGGCAGGGCCGTGAGGGGCTGCAGTCGCCGATCCTCAAGTTCCTGCCCGACCCTGCCGTCACCGGGATCATGGCGCGCACCGATGTGCAGAACGGCGATCTCGTCTTCTTTGGCGCCGACAAGGCCAATGTCGTCAACGAGTCCATGGGCGCGCTGCGCACCCGGCTCGGCCACGATCGCGGGCAGGCCTCGGGCGACTGGCACCCGCTCTGGGTGGTGGACTTCCCGATGTTCGAGCAAGAACCGCACACCGGCCGCTGGGTGGCCCTACATCATCCCTTCACCGCACCCAAGGACGCCCAGCTGGAACGCCTGGAATCCGACCCTGGCGGCGTCGAGTCACGCGCCTATGACCTGGTGCTGAACGGCACCGAGGTGGGCGGCGGCTCGATCCGTATCCACCGCGAGGAGGTGCAGCGGCGGGTGTTTCGGCTGTTGGAGATTACCGAGGAGGAGGCCGAGGCCCGCTTCGGCTTCCTGCTCAAGGCGCTGAAGTATGGCTGCCCGCCGCACGGCGGCATCGCGTTCGGCTTGGACCGCCTGGTGATGCTGATGACCGGCAGCCAGTCCATCCGCGACGTCATGGCCTTCCCAAAGACCCAGACCGCGTCCTGCCTGCTGACAGATGCGCCCTCCGCGGTGGACGAGGCGCAGCTGCACGAGCTGGCGTTGCGGATCAGGCTGCGCGCCTGAGAATACCTGGCTAGGGGCTGGCACGCTTGCACCCAATTCATGCTGCCGACTGCTACTGTCCCATCGGGTCGGATGCCTGGCTCTGCGTGCCCGACAGGAGTCGGCGTCTCCATCCGGCCGACGCGTGGATGATCTGTCATCCGCAAGCGGAGACTGACCTCGAAGCGCTCCCCGATCGGATCGGCCGTCTGGGCGGGCGCTGATTCAGCCGGGGAGCGCGTCCGAACCTCTGGAATGGCATCCGAAGCCAAGGCAAGCGCGGTGTTTGCCACGCCGTTGCCCAAGCGCCCCATCTCCGTCCTCGTCGTGGTCTTCACCCGCGCCGGCGAGTTCCTGCTGCTGGACCGCGTGCATCCACCGCACTTCTGGCAGTCGGTCACCGGCAGCCTGCGCCCGGGCGAGACGCCGCGAGCTGCAGCGCTGCGCGAGCTGCGCGAGGAGACGGGCCTCAGCGGCGGTGCGGACCTGATGGATCTGCACCAGAGCCGGCTCTTCCCCATCAAGCGCGCCTGGCGCAAGCGTTACAGCAAGGGTGTCTGCTTCAACCGCGAGCGCTGGTTCGCGCTGCCGCTGCCGGCGCGGCGCACCATCCGCCTTGCGCCCGACGAGCACTGCGGCTACCGCTGGTTGCCGCCGGAGCGGGCGGCCCGCTTGACCGGCTCCTGGACCAACCGCGACGCCATACGGCTGCTGGCGACCAGGTACCTGGGCCTGTGATGTCCTTGCGAATCCGATGCGCATCCCCGTCGGCCCAGTCCTGATCCTGCTTCTCGCCGCCGGCGGCGGCGCCGCCTGGTGGTACGCCACGCGCCCGCAGCCGGTGGCGGTTCGGGTGGCCGAGGTGGCGCCTGGCCGCGTGGAGGAGATGGTTGCCAATACCCGCGCCGGCACCGTCAAGGCCTGCCGGCGGGCCCGGCTCGCCCCGGGCATCGGCGGCCAGATGGCGCAACTGGATGTGCGCGAGGGCGACCGCGTCGAGGCGGGCCAGCTGCTGCTGGCGCTCTGGAACTGCGACCTCGTCGCCCAACTGGAGCTGGCCGAGCGTGAGGCCGAGGCCAGCGCCGCCCGTGCCCGCGCCGCCTGCCTCAACGCCGAGCAGGCGTCACGCGAGGCGGCGCGGCAGGAGAAGCTCCAGCAGCGGCGCATGGCCTCGGAGGAGGCCGTGGACCGTGCCCAGACCGCGGCCGCCGCCGGCCGCGCGGACTGCGAGGCCGCGCAGGCCACAGCGCGGGTCGCCGCCGCCCGGGTAGGCGTCGCCGAAGCAGAGCTGGAGCGCACCAGGCTCACCGCTCCCTTCGCCGGCGTGATCGCCGAGGTGTCTGGCGAGCTGAACGAGTATGTCACGCCGTCGCCCCCCGGCATTCCGACGCCGCCGGCGGTGGATCTGATCGACGACAGCTGTTTCTACATCTCCGCCCCCATCGACGAGGTGGACGCCGCCCGCGTGCGCCTGGACTTTGCCGCGCGCGTGACCCTGGACGCCTATCCCGGGCGGGAGTTCGCCGGCGTCGTACGCCGCATTGCCCCCTATGTGCTGGACCAGGAGAAGCAGGCCCGCACCGTCGAGGTCGAGGTCGTCATCGCCGATCCGCCGAGCGACCCGCCGCTGTTGGCCGGCTACAGCGCCGACGTGGAGATCGTGACAGCCGCGGCCGAGGACACCCTGTCCATCCCGACGGCCGCCATCCGGCCAGGCTACGAGGACGTCGCGAGCAAGGTGCTGGTGCTGGCACCGGACGGCGCGCTCGCGTCCCGCGACATCGAGACGGGCCTTGCCAACTGGGAGCACACCGAGGTGACGGCCGGCCTCGAAGCCGGCGAGCGGGTGGTCCTGTCCCTGGATCGTGACGGCGTCGAGGCTGGCGCCCTGGCGGTAGCCGCGGCCGGCAAAGGCAGGGACTGAGGCGATTTCTGTCAACAAACAGACCGCCTGGCTTGCCTTTTCGCCCGCCTTCTGCGTCGCGGCAGCGGGCACAGAGCTCGATATGCGCCCGCTGCCGCTCCTTGAAGGCGAGCGAAAATCCTGCGCCATTCGGTCTGTTTGTGTCCGGCAATCGCCTTAGGGAACGAATCAAGAATAAGTTACACAACGTATACAATCGTTGTCGTTGTCGTTGTCGTTGTCGTTGTCGTAACCGAGGACCGAAATGCAT
>JANQFI010000352.1 GCA_028277905.1 Chromatiaceae bacterium | reverse complement strand
ATGGCGCAGGATTCTCGTCCGCCTTCGCGAAGCGGCAGCGCGTGCATAGTCGTTCCATGTGCGCGTTGCCGCGACAAAGCAGGCGGGCGAGAAGACAAGACAGGCGGTATGTTTGTTGACAGAAATCGCCTAAGGGCCGAGCGGCCCATCGAGCTGCTCGAGGCCAAGGCGCTAGAGCCGGGAGTAGAAGCCGGCGCCGACGCCGAAGGCGGCCCGGCCCCATGCCAGCCGGCCGACGCAGCCGACCCACTAGTGCAGGATGGGCTGCTCAGGGTGCTCAGCGACGAGCCGGCGGAGGGGCGGGCCGCGGTATGGCGGCTCGTCCGTCGTCGTACCCAAGGCCAGAACCTCCAGGCTTGCCGGCTCCCATCCCCCAGCCGACGATAACGCCGTCGGCGATCAGCCCGCCCAGGCACTCCACCGCATGGCCCGCAGTGGACAGCTCCCCGATGGTCATCCCTGCTCGAACGCCGTCGAGCAGCGCGAGCACCGGCTCGCTCACCCGCCGCACCCGCGGCCGATAGCCGCTACGGCAGACGACCAGACGGTCGCCACTGCCGGCGGGCACGGCGTCGGTCGCCCCACGGTCGCGGTGGCGCCGCCAGATCTCGTGGATCGGCCAGGGAGACCCGAGCAGCGACACCGCGGCGCCCAAGCGCAGCCGCACCCGCCCGGCCCCGTCGGCCGCCACGGCCGCGGCAAAGCCGGCCTGATCCCAGGGCAGGTCGTCGGCGGCGAATAGCGCGCGGTGAAAGGCGAGCTCTAGCCGCGCCAAGTCCGGTAGGTAGCCCAGCTCCCCTTGCGGCCCGAGCGCCGGCCCGAGCGCCGCAGGGCGTCGGGCCAGATGCGTCGGCAGCGCACCGGCAAGGTCCGTCAGGTCCGGCGAGCGGGACGGCACCCTGCGCACGAGGCTCGCCGCGACCGCCTCGAAGCAGCGCGCTCCGAGCACCTGCCGACAGACCGGATAGACCAGCTCCAAGGCCCGCTCCCGCGCCCGGCGGGAGCTGTCCCGGTAGACGCCGAGCGCCGCGGCGGCCTGCCCGACCCGGCTTGGGGCCAACAGCTCGTGCAGGGCCGCTGCCTGCACGGGGGCCAAGCGCCCGTCGAGACCTGCGGACAGGAGCCGCTGCACTGCCGCGAGCCGCGACGACTGCTGTCCGGAGGCCCTAGGGCGCTCGCCAGAGTCGCCGGCCCGCGTCAGGGCGGTGCTCATGCCACCTCCGCGGGCATCGCCTCACCGCGCTCCGCCTCGGCAATGGCGGCGGCGCGTGCCGCCTCGGCGAGCAATCCTGCCAGCGGCGGCAGATCGTTGTCCCACTCGATCAGCGTCGGCACCGGGCCGACGCCAGCGTCCCGGAGCCGTCCCAGCACTTGGGCATACAGCGTCCAGACAGGCTCCGCGACGGGTCGGTCGTGGGCGTCCAGCAGCCAGCCGTCGCGCGGCGCGTGGCCGCCGAGGTGGATCTCCCGCACCCGCGCCAGGGGCAGCACGGAGAGCGCGGCCCCGGCGTCCTCTCCATGGTTCACACCATGGTTGACACCATGGTTGACACCATGGTTGACACCAGGGTGGTTGACACCATGGTTGACTTGGTTGACGTAGAGGTTGTTCACGTCCAGTAGCAACCCGCAATCGGTGCGATCGCTGAGCTCGGCGAGGAATTCGGCCTCGGTGAGCGCGGACTCGCCGAAGCGCAGGTAGCTCGACACATTCTCGATGACCAGCGCTTGGCCTAGCCGCTCCTGTACCACCTGCACCCGAGCCGCCACATGGCGCAGCGTCTCTTCCGTGTACGGAAACGGGAGTAACTCGTGGTAGTGATGACCATCGACCGCGGTGAAGCAGAGGTGATCGGACACCCAGGCGGCAGTGCTCTGCCGCTGCAGAGTCGCGACGCGCGCCAGGTAGGCCGGGTCCAGGGGGTCGATCCCGGCGAGGTTCATCCCCACAGAGTGCAGCGTCAGCGGGAAACGCTCCGAGAGCGCCCGCACCTGTGCAACCGCAAGGCCACCGTCGGCGAAGTGATTGTCGGCGAGCAACTCCAGCCAGGGCACCGGCGGTTGCTCGCTGAGGACTTGGTCGATATGGCAGTGGCGGAGCCCGATGCCGGCCCCGGCAGGCACCCCGAAGGACGGGAGGCCCGCGGGACCGACGCCGACGCCGCCGGCACCGGCGTGCGTCGTCATACAGACGCCCTATTCGGCAGGCTTGGTGGCGGCGACCGTGCCGCCGACGATCTTGGTGCAGGTACCCTCCGGCACATACACCCATTCGTTCGAGTCGTTGTCGGTTGCGGCTTGGCCCGCACAGCTGTGGGACTTGTCAAGCGAGCCGCAGTCGTTCATGCCGGCCTTGGCGATACCGGCACACTTCTCCCAGGCTGTGGGCGCGTCCGGCACGGCGACGGCTTGGCCGGCGCCGAGCAGTGCGCCGGCGGCGAGGATGCCGGCGACGGCGGTATGGAGGCGGGACTGGGAATCGGACATGGCGAGATCTCCTCTGAGGTCGGAGGTTGCGGGCGGCGACACACCGCCCGTCACCTTAAGAACGCCGAGATGCCATAGTTATTTCGTTTCCTTATTGAATCTATGGATACGCTCGCATCGGCGCAGCGGCCCCTTGCTTGGTCGGCGACCAGTCAAGCGGCGGCAGACGGCCGACATGCCCACACCGCCGCACGCTTGTCGCTATACTGGCGACCAGTATTGAAAACAGACGTTTGAATCCCGGTAGTCGCGCAAGCATGCCCATGCTGACGCAACGCCGCGGGACGCCCGCCCCACCCCAAGCTCAGGGACACCCATGCTCCTCCGCCTATTGTTGGTCTTATCGATGCTCGCCGCCTTGGTGGGCGGCCTCGCCTACCTGAAGTACAGGCAGGTCGCTGCCGAGATGGCCGCATTCTCGCAGCCTGTGCCCCCCGTGGCGGTGTCGGAGGTGCGCGTCGGCAGCGACAGCTGGCAGCCGCGGCTGGACGCCATCGGTAGCGTGCGCGCGGTGCAGGGCGTGATGGTCAACAACGAAGTCCCAGGCCAGGTGGACGCCATCCGCTTCGAGTCCGGCGACCAGGTGATTGCGAGGCAGCCACTGCTGCAGCTCGACACCACCGTGGACGTGGCGGACCTCGCCGGCCTGCAGGCAACCCTGGAGCTGGCCCAGATCAAGTTGGAGCGCAACACCAAGCTGCTGCGCGACCGCGCCGTCTCCCAGGGCGATTACGATGAGATCAGCGCCCAGCTCAGCCAGGCGCGCGCGGCCGTGGCGGCCAAACAGGCGCTGATCGAGAAGAAGACCATCCGCGCGCCCTTCGACGGCGTGCTCGGCATTCGCCAAGTCAACCTCGGCCAGTACCTGCCGGAAGGCTCCGCGATCGTCGCGCTGGAGGCGCTGGACCCCGTGTTCGTGGACTACCGGTTGCCGGAGCGCAACCTCTCGAAGCTGCGCGCAGGTCAGCCGGTGGAGGTGCGGGTGGCGGCCTACCCAGGGCAGGTATTCACGGGGCGCATCCAGGCGATCAGCCCCGCCGTGGACCAGGGCACCCGCAATGTGCAGGTGCGCGCACAGTTGCGAAACTCGGGCGACCGGCTGCGGCCCGGCATGTTCGCCAAGGTGGGGACGCTGCTGCCGGTGCGCGAGCGGGTCCTAACGCTGCCGAGGCGGGCGGTATCCTTCAACACCTACGGCGACTCGGTGTTCCTGATCCAGGAGGCGCCTGCGGCGGGCGACCAGCGGCCAGACGCCGAGCAGCGGCCCCAGCTGGTCGTGAGCCGCAAGCAGATCACCACGGGTGACGTGCTTGGCGACCTGGTAGAGGTGGCCGCCGGGCTCGCAGCGGGCGACCGGGTCGTGCTCGCCGGCCACCAGAAGCTGCGCAACGGGGCCGGCGTACAGATCGTGCAGGACGCAGGCCCGACCCCAGGTGAGCTGACAGAGAACGGACCTATGCCCGAGCCCGCACCGCAGACCGCACAGGACCTGGATCAGCCCGCCGGCGGCGACGGCTCATGAGCGTCACGGACATCTTCGTCCGCCGGCCGGTGCTGGCGAGCGTCATCAGCCTCCTGATCTTCATCCTAGGACTCAGGTCCTTCCTAGAGCTGGAGGTCCGCCAGTACCCGGAAACCAAGAACACGGTGGTGACCATCACCACCAGCTATCCTGGCGCGGGCAGCGACCTGGTGCAGGGCTTCATCACGACACCATTGCAGCAGGCAATCGCCGAAGCGGATGGCATCGACTACCTGACGGCCACCAGCACCCAAGGGTCGTCCAGCATCGAGGCAACCCTGCGCCTCAACTACGACCCCAATGCCGCTATCGCCGAGATCCAGGCCAAGGTGGCAAGTCGCCTCAATGTGCTGCCGGAAGCGGCGCAAAACCCCGTCATCACCTCTACCACCGGCGATGCCACCGCGTTGATGTACCTCGCCTTCTACAGCGAGGAGCTGAGCCTGCCGCAGATCACGGACTTCCTCTTGCGCGTGGTACAGCCGCAGTTGCAAGCCCTGGAAGGTGTTGCCAAGGCCGAGATCTTCGGCAACCAGACCTATGCGATGCGTGTCTGGCTGGATCCGGACCGCATGGCGGCCCTCGGCGTCACGGGCGAGGAGGTGGCCCGCGTGCTGGCCGCCAACAACTACCTCGCCGGCGTCGGCAGCCTGCGCGGCGACATGGTGCAGGTGGACCTGGCCACCAACACCGACGTCAGCGACGTCGAGGACTTCCGCGATCTCGTGATCCGCTCCGACGCCAGTGCCCTGGTGCGCCTGCGCGACATCGCCGACGTGGAGCTCGGCGCTCAGGACTACAGTTCTGCAACGCTGTACAAGGGCATCCCGGCCATCTTCATCGGCATCGAGCCGACGCCGGGCGCGAATCCGCTCACCGTGGCCGACCGCGTGCATGACCTGATGCCGGAGCTCAGGAACCAGTTTCCGGAAGGCCTCGAGGCCCATATCCCCTACGACGCCAGCGAGTTCGTCGAGGAGTCCATCCGCGAGGTCTTCGAGACCCTCGCCGAGGCGGTGCTGATCGTGCTGTTCGTGATCTTCCTATCGCTCGGCTCCGTGCGCGCCGCTATCGTACCCTCGGTGACGGTGCCGCTCGCCATCGTCGGCGCCGCCTTCCTGATGCTGCTGATGGGCTTTTCCATCAATCTGCTGACCCTGCTGGCGCTGGTGCTCGCCATCGGTCTCGTCGTAGACGATGCCATCGTCGTCGTCGAGAATGTGCACCGGCACATCGAGATGGGCAAGCCGCGGTTCGAGGCGGCCCTCGACGCCGCCCGCGAGCTGGCGCTGCCCATCGTCGCGATGACCACGACCCTGGTCGCGGTTTACGCGCCCATCGGCTTCATGGGTGGCCTGGTGGGCTCGCTGTTCGTCGAGTTCGCGTTCACCTTGGCGGCCGCGGTGCTCATCTCCGGCATCGTGGCGCTCACCCTCTCGCCGATGATTTCCGCGCGGGTGCTGCGCCCGGCGGGCCAGCAGGGGCACTTCGAGCGGAATGTCGAGCACTTCTTCGAGGGTCTGGCGCGTCTCTATGGCCGCGGACTCCGCTGGTGGATCCAGTACTCGAGTGGGACGGTGCTCGTTGGGCTGGTGGTCGTCGCCAGCATCTGGGCCATGTATAGCTTCTCGGAGAAGGAGCTCGCGCCGACCGAGGACCAGAGCATCCTGTTCTTCCTGGCCACCGCGCCGCAGACCGCCACCGTGGACTACAACGAGCGCTATGTGACGCAGATGCAGCACGCCTTCGAGCAGGTGCCGGAATACGATGAGAGCTTCATCATCGCGGGCCTACCGGGAGACACCAGCAGCACCTTCGGCGGCTTCAAGATGCCGCAGCCCTCCGAGCGCGAGCGCTCGCAGATGGACGTGATGCCGCAGCTACAGGGCCTGGTCAGCGGCATCGCCGGCTTCGACATCGTACTCTTCCCGCGGCCCAGCCTGCCCTCGCCCGGCGACGGCCTGCCGGTGGAGCTCGTGTTGCTCTCCGATGCCCCCGTGGAAGAGCTGATCGGCCTCGCGGACCAACTGATGGGCCAGGCGATGCAGAGCGGCAAGTTCATGTTCCTGAGCAAGGACATCGATCTGACCCGCCCGCGCACCGTCATCGACGTGGACCGGGAGCTGGCCGGCGACCTCGGCATCAGCATGCAGCAGCTGGGGCGGTCGCTGGCGGCGATGCTGAACCAGGACTACGTGAACTGGTTCAGCCTGGCCGGGCGCAGCTATCAGGTGATCCCACAGGTGACCGATGCCGCCCGCAACGACCTGGACCGCATCCAGGATTACCAGATCGAGACGGCGTCCGGTGAGCTGGTGCCGCTGGCAACGCTCGTGGACATTCGCCAGGAGGTGGTCCCGTCCAAGCGGGAGCAGTTCCAGCAGCTCAACGCCGTCACCCTATCCGGTGTCGCGCTGGTCTCCCTCGGCGAGGCGCTCGATCACCTCGAGACCACGGCGCGCCAGATTGCCCCGCGCAACGTCCGCATCGACTACAAGGGCGAGTCGCGCCAATTCCAGCAGGAAGGTGCCGCGCTGGAGGTGACCTTTGTCCTGTCGATCCTGGTCATCTACCTGGTCCTCGCCGCCCAGTTCGAGAGCTGGCGTGACCCCTTCGTGATCCTGATGTCCGTCCCGCTCAGCATCGCCGGGGCCATGGCCTTTCTGTTCTTGGGCTTTGCCAGCGTCAACATCTACACCCAGGTCGGCCTCATCACGCTGATCGGCCTCATCGCCAAGAACGGCATCCTCATCGTTGAGTTCGCCAACCAGCTCCGCGAGCGCGAAGGACTCGACAAGCGCGGCGCCGTGATCAAGGCGTCGATGATCCGCCTGCGGCCCATCCTGATGACTACGGTCTCGATGCTCGTCGCCATGGTCCCGCTGCTCACCGCCAGCGGCCCCGGCGCCGTCAGCCGCTTCCACATCGGCCTGGTCATCGCCACGGGCTTGGGGCTAGGCACCCTGTTCACGCTCTTCATCGTCCCCGGCATGTACGTCTTGGTAGCCTCACGGCAGACGCAGGGCGAGCTAGAAGCCGCCACCGCCACTCGCGCCTGAGCCGGGGCGCGGCTGCCGAGCAGCCAGAGCAGGAGGGCCGCCAATGATGCGACTGGCGCAGCGATGAGCACGAGATGGGCATGGGGCAGGCGCATGCCGCGGCAAGATCTCCCTGATTCATCATCATTGACTGCGTACGCCTGAGAGACCAAGCGTCGGGGTGAAGGGAGCCCGGTTGCTATACTCCGAGCTTGGGTCAAGTCCGTCGGAGCTCGGAGCCAGTGCCATGCAGCCCAATGCGGTCCCCATCGGTGATGATGCCTGGTCTCGTGGCTGGCGCGAGGTGCCGGTCCGGCACCCGGACGGCTCGATGGGCTACCGCGACGAGCCGCTGCCGCCCGACGCCTTCCTCGACCCGCAGGAGGGCGACCACTGGATCCAGGGGACGGAGCACGACTTCTGCGTGCGCGATCTGGCCGTGCGG
>JANQFI010000330.1 GCA_028277905.1 Chromatiaceae bacterium | reverse complement strand
TCGCTCGCCTTCAAGGAGCGGCAGCGGGCGCATAGTCGAGCTCTGTGCCCGCTGCCGCGACGCGGAAGGCGGGCGAAAAGACAAGCCAGGCGGTATGTTTGTTGACAGAGATCGCCTAAGGCCCCCGCTTTGCCAGCGCGGTGGTGGATCTGGAGCCAGACGCCTGGCGGGGCCCGGTGCGCTCTGGCTTCGGCCTGCACCTGGTGCGGATCAGCCGCGTGGCCCCGGGTGGGGTGCCGCCGCTGGCGGAGATCCGCGACCAGGTCGCGCGTGCATGGCAGCATGCCCGCCGGCGCGAGGCCGAGGAGCTTTTCTATCAGGCCCTGCGCGAGCGCTGGACCGTCGAGATCGAGCGCGGTGCCCCGGCGCCGCCCGCCGCCGCTGCGACGGGCAGGATGGGCGCCGACGCAAGGGCAGCAGCGGCCCAGACGCCTGGCCTGTGAGCACCGCCGCGGCGGGCACCGCGCGAGCCGATTGCCGCGACTGCCGGCCTGGCGCTGACGGCAAGCTGCCGCCCATCGGTGATACTGCCGATGTCGAGAAAGCGACCTTCACCAACACCATCGGCTCGCCGGAGCCGGCCGCGATCTGGACCGATCCCAGCTTCGATCCGGTCCAGCGCGCCTGCTACTACGCCCGTGTCATCGAGATCCCGACCCCGCGCTCGTCGGCCTATGACGCCTACCGCGTCGGCATGGACGCGCCACCCGAGGTGCCGAGAAAGACGCAGGAGCGGGCCTACACCAGCCCGATTGGGTATACGCCAAACCGGATTTGCCGTAAATCGCTGAGGGGGTCTGAACGGTTACTTCGCCCCCGCGTACAGCCGATACCCTGTCGCTGTGACAGTCTGCACAAGCAGCGTTTCGCCGGCAGCACCTTGGATGCGGAGAAAGCCAGCTTCACCAACAGCATGGTATGACAATCGACAGAAATCGCCTTGGCAGTCCAGCATTCGCGTCACCCAAGGCGTACCTCCGACGCCCAGAATCAGAATACTTCCTTCGCAAGCGAAGTCGACGACATTGGGACTGCAATTGGCTTGCCGGCTCGCTGTTTGCAGATTGACTTAGGCGATTGCCGGAAACAAACAGACCGAATGACGCAGGATTCTCGTCCGCTTTCGCGAAGCGGCAGCGCGTGCATAGTCGTTCTCTGTGCGCGTTGCCGCGACGAAGAAGGCGGGCGAGAAGATAAGCCAGGCGGTATGCTTGTTGACAGAAATCGCCTTAATCGGCGCTACTCAACCGGCCAATACGCCTCGTCCATGATCTGCTCGATGCCGTACGCGCAGTTCTCGGGGAACGGCGACTTAAGAAAGCCCGTCTCCTCTAGAGCGGCCCGAGTGCCGTTACGGTAGGCGCGGGCGACGAGCTCCGGCAACCGGTGCCCCAGGCTCGGGCTATCCTCCAGCAGTAAGGCGAGCTGCCGACGCTGCTCGTTGATGGTCAGACGCCAGCTGGTGCAGCGGCGCTCCGGCCGATACTGCCACTTGAGCAGGTGTGCGAGCAGAATTGCCAACCCATTGATCAGCTCCCGCCGTTCACGCGCGCTCATGCCTTCCAGCTCCGCGATCAGGTGCGGGATGTCAAGGCGGTCGAGCTGACCGGCTTTGAGCAGCGCCGCTTGCTCGTCGATCCACTGGTGGAAATCGGTTTCGTAGCTGGCCATAGCGTCTCAATCGTGATTGCCCGCAAACTCGATCACCCAAAAGGTCGCGCCCTGCGGGTCCGTCAGCGCAGCGAAGCAGCCAATACGCGGGAGCTCCATGACGGGGTACCTGAGGCCGCCGCCGAGTTGCTGGGCATGTTGTACAGTCGCATTGCAGTCCGCAACGCAGAAGTACAGGGCCCAGTTGGGTACCACCGGACCGCCGTGGGCCTCCCAGTCGTCGCCGATGGGCATGAGTCCGCCGCGCTTGGCGCCGCTCGCGTCGGCAAACAGCCGGTACTGGCCACCGGGGACGCTATCGCTGACCCGGTGCTGCCAGCCGCAGAGATCCGCGTAGAAATCGAGCGACGCGTCTGTTTCGCGGGTGTGCAGCTCATGCCAGCAGGGAGCGCCGATGCGGTTGACGCGTTGGAGTCCGACGTGGCCGCGGGCCTGCCAGAGCCCGATGGACGCACCACCGGGATCCTGCACGAAGGCCATCCGGCCGGCATCCTCGACGTCCGCAGGAGGCATCAGCACCCGCCCGCCGATTTCCGCTGCGCGGGCCGCGATCGCATCGGCGTTGGTGACGGCCAGGTAACTCTGCCAGCGGGGCGGGTTGGCGCCGTCATCCATCGCCATGTCGGGAGCCAACATGAAGAGACCGGCGATCTGACGGCCGTCCTTGGTCAGCATCCAATACCTTGGCGCGCTCGCCGGCGGCTCGTCGGTCTCCCAGCCGAGCAACGGGCAATAGAAGGCCTGGGCGGCCACGGGGTCGGTGGTGGCAAGATCCACCCAGCAGAAGCTGCCGGGCGGGAAGGCATCGGGACTGGACATGGTTACCTCCGCCGGTGTCACCGGTGTTGCAGAAGACCCGGCAGGTCGCCGATGACCCGCAGCCAACGCACGGCCTACCCTCCTCTACTCCGCCGGCTGCTTGCGCTTGCGCCCTCTGGTCGATTTCGGGATGGATTCCAGCGTCGGATCCGCCGTCAGCGCCGGCAGGTCCTGCTGCGCATAGACGAGCTTCTCGGCCTGTCTCTGCTCGCGCGCGCGGATCATCTTTTCCTGTCGAGACCTCACGCCATAGCCTAGCGCGGCGCCGCCGGCCGCGGAGATGGTGAGCAGCCCCAGCGTCATCAGCTGTGCGAACATCAACGCGACGCCTACGCCCACGGCGCCGCCAACGGCCACACCGGTCTTGAGCGCGGCGCCGCCGGAGCTGCGCTTGCGTTGCCGAGAGAGCTTGGCCTTGTCCTTCTCGGCCTGCAGGCGCAGCTTCTCGCGCTCGCGGGCATGGCGCTTCTGCTGCCGCGCCATGGCTTGCTCCTTGACGCTGCCGATCACCGAGTCGAACCAGAGCGCCACCAGCACGCTCAGGGTCAGCCCCAGCGCGCCGAACAGCCAGGCGGTCTGGCTCAGGTCGGTCTTCAGTGCCGTATAGGTCAGCAGCACGGTGGCCACCTGCAGCAGCAGGATGCCGATCAGGAACTTGAACAGGCCGGCAACGCGCGGTCCGAGCATGGGATGCTCCTGCCGCTCAGCGGCGGTTGTCCGTGGTCAGGACGCGCGCACCGGCGCGGCCGGCCCGCGTGATGGTCGGGGGGCCGAGCATGAGCACCCAGTCGCCCGCCGGCGCCTCGGCACCGCCTGCGACCGCGTCGCCCGGGAAGAGCTCAATGAGCCGCCGGCGCACCGCCAAGAGGCTCTCGACACGGCCGGCGAGCTTGCTCGGGATCTCCTGGTCGTATGCGTCCACGATGCTATACATATACTCTGGTCCAATGCCGCTCAGGTCCACGATCATACGCACCGCATCGGGGCTGCCCGGTACCAGCCGAGGCTCCAGGCTGGACACCAGCAAAGGCCCGGGTGCCGTCCCCACCCGCGCCGCCAGTGCCGGCTGCCGACCGCGGCGCAGGTGAGCGGCCAGCGCCCGGCGCATGGCCGCAGACAGCTCCGGGCCGGTGCGCTCGACCAAGGCCGCACCCGCGCGGTCTGCATGCACCGGGACCAGGAAGGCATGCGCCCCGCGAACCGGCACGCCGGTGCCCGATGCCGCCGCCATCACATAGCTGTCGAGGACCCGCAGTAGCTCGTCGTAGGCGGCGACCCGCACCACATCGCCGCCCCCTTCCCGATTGGCGGTTCCACCGGCACCAACGCCGAGAACATATGTGTAGATACCGAAGCCCGGCTCCCCGTTGCCTAGCAGCTCTACCAGGCTCATGCCCGACGGCGCCGCGTTGAGCTCTCGCCCGGGCGGGAAGTAGAGCATCGCATAATTGCCGCCGGTTGCCGTTAAATACGGCGAGACCACGGGCTGTCGCGCCACCCGCTGGCGGCCTGCGCGCAGCAGACCCGCGGCGGCGGCACGCTCCACGATCAGCGCCGAGGCGCGACCAGTCAGCGCGATAGCGCGATCGATGACGGGCATCGCGGCGTCTGGACCGCCCTGCGCCACCACCTCGGTGACGATATCGGCGAGCTCCCCGCAGCGCCCGGCGATCAGCGCGTCCACCGCGAGTGCCGGGTCGACGCCGCCGGCGTCCAGATCGAGAGCGAGGCGACGCAGCAGCGACCGCTCGGTGATGCTGGCCGGCCGGCTCGCACAGCGCTCGGCGACCTGCTCGCGCAGCACCGGATCGCCCCCGGGTTGCTCCGAAACGCCCGCGGCGGTAGCACCCGTGCCGTCCGACACCCTGCCCTTTGGCCCCGGCAGCCGCAGCAACAGGTCCTCCACGCCGCGCAAGCCCGGCGGCTCGCGCAGACCGCCTAGGAGGTCCGCCTCGATGTACGCGCCAGAATCCCCGCTGCCCGCGCCAGGACCGCCGGCCGCCGCTAGGTCCGCACCGACCACAGGATCGGCCGGTGCGCCGGGCCGCTCAAGGACCTCCGCAGCACCGACACCCGGCGGCGGTACTGCATCGCGGGTGCCCCCTGGCGGCTGTGCGCATGCCGCCATCCCCAGGGTGGCCGCAAAGGGTAGAGCGAGGAGCGATGGGTGCATCAGGCGGATCAGGATACAAGGGCGGCTTGCGAGCAACTGCGCACGGACGCCGCAGCCGGTGCGAGGGCGCGCGGCGGCTCGATAATAGCGGAATCCCGATCCGCTCAGCAGCACGGGGCAGACCACGGGGAGGGTCTCCGCAGCCGGCGGTTGAAATCGGCCCCCGGCCCGCAACTTCGCCCGCACTGCGGTGCGGCCGGGATCAAGCCGCAACCGGGCCGCCCCGACCACACCGCCCCAGATACCCTGCCGAGTCGATGAGATCCTAGATGAGATCCTAATGGACAAGCCCTATGCCCCCGCCTGCGACGAGAACAAGGGCCCAATCCTCGCCGTGCTGCACCCGCTGTTCGCGGGCCGCCGCCAGGTGCTGGAGATCGGCGCCGGCACCGGCCAACACGCGGTGCACTTCGCGCGAGCGATGCCGCAGCTCATCTGGCAATGCAGCGACCTGCCTGCCCAGCTATCGGGCATCGGCCTCTGGCTTGCCGAGGCGGCGCTAACGAATCTGCCGCCGGCGCTGGCATTGGACGTAGACGGCGACTGGCCCGAGCCCACCCCAGATGCGCCCTTCGATGCCGCCTACAGTGCCAACACGGCACACATCATGTCCTTGCCGCAGGTAGAGCATATGTTCCACGGCGTCGGCGCCCTGCTGCCGGTGGGCGCGCCATTCGCGCTGTACGGACCCTTCAGCTATGGCGGCAAGCACACCAGCCCGAGCAACGCGGACTTCGACCGCTCGCTGCGCGCGCGCAACCCGAGCTCCGGCGTGCGTGACCTCGACGATCTGAATGGCTTTGCCGACGCCGCCGGTCTGGTTCTTGAGGAAGACATCGCGATGCCGGTCAACAACCGCACCCTCGTCTGGCGCCGGCACTGAGGCGATTTCTGTCAACAAACATACCGCCTGGCTTGTCTTTTCGCCCGCCTTCTGCGTCGCGGTAGCGGGCACAGAGCTCGACTATGCGCCCGCTGCCGCTCCTTGAAGGCGAGCGAAAATCCTGCGCCATTCGGTCTGTTTGTTTCCGACAATCGCCTAAGCCACACGGTCAACCCCAAGGACGGGTTCCTCTGCACCCATCGATGTCACATGCCAGGCGATTCCCGCCGCTCAAAGACGTCACCGCTACCGGATGCACCGAAGTGTACGACATCCGCGAGGCGATGCATGTCGAAGTGCGGTCTGGTGTAAGGTCTTCGACCGTCTGGCTGCATGCTCTCGGGCGTTATAATCGGGCCACTGGGGATTCTATGTGGTTGATTCATGAATAATTTCACCGGGAGGTTGCCATTAAGCCCCGGTAATTATCGGCACTGTCGGAGTAAGCGTCAAGTACCGTAGTGTCGCAAATACCGCTCGAAGTGGAGCGTCTGGCTCAGCATCAGCCAGCCGCGCTTTCCACGGGCGATCGAGCTTGCTGTAGCGCGATTGAGAATCTCCAGCTCAACGAGGCGCCAGCGCCCTGGCGGGCCGAACGCCTCGATGTCGGCACCGCGCATCGGCTCGTTGATGGCGGCGGCAGCGGTCTTGCCCCAAGGCCAGCCGGGGTCGCGTCCGAGGACCAGGCTGGCCGCCTGTCGTTGCAGAAACTTGTCGTAACGTCCGCCGGAGAGTATCCGAGCGGGTGTCTCCAGACCGACCTGCACCACAGGACGATACACGTAGGGTTGCACCAAGTGCACCCCGTGCCACTCGAAGTGCTGCTCCAGCCTCTCCGAGCCACTCAGCAAGCTATGGAAGTCCAATTGCAGCAAGCGTTGCGCGCGGCCATAGGTCGCGTCTCGTCGAGCCTCGATGTAAGCAACGAAGCCTTGCGCCAACATTGGCTGCCAGCGGTCGCCGGCTGCACGGACACGCCGGCGCTCGTGCCATCGGCCGAATACGGAGTCTTTGGGTGCGAGCAGTGCCCGCAGCATGTAGCGGACGTGGCAATGCCAAGGCTTGCCACGGACGGTGTATGGCCTATAGCTTAGGACATCATGGAGGAACGACAGCAGGCGACGCTCATACAGCAGGTCGAGGAGGAAACCCGGTGCGACCGCCAAGGCCGCTTCTGCGCCCATACCCGTCATGAAGTGCGTCATACCGTCGGCCGCCGCGCGGTGCGCCAGTGACGCCGAGTTAGCAACCGTCGGTGTTTGCGGGATTCCGTCAACCTCTCCCAGGAATGCCCGAGAAGCCTCCGCGAAGGTGGCGTCAGTCGCCTGTACGAACGCGACGCTGTCCTGGTATTGCCGCGCCAGCGCCTCGATCGCCGGCCGCTCGTCGTCGGTGCTGTCGGGATACGTGAAACCATACAGCCGCGGCTCAAGATCCAGCTCGCCGCGGTTGCGCAGGATGTGGTAAAGCAGACCCGAGTCGTGCCCTGCGCTAAGCGACAGCGCGGTTGTACCCTTTGGGAGGCCCGACACCGCGGTCTCCAGGCCCGCAATCAGGTCCCTTGCCGCCGCCGTGCCATCCCCGAGCACCCTTTCCGGCAACTCCGCAGGGGGAGCGTAGTAACAGCCGGCGTCTACCGGCTCGGTCGATCCGTTCGAGATGCGGTATATCCGCGGCGCAAGCAGGCGGTCGATACCAAGGTACTCCGTGCGGTGCCGTTCCAGGAGCGGTCCTCCGAGCCAGTAGCTCATGGCGACTTGGGCCGGATCCAACCGCATCGCGATGCCGGCGCCAGCCGCGCATTGGCGGATCTCCGGTGCGACGCACAGGAGATCGTCGTGCCTGGCGTGATACAGCGGCTTCGTCAGCATGAGACTGACGCTCAGGTAGGTCGTGCCCGTCTGCTTGTCGAGGAGGCACAAGGCGTATTCGCCGTCCAGACGTGTCAGGGTATCCCTGCCTTGCGTAGTCCAAGCCTCAGCGATTATAGAGGCCGATGTCTTCTCTTC
The DNA here is from genome assembly GCA_028277905.1 of Chromatiaceae bacterium. Lineage (GTDB taxonomy): Bacteria > Pseudomonadota > Gammaproteobacteria > Chromatiales > Chromatiaceae > Thiohalocapsa. The sequence continues at coordinate 4,941 of JANQFI010000330.1, read as the reverse complement.
CTCCCGAATGGGACCTGCGGCGATGTCGAAGGCCCGGCCATGCACGGCAACGATGTATGACGGGGTTTCCAATAGGCTTGCTTCCAGCTGCCGCGCCTGCACCGCGATGCTGATCCCATGCCAGTGCGTTGCCAGCAAGTCCCCGCGATACGGGGAGCGCTCAGCCATCCTGGTCAGAGTGGCGGCGCGGTCATGTGTGGATCGCACCGAGGACACGAGCAGCAGAGCGCCCATCAAGCAAGGCCCCGACCCTGCCAGCAGGGATTGCATGCCCGCGGGAACCCCTGGTGCTCGCTTGGGCATCTGTGCCAATGCCCACCTCCAATAGGGGGCCTGTGGGCGTCGGGCTTGCTGAGGCCTTGGTCGCTCATACTTCAGTGATGCACCCGAGAGTGATGCACTCGGGAGTGATGCACTCGGGCAGGCGTTCAGTCACTCGATTTTTCCCGCTCAATCAGCGCATACGCCGAGTGGTTATGGATGGACTCGAAATTCTCCGCCTCCACCACGTAGGCGCTGATGCGCTGGTCGTCGTTGAGGCGGCGGGCGACGTCGCGCACCGTGTCCTCGACGAACTTGGGGTTGTCGTAGGCACGCTCGGTGACGTATTTCTCGTCCGGGCGCTTCAAGAGCCCGAACAGCTCGCAGGAGGCCTCGGCCTCGACCATCTCGATGAGCTCCTCGATCCACAGGAAGCCGCGGGTGCGGGCCCGCACCGTGATGTGGGCGCGCTGGTTGTGGGCGCCATAGGCGGAGATCTCCTTGGAGCAGGGGCAGAGGCTGGTCGCAGGCACGACCACCTTGATGGAGAGCCGCGGCTTGCCGTCGCGAATCTCGCCGATCAGGGTCACGTCGTAATCCATCAGGCTCGGCACGCCGCTGACCGGCGCCCGCTTCTTGACGAAGAAGGGGAAGCGCATCTCGATGTGGCCGGCCTCGGATTCCAGTCGCCCGGCCATCTCGGCGAGCATCTGCTTGAAGGTGCCGACGCCGATCTCGTCCTCATGGCCGTTCAGGATGGCCACAAAGCGCGACATGTGCGTGCCTTTGAACCTGTGCGGCAGGTACACGAACATGTTGAAGGTCGCCACGGTGTGCTGCTCGTGGCCGCTGCGGTCTTTGATCTTGACCGGATGGCGGATGTCCTTGATGCCTACCTTGTCGATGGCGATGCGGCGGCTGTCGGCGCTCGCCTGAACGTCGGCGATGGTCTCTGCGGTGCTGGCCCTGGAGAGCCTGGATTCCATGAACTGCATCCTCTTTGACGTGTACCGCTGCTACCGGTCCGGGAGCGAGCCCGGGCGAGTGAGGCTGGGCAGCAGCGCGTCACTCCGCGCCGGATGCGTCGAGCCAAACCGGAAATCTCTGCAGGTATTCCTCGGTGAGCCCGGAACTTGCCGGGTGCTCGGATTATCCGGGATCATGCCGGGCAGGGCAAATCTGCGCAGTGGCGGGCTGGGCTTGGGGCTCCGATCCGGACGTCGATTCCCATAGCGATCAGGATTCCGGTCGCCGGGCACGTGTCCACGCTGTCCACGCCCTCTGGTGTCGCCCCTGGCGGCGCAGCGGGCGGGCCGAGCTCGTCATCGGTTTCAACGGTCGCGGTCGATGATGTAGCTGGCTATCCAGCGCAGCGGGTCGGCACCGGCGTCGAAGTCCGCTAGCGCGCCCAACGCCGAGTCGACGAGATCGAGAGCCGCCGCGTGAGCTTCGTCGAGGCCGAGCAGCGACGGATAGGTGGCCTTTTGGTGGGCGGCATCGGCACCACTGGTCTTGCCGATGACCGCGGTGTCGCCCTCTACGTCCAGTAGATCGTCCTGGATCTGGAACGCGAGCCCGACGCACTGGGCATAGTGGTCTAGGGCGCCGGTGCGTACCGGGCTCAGCTGCCCAGTTGCCAGTGCCGGCAGCTTGACGGCGGCACGGATCAGTGCGCCGGTCTTGTGACGGTGGATGTTCTTGAGCGCGTCCAGGTCGAGCTGCCGGCCCTCGGCCATCAGGTCCAGGGCTTGGCCGCCCACCATGCCGGGGGCGCCGGCAGCTTCCGCCAGCACTGCCACCATGCGGATGCGGGTCATCGGGTCCGACTGCTCGTCTTCGGCGAGCACGGCAAAGGCCAGGGTCTGCAGGGCATCGCCCGCCAGGATGGCGGTGGCCTCGTCGAAGGCCTTGTGGCAGGTTGGCCGGCCCCGGCGCAGGTCGTCGTCGTCCATGGCCGGCAGGTCGTCGTGCACCAGCGAGTAGGCGTGGATCAGCTCCAGCGCGGCGGCAGGTGCGTCTACTCGGTCCCAGGGCAGGCCTACGGCATTGGCGGCTGCGTAGGCGAGGAGCGGCCGCACGCGCTTGCCGGCCCCGAGCACGGCGTAACGCATGGCCTGGTGCAGGCGCCGCGGCTCGGCATCGGCGGCCGGCAGCACTTGTGCCAGCACGGCCTCGATGCGCTCGCGGCATTGCGCCATCAGCGGGCGGAGACGGTCTTGGCTCATGGACTCTTTGGACCTGCTGGTGACCGCGTGAGACAGGGGGAGGCGATGGCGCCAACCTTAGTCGTCACCTGCCGGCCGGACGCGTCCTGCAGGGAAGGGCTCCGGCTCCGCGGTGTCCGACTGCACGGTGAGGATTCGCACCCGCTGCTCCGCCGCATCCAGGGCTTGCTGGCAGGCGCGGGTCAGGTCGATGCCGCGCTCGAACACCGCGAGCGATTCCTCCAGCGTCAGGTCCTCGCCCTCGAGTCGGTCCACCAGACGCTCCAGCTCCACGAGCGCGCGCTCGAACTGGGGTGGCTCGGTGATGGCGGCCTGCTCGCCGGGGGCGGTCTTGTCGCTTGGGGCGTGCTCGCTCATGGACGGGTTTGTACGGCGGACCCGAGCTAAGGTAGCTTAGTGAGGCTTTGCGGTCAATTTGGCCGGGGTGCCGGCCTGCCCCCGGATGATCGCAGGATCAGCGCCTTGCCGAGGAGTATCGCCAAGCCGATGAAGGGCACCTACAATGCCTCAGCCATCGAGGTACTGAGCGGCCTCGACCCGGTGCGCAAGCGCCCGGGTATGTACACCGACACCACTCGCCCAAATCACCTCGCCCAGGAGGTCATAGACAATAGCGTCGACGAGGCGCTGGCCGGCCATGCCACAGGCATCGGCGTGACCCTGTTTGCCGACGGCTCCTGCGAGGTGGTCGACAACGGCCGCGGCATGCCAGTGGACATGCACCCGCAGCAGCACATGCCGGGCGTCGAGGTCATCCTCACCAAGCTGCACGCCGGCGGCAAGTTCGGCGGCGGCAGCTACCGCTTCGCCGGTGGGCTGCACGGCGTCGGCGTGTCGGTGGTGAACGCGCTCTCCAAGCACCTGGAGGTCTGGATCAAGCGCGGTGGCAAGGAATACAACATGGCCTTCGCCAACGGCGAGAAGCGCAGGGCGCTGGAACAGGTCGGCGGCGTTGGCCGCGGCAACACGGGTACCCGGCTGCACTTCTGGCCGGACCCGAAGTACTTTGACAGCGCCAAGTTCTCGGTGCGCCAGCTCAGGCACCTGCTGCGAGCCAAGGCCGTGCTGTGCCCGGGGCTCGAGGTGCACTTCCGCGACGAGGCGAGCGGCGAGGAGCAGTCCTGGTGCTACCGGGACGGACTCAAGGATTATCTCCAGCAGGCGCTGGTAGCCCTGCCGACTGTGCCGTCACCGCCCTTCGTCGGCAACATGGAGTCCGAGAACGAGGGCGCCGCTTGGGCCGTCACCTGGTTGCCGGAGGAGGGCGACCCGGTCGCCGAGAGCTACGTGAACCTGATCCCCACGGTCCAGGGCGGCACCCATGTCAATGGGCTCCGCACCGGGCTCACCGAGGCGGTGCGGGAGTTTTGCGACTTCCGCAGCCTGTTGCCGCGAGGGATCAAGCTGGCTCCGGAGGACGTTTGGGCACGGGCCAGCTGGATCCTTTCGGTGAAGCTCGCGGAGCCGCAGTTTTCGGGCCAGACCAAGGAGCGGTTGTCGTCGCGGGAGTGCGCCGCCTTCGTTGCCGGGGTTGTCAAGGACTCGTTCAGTCTGTGGCTCAATGAGCACGTGGCGGACGCCGAGCGCATCGCCGAGATCGCGATCGCCGGCGCCCAGGCGCGGCTGCGCGCGGGGCGCAAGGTGACGCGCAAGAAGGTCACCCAAGGACCGGCGCTGCCCGGCAAGCTCGCCGACTGCACCAGCACCGACCCCGAGCGCAGCGAGCTCTTCCTGGTGGAGGGCGACTCCGCCGGCGGCTCTGCCAAGCAGGCCCGCGACAGGGAGTTCCAAGCCATCATGCCGCTGCGGGGCAAGATCCTGAACACTTGGGAGGTGGACCCGGCGGAGGTGCTGGGCTCGCAGGAGGTCCACGACATCGCAGTTGCCATCGGCGTGGACCCGGGCAGCGACGATCTGAGCCGGCTGCGCTTCGGGAAGATCTGCATCCTGGCGGACGCGGACTCCGACGGCGCCCACATTGCCACCTTGCTGTGCGCGCTCTTTTACCGGCACTTCCGGCGGCTGGTAGCGCAGGGGCATGTCTATGTGGCCATGCCGCCGCTGTATCGCATCGACGTGGGCAAGCGGGTGTTCTATGCGTTGGATGACGCCGAGCGGCAAGGCGTCCTGGATCGCATCGCCGCCGAGAAGCTCAAGGGCAAGGTCACGGTGCAGCGCTTCAAGGGCTTGGGCGAGATGAACCCGGGACAGCTGCGCGAGACGACCATTCACCCGGATACCCGCCGGCTGGTGCAGCTCACGGTTGAGCCCGGCGACGACAGCGGCACCTTGATGGACATGTTGTTGGCAAAGAAGCGCGCCGCCGATCGCCGTGCCTGGTTGCAGGAGAAGGGGGATCTTGCTGAAGTCTGAGGCGATTTCTGTCAACAAACATACCGCCTGGCTTGTCTTTTCGCCCGCCTTCTGCGTCGCGGCAGCGGGCACAGAGCTCGAC
>JANQFI010000328.1 GCA_028277905.1 Chromatiaceae bacterium | reverse complement strand
CGGCAGCGGGCGCATAGTCGAGCGCTGTGCCCGCTGCCGCGACGCAGAAGGCGGGCGAAAAGACAAGCCAGGCGGTCTGTTTGTTGACAGAAATCGCCTCAGCGCAGGAAAGGGCCGTCCGCGCCGATCTTGCCGGGGCCGTCCAGTACCCAGATGCCGGCGCAGTTGGCCTTGACCAGGAAGGAGATGCGCCCGTTGCAGGCGATCTCGCCGCCGGTGACGGCGTCTCGGTACAGGCCGGGGCGCACGCCGCCTAGGTCCACCCGCTGGTCTGAGCCGATGGCGAGTCCAACGACGGCATAGCTGCCCTGCTCGGACAGATCACGGACGAAGGCCATGCCGCTGGCCCATTCGGCCACCTGGGTCATCCGCGCCTTCTGCAGCGCCGGCACCTTGCGGCGGATGAGATTGAGCCGCTGGATGTGCCGGTACAAGGGGTGGGACTGGGTCTCCGTGAGGCGCTCGTCGGTCAGGTGGTCGCCAAAGTAGGCGCGCCCGGTGCTGTCAAGGGTGTCGCGCTCGCCCTCGACATCCTGCGGGGCGCCCTTCATGAACTCGATCTCCTCGCCGTAGTACAGGCAGGGAATGCCGCGGGCGGTCCAGATGAGGTTGTAGGCCGCGGCGGCCATCCAGGTCTCGCCCTTGAATCTGTACTTGAAGTCGTTGTCGGGGCCAACGTCGTGGTTCTGCAGAAAGGTCACCAGCTGGGTCACATCGCCGTAGATCCAATCCATGGACAGCACGCGACCGGTGCCATCGAAGGTGCCGCGGGAGAGGGTGTCGCGGAAGCTGCTGAAGAGCCCGAAGTCCAGCTGCGGGAAGCCCGAGTCGCCGCCGGAGCGCGCGTCCTGTGGGTCTTGGCCCAAGCGGGTGTACCACCAGGGGCGGATCTGGCTTGGGCCGTTGTCGCCCCCCCCCAGGTCGCCCCAGCCGTAGCCCTTGACCAGGTTCTCGCCGAATACGAACAGCCCCGGCTTGTGGGCCTTCCAGGCGTTGACGTACTCGAGCAGGTTGTCGCGGTCGATGTGCTTGACCGTGTCGATGCGGAGCGCATCCACGCCCATGTCGAGGTAGCGGTTGATGCTGCCGACGATGTAGTCCTTGACGTTGGCCCGCTCGGTGGCGAGGTCGATGCAGTCGCCGGCGATGTGGCGCTGCTGCAGCGGCCGCGGGTTCTCCCAATCGCCGCCGCAGATGAAGCCATCCTGGTGGTACCACGCCGGGTCCAGGCTTTGCGGGTCGATGCCGAAGAAGCGGCCCGGGTCATATCCCGACCTCGGCACCCTCTGGTGGGTCTTGGGGTCGGTCAAGGGCTCGGTACCCTCCGCATCGGATCTATGGCGCGCCTGCCACCAGTCCGGGGCGACGGGGTTGTCGATGTCGTCGCGGTTCGGCCAGGCGTAGTTGCCGAGATTGCCCTGGTAGGGACCTTGATCCACCTGGCCTTGCTCCGAGCCTTGGGGCACGTAGTACTTGATGGGCAGGTGGTCGATGTGGACCTTGCCTCGGATACCGTGCTGGCAGGAATGGTTCACCACCACGTCCTGGATGACCTTGATGCCCTTGGCGTGGGCTGCGTCGATGAGGTCCTGATAGGTCGCGTCCGGGGATTCCAGCCGCGGGTCGATGCGCGTCCAGTCGTAGGCGTGGTAGCCGTGGTAGTCGAGCCCGGAGCGGTTCTCCACCGGCGGTGTGATCCAGATGGCCGTGAAGCCCAGATCGCGGATGTAATCCAGCCGCTGGATCAGGCCCTTGAAGTCCCCGCGCCAGTGTGGGTCGATTGCATTGCCCCGGTCGTCGAAGCGAATACGGTCGCGGCAGAAGAAGTTGTTGGACGGGTCGCCGTCGTTGAAGCGGGCGGTCAGCAGAAAATAGATGGTCTCCTCGCGGAAGTCGGTGCGCTCGGCAATGGGACGCAGCGCGTCCCCCTGGATGGCGGGCGCGGGCGGCGGTGACTGGGGATCGGCTGGCGCGTCAGTGGCACCCGATGAAGCAGGCGGCGGTGGTGCATCCAGCCAATGGGTATCGAAGCTGAACCAGCCGTCGCGCTCCCGCGCCAGGTCCGCGCTCTGCCGCCCGTGGCCATCGTTGAAGACGAGGTAGACCCGGGTCGTATCGGCAAAGCTGTGGACATACCAGCCCGGGTGCTCGGGGCTGGGCAGCATGGGCACGCCCGGCCATTGGGTGCCGCCGTTGGCGGGTTGCCGGTCCCAGAAATGGATCAGCACCGGCTCGGCCCAGTCGTCCGGCTTGCGAAAGTGGACCCTGATCTCGGGCATGGGGGCTCCGATGGTGCTGCGCTGCGCTCGGCCCATTGTGCAGTAGCGCAGCCGATATGCCGAACCCAACCTGGGTCAAAGGGAGCGCGAATCCTGGCCGTTCGAGCGCCGGACGCATGCCAGTTGCAAAATGCGCGCAGCGACGACGACAGCACCGGTTTAGGCGGTTGCCGCGAAGGCTTGGCGGACGGCAGCGTCGATGGCCGCCATCTGCCGCTCGATGTCGGCCACCAGCGCCAGTTGGCGTCGCGCCTTGGTCAGGTTCTCGCCGCGGTGGCGCACCCGGAAGTACTGATCACCCTGCAGGTGGTCGGTCAGGAATCTGATTCCGAGCTCCAGCGGGAGCAGCCGGATGGCAGTGGCGATCAGGTCGATCTCCGTCTGGCTCAGCAGGCCGGCGGTGGTCTCGGCATAACCCCCGAGCAGCGCCTCGCACAGTTGCGGGTCGAAGCGCACCGAGTCGGCGCCCGCCTCACCGGCGCGGTTGCAGCAGGAGCGCAGGCAATCGCCGATGTCGTGGTGCAAGAGCCCCGGCTGCACAGTGTCGAGATCGATCAGGCACAGTGCCCGCTCGCCGGCCGGCTCGAACAGCAGGTTGTCCAGCTTCGGGTCGCCGTGGATCACGCGCCGGCGCGTTCGGCCGCGGGCGAGGGCATCGTCGAGCACGCCGGCCAGCTCGCGCCGCGCATCGACGAAGTCGAGCAAACCGCGCGGCACCTGATCTGGATGGGCATCGCCCGTCGCGCCATCCAGCGCCGCCAGGTAGCTCGGTGTGTGATGTAACCCTGGCAGCGTCTCCGCCAGTGCATCCGGGTCCATCGCTGCGCCGAGCCGGTGAAACCTCCCCAGCACCCGGCCCACCTCGGCCGCCTGGCCGGCGCTCTCCAAGCGCTTCAGCGTTCGGCTCGGCTCGATGCACTCCATCAGCCGCCAGACATGGCCGCCAGCGTCTTGTACGACCGTCCGATCGCCCACCCTCGCCAGCGCCGGCAGCCGAACACCGAGCTCCGGCTGCAGCGCGGCGGCCGCCGCGAGCGCCGACAGATTGTCCATGATACGCTCGGGCGCAGCGAACACTGCGCCATTGATGCGCTGGAGCACGAAGGCACCGGCCGGCGAGTCCACCCGATAGCTGAGGTTGATCAGCCCATCGCCGAGGGGTGCGATAGACGGCGGCTCGGCAGCATCACCGAGGAAGCGCTGCGCGATATCGCGCAGTAGAGGCCCCGTCGGGGCCTGTGGGCTAGGGTCTTCCAAGTCGGCCATACCAGGGTTCTACCAGCGGCAGACGGAAGCGACAACCCTGCCGTGCAGCGCCCCCTGGGAGTGCCAGCCTGCAGATTGTGTCCGCAGCAGGCCGGGCCAGTCGCCGATTGGCGGGCGCGGCGTCCTGCCTGAAATGCATCGCACTACCACGGACCAGGGCTCGCCAAGATGGGCATGGCCGGTTCACCGGCGCGACCCTGGCGCGCGCGCTGGACGACCGGCTTGCCGTACAGCTCGCGGCCTAGCCGCAGCTAGAGGAGCGCATCCGCATCACGGCGCTGGCAATGCGGGACTTCTTCGAATCTGAGCAGATCGAGCTGTACCAAGGTGATTTCTGTCAACAAACATACCGCCTGGCTTGTCTTCTCGCCCGCCTTCTTTGTCGCGGCAACGCGCACATAGAACGCCTATGCACGCGCTGCCGCTTCGCGAAGGCGGACGAGAAGCCTGCGCCATTCGGTCTGTTTGTTTCCGGCAATCGCCTAAGGTGATCCTCGGCAGGCATTCGGGGCAGGGATCGTGACCGGCGCTTGGCTCAACGCCGTCGAGCGGGTCGGTAACCGACTGCCGGACCCGTCCACGCTGTTCGCGCTCGGGACGCTGGTGGTGATGCTGCTGTCGCAAATCGCCGTCTGGCTCGGCTGGGAAGTGCAACGCAGGGTGGAGCGCGACGGTGAACTGGTCACCGAGTCCATCACGCCCGTCAGCTTGCTGGACGCAGAGGGTATCTGGTGGCTGCTCTCCCACTTGGTGCAGAACTTCGTCGAGTTCCCGCCGCTCGGGCTGGTGCTGGTGGGGCTGCTCGGCATCGGTGTCGCCGAGCGCTCGGGACTCTTGCCGGTGCTGCTGCGCCGGCTCCTGGCGGCGGCGCCGGGGCCGCTCCTGGTGCCGATGACCGTACTCGTCGGCGTGCTGTCGTCGCTGGCGCTGGACGCGGGCTACGTGGTGCTGCCGCCGCTGGCGGCAGCGCTGTTCCTGGCCGCCGCGCGCTCGCCGCTTGCGGGCATCGCAGCGGTGACGGCGGGGGTCACCTGCGGTTTTTCGGCAAACCTGTTCATCACCGGGCTGGACCCGCTGCTGGCAGGTCTGTCCACGGCCGCCGCGCAGCTGCTGGACCCCGGCTACCATGTGGCCATCAGCGCCAACTGGTGGTTCATGATCGTCTCCACGCTGTTGCTGACGGCGGCGGGTGCCTTGGTCACCTGGCGATTCGTGGAGCCGCGGCTGCCTCGGCCGACGGCTGCGGAGATTGGTGCGGACGAGGCGACTTCGGCTGTGCCGGAGACGGTGCAGGATGAGCACCGGGGGCTCCGCTATGCCGGCTTGACCCTGATCGCATTGCTCGGGCTGCTGCTTGGCGCTGTGCTGATCCCGGGCGCGCCTCTGGCGGGAGATGGCGCGCGCTTCCCACGCTGGATGGAGGCGCTGGTGCCGATCCTGCTGATGGTCTTCCTCGGCACCGGCCTCGCCTATGGCATAGGTGCCGGCAGCATCAAGCGTGATCGAGACGCCGTGGACATGATGGGCGAAACCATGCGGACGATGGGACCCTACCTGGTGCTGGCCTTCTTCGCGGCGCAGTTCATCGCTTGCTTCGGCCAATCCCGACTCGGCGAGATGCTGGCCGTGGTCGGCGGCGGTTGGCTCGCGGCCTTGGCCTTGCCGCCGGCGTCGCTGATGCTCGCCTTCCTCGTGGTGGTGATGGCGGGCAACCTGCTCATCGGCTCGGCCAGTGCCAAGTATGCCTTCTTCGCACCGGTGTTCGTGCCCATGTTCATGCAGGCCGGCATCGCACCTGAGCTGACTCAGGCCGCCTATCGTGTCGGCGACTCGGTGACCAACGGCATCACACCCTTCAACCCCTACCTGATCATCATCCTCGCCTTCATCCGCCGCTGGCGGCCCGACGCCGGGCTCGGCACCTTGCTGGCGCTGATGCTGCCCTACACCCTGGTTTTCGCACCCCTCTGGGCGGCGCTGCTCGGGGTCTGGGTCGTGGCCGGCTGGCCGCTAGGACCGGGCGGTGGGCTGGTCTATCCGCCGGTCGGCTGAGGCGACCGGTTGCGGGCGGGGGGAGCTACCGTACGAGCCACGCGCACGCCAAAGGGTCCGTCTTGTTGGGCGTCCACGGCATCAGCCTCAGCGGCATCACTCAGTGATTGCGGTACACAGATGCAACGGCTCGCCGCCGAAGGCCAGCGCTCTGGTCGCCGAGCTGTCCCAAGGGCGGGGCTCAGCCCGGATGCCGTCATGCACATGCCGATTGCGGTGCTGCAGGGCAAAGGTGCCCTGTCAGGGCTCAGCCACCCCGAATTTGCCGGCTCCGGCCAGGGGATACAGGCCGGTATGCTGATGCTGGGCGACCGGCTCAACCCTCGTCGAGCAAGCCTGCAGCGAGCAGGGATTGTAAAGTATCCTTAACAGTTGAACGCTGCCATTGCCTACTGGGAGCCGCCGATACGCGTCACGCAGGCCGGCAGCGGCAGGGATTGTAAAATATCCTTAACAATAGGCCGCTCCGGGTCCGCGGGAAACAGGCGAAGCTGTCAGGAATCTTTACAGTTCTTGCCCTACCAAGCGGCAAGGGCGTCGCTGCCCCAGGGATCTGGATCCCTATCTCTTTGTCTTGATGAGGATTTGTACGGCTCCAGAGATTCTTTGGCGCGCATCTTGCATTTTGTCTTTGGGACAACGCAAGCGCGATTGGGTTAGGTCATGCCCGCTAGGGGTTATGCCATCTGTGCCCGGACATCTTTGCCCCGGCATGTGTGCCCCGAAAGGAGTCAGGCTTCAAAGCGCATGTGCGGGTTACAGGCCCCTGCCGGTCGAACTGGCGCTTTCCCGCGACGCTGTGACCTTAGATTAAACCACCATACGACGGGAGGCTCAAGCTCATGTATATCCGATCTGCCTTGATTGTCGCCGCGACAGCGGCCTTTGCACCCACGACGGCGACTGCGAGTCTCCAGGACCTGTTCGACGGGGGGTGCGTCTCGGGGTTCGGTATCAGGGCCTGCAATTGGCAATTGGAGTACGACATCTCCGATGTCGTCGTGGACTTCGACAATATCGACGTCTTCGTCGAGGAAAAGGGGACCGACCGCGGGATCCGGCCGAGCATCTCCTACCTGTTCAACGGCGAGCTCGACGTCGACAACGGCGATGGGATCCTCTTCGGCTATACCTATTCCCTATTCGTCCACGGCGGTACCTTGGACGCCGGCCTGGAGCTGACGGACGTGGTCTTCGCCGAAGATCCCGACAATCCCGACTTCCCGCTCAACTCGGGTTTTGTCCAGGTCACGGAATCGATCTTCTACGACAATCAGCTGATCGCGGAGTTGGTGGCGGAGGTCGATCCCCAGTTCGGCATCGACGACAACCCGGTCTGGGCAGACCTCTACCACCCGTATAAGAACCTCTGGATCGAGAAGGACATCGTCGTGCAGTCGGACGGCTTCGCTGTCTCGCTCGGAGACATGCATCAGTACGTCCCGGTACCGGCGACCCTTGTCCTGCTCGGGGGCGGGCTTGCTGTCCTGGCGGCAGTGCGCCGGCGCGGCGCAGGTCGCGGCGCCGCCGAGCCTGCTCGCGGGACGGTCGTATAGGTTTTTGACTCGAACTGCCACGCCCCCAGGGCAACCGGCCCGACATGGCGCGGCACTCGGGACCCGGTGTCAGATCGGCGCCGGGCTTCGGCAGGGCCTTGGATGGCGCTTGACATCCGTTACGTGCCGGCATTGCAACAGGACCGGCACTTCTACAAGCAGAGAGATGAGGAGAACGACATGACGAAGACTGTGTCCACCCTGATCGCCGCCGGCGCCGTGGCCGGTTACCTGATGCTGGCCGCCGCACCGGCACAGGCGCAGACGGTCGTCAGCCAGGGCGAGGAGCCGAGCGTGCTCGCCTGTTTCTACGAGTGCAAGGAAGGCTACCGGGCCGACTGGTGGCAGGAGGTCACGACCTTGATGGTCATGAACCCGACGGCTGTGGAACCGCTGTTGCCGCTTTTCTATGTCTTCGACGGCAACGAGAACATGATCGCGTTCTTCACCATCGGTTTGTCGAAGTTCGACATTGACGAGGTGAATCTTTGCCGGACGCTCCAAGGCGCCGGCATCAACCCGCCGTCCGCGGGCATGATCGTAGCGACCCTGCTTGCGGGGCCGGATCCGTTCGGGCCCTACGTCTACATCAAGAACGTCATCGGCAAGTTCTTCAAGACGGTGGACGAGCCGTTCGCCGGGCGTGTGACCGGTATCGGCAAGACCGAGTGTCGTGTAGTGCCGTCGTCAATGGTGATGCCGCAGAATCTCCTTGACGAAGCGGCTGTACAAAACCCCCCTGTCATCCCCCCGATCCTGATCGAACAGACCGCCGACGAATAGTTAGGGATCGGCGTGCTCGCTGATCGAGTCGCATCGATCCGGCCGATCGATGCGGCCCCGCTCGGTTGCTGTCAGGCCCCGCCCGGCGCGGAGTGGCAGGCGCTCCGCGTGGGCCAGGGACCAGTTCCGCGTGCGCTCGCTCGGCCGGTCTCATCGCTTGGCCAGTCGCAACGCTTGGCCAGTCTCATCGCTTGAAGAGGCGCTCCTTCTCGCGCTGCCAGTCGCGGTCTTTCTCGGTCGCCCGCTTGTCGTGGAGCTTCTTGCCCTTGGCGAGGCCGATCTCGAGCTTGGCGCGCCCATGCTTCCAATAGAGGGCCGTCGGCACCAGGGTGTAGCCGGCGCGCTCGGTCTGACCGATAAGCCGGTTCAGCTCGGCGCGCTTGAGGAGCAGCTTCCGGGTCCGGGTGGGGTCGGGGGTGACATGGGTGGACGCGGACGGCAGCGCGGAGACGTGCGCACCGATCAGGAAGGCCTCGCCGCTTAGGATCTTGACGTAGCTCTCCTTGAGTTGTGTGCGGCCGGCGCGCATGCCCTTGACCTCCCAGCCCTCGAGCGCGATGCCGCACTCCAGACGCTGCTCGATGCGGTACTCGTGCGCTGCCTTCTTGTTGAGGGCGATGGTGTTGCCGCCGCCGGCGGGCTTCTTGCTCTTTCCCTTGGCCATCCGCCGAAGTGTAAGCCAATACCCTTGGCCGGTGGAAGCCGTTCGCGCGGCGGTTGTTGCACGGTTTCTGCCCGAAGGGTATATTCGATCGCTTTTCAGCGGGGGATTCTCGATGCGACGGCCTCTGATCGCTGGCAACTGGAAAATGAACGGCACCAAGGCCGACGCCGAGGAGCTGATTCGGAGCATCATCGCCGGCGTCTTCGAGATGCGGAAGGTCGACGTGGCCGTCTGCCCGCCCTTCCCGTACCTGTTCATCGCCGAGCAGATGCTGGCGGGCACGGCCATCGGCTGGGGCTCGCAGGACGTCTCCCGCGAGGAGGGCGGCGCCTTCACTGGACAGGTGTCGGCGGCGATGCTGAAGGACTTCGGCTGCCGGTACGCCATCGTCGGCCACTCCGAGCGCCGGCAGTTCAACGGCGAGACGGACGCCATCATCGGCCGCAAGTACGCGCAGGCGATGGCCAGCGGCGTGGTGCCGATCCTCTGCGTCGGCGAGACACTGGAGGAACGCGAGCAGGGCAAGACCGAGGAGGTCGTCGCGAGCCACATCGACGGCGTGCTGAACCTCGCCGGTGTCGAGGCCTATGGGCACGGCGTCGTGGCCTATGAGCCGGTCTGGGCCATCGGCACTGGTGTCACCGCCACTCCGGACCAGGCGCAGGAGGTGCACGCCTTCCTGCGGGAGCGGATCGCGAATAAGAACAAGGAGATCGCCGAGGGTCTCAGGATCCTGTACGGCGGTAGCATGAAGCCCGGCAACGCTGCGGAGCTGATCGGCCAGCCGGACATCGATGGCGGCCTCATCGGCGGCGCCTCGCTGAAGGCGGCCGACTTCGTAGCCATCTGCCAGGCCGGTGAGGACAACGCCTGAGGCCCGACGCCCGAGATCTGGTCATTAGCCCTCGGGCGCGACCGCACGCATCGATCCACGCGAAACTACCATGCAGCTGTTCCTGACCGTCTTCCACCTGCTGCTCGCGCTGGCGCTGATCGGGCTCATCCTGATCCAGCATGGCAAGGGTGCGGATGCCGGTGCGGCGTTCGGCAGTGGGGCGTCCGCGACTGTTTTCGGGGCGCGGGGCTCCGCGTCCTTCCTGACGCGCACGACGGCGGTCCTGGCGACATTGTTCTTTCTGACGAGCATGGCGCTGGCCTACTTTGCGGCCAAGGTGGGCGAGCCCGAGGGTCTGATGGACGACATCGAGCCGCCTGCGCTCCCGGCGGCCAGTCCGGGAATCGGATCCGAAGGCAGTGCGCCGCAAGAGGGCTCTGCCGAGGTGCCGGTGCCAGCGGCTGCCCCGCCAGAGTCCGCGGCAGTCATCGACGCGCCGCCGCCGGTGAGCCCAGATCAGGAGCGGTTTCAGCCGCCGGCGGGCGACGATGACCTGCCGCCGGTGGACGCGGTCCCGGCGCCGGAGGCGGGCGCCCGCAGCGGCTCCGATCTACCGCCCGTTCCGGCCGAGCCGCTGGAGTGAGCCAAGGGCCGGTAGTCGGATGCCGGTGCCAGGCCCCGGCTGGTGGACTGACCAGAAGGGAGCAGTCGTTTGCCGACGTGGTGGAAATGGTAGACACGCTGTCTTGAGGGGGCAGTGGCGCGAGCCGTGCCGGTTCGAGTCCGGCCGTCGGCACCATTACCGAGTCTTCCCCAAGGCGCCCGGCGGCGCCCGGACCTTACCCCTGAGGCGACTGCCGCCACAGGGGTCCACTGCGTTTGCAGGAGTCTAAAGATCTGACACCTAAGGGTTTATTGACAGTCTGTCGGCTTGACACCCCAGGCCGCGCTCCTCTAGACTGCCGCCCGCCCGTGACAGCGGGTCGCCAATACAGAGCATAAATCAAGCAAGAGGGCGGCGCGTGCTCGAAGACTATCTGCACATCCTGATCTTCATCGTCATCGCACTGTTGATCGGCTTGGTGCCGCGCGTGCTGGGCGCGCTCTTGGGCCCACGCCGGCCCTATCGCGAGAAGGACTCGCCTTACGAGTGCGGCTTCGAGGCGTTCGAGAGCGCGCGGATGAAGTTCGACGTGCGTTATTACCTCGTTGCCATCCTGTTTATCATTTTCGACCTCGAGATCGCCTTCCTCTTTCCCTGGGCGATTGTGCTGGAAGACCTCGGCGTCGCCGGCTTCATCGCCATGGCGGTGTTTCTGGGAATTCTGGTCGTCGGCTTCCTGTACGAGTGGCGCAAGGGGGCCCTGGAATGGGAATGATCCGCCCGACCGCGCGTCCAATGATGCACGCAATGATGGTGGGGGTCGTCGTCCGCGACCCCGCTCGCAACCCTGTAGGAGGACATCATGGGCATTGAGGGCGTGCTCGACGAAGGCTTCGTCACGACGACCGCCGACAAGTTGATCAACTGGGCCCGCACCGGCTCGCTGTGGCCGATGACCTTCGGGCTGGCCTGCTGCGCGGTGGAAATGATGCACGCCGGCGCGGCCCGCTACGACCTGGACCGCTTCGGCATCATCTTCCGGCCGAGTCCCAGGCAGTCCGACGTGATGATCGTCGCCGGCACCCTGGTGAATAAGATGGCGCCGGCGCTGCGCAAGGTCTACGACCAGATGGCCGAGCCTCGCTGGGTGATCTCCATGGGCTCTTGCGCCAACGGCGGCGGCTATTACCACTACTCCTACTCGGTGGTGCGCGGCTGCGACCGGATCGTGCCCGTGGATGTCTATGTGCCGGGCTGTCCCCCAACGGCGGAAGCGCTGCTCTACGGCATCCTGCAGTTGCAGGACAAGATCCGCCTGACCAACACCATCGCGCGCTGATCGCGTGCCTGCCAAGCAGCACCCACCCGGCAACACCGACTCATGGCAGACACCATCGCTTCCACCGGCGACGCCCGCCTCGACAGCCTCGCCGGTGTGCTCAAGGCGTGCTGGCCGGATGAGGGCTTCGCGCTTCAGTCTGCGCCCGGCGAGCTGACGCTGACCCTCCCCGCGGCCGAGATCAGGCCCGTCTGTCTCGCGCTGCGGGACGACCAGGCCCTGGGGTTCAGGCAGCTCATCGATCTCTGCGGCGTCGACTATGCCGCCTACGGCAAGTCCGAGTGGGACACGACAGACGCCTCCAGCACCGGTTTCGGCCGTGGCGTGGACCGGGATCTGGATTTGGACGAGGACGACCCGCGGCGGTTTGCAGTGGTCTACCACCTGTTGTCTCTGGAATACAACCGGCGGCTCCGGCTCAAGGTCTACCTGGGCGGCAGGGAGCCGATGGTGGACTCGGTGGTTGACGTCTGGGCCGCCGCGAACTGGTTCGAGCGCGAGGCCTTCGACCTCTTCGGCATCCTGTTCCGCGGCCACCCGGATTTGCGCCGCCTCCTCACCGACTATGGCTTCGTCGGCCATCCGTTCCGCAAGGACTTCCCGCTGAGCGGCCATGTGGCCATGCGCTACGACCCGGAGCAGGGCCGTGTCGTCTATGAGCCCGTCGAGATCGAGCCGCGCGTCCTGGTGCCCAGGGTGATCCGCCAGGACAGCCGCTATCTGACCGAGGAGCAGGCGCGCGCGGCCCGCGCAGCCAGAGCCGCAACCGGTGCCAGCGCCAGGGCTGGGGACGCCACCAATGCCTGAAATCCGCAACTACACACTCAACTTCGGCCCCCAGCATCCGGCTGCCCATGGCGTGCTGCGTCTGGTCCTGGAGATGGACGGAGAGGTCATCGACCGCGCCGACCCGCATGTCGGGCTGCTGCACCGCGGCACCGAGAAGCTCGCCGAGTCCAAGCCCTTCAACCAGAGCATCGGCTATATGGACCGGCTGGACTATGTGTCCATGATGTGCAACGAGCACGGCTATGTGCGTGCGATCGAGAAGCTGCTCGGCATCGAGCCGCCCGTCCGCGCACAGTACATCCGCACCCTGTTCGACGAGATGACGCGCATCCTGAACCACCTGATGTGGCTCGGGGCGCACGCCCTCGACGTGGGCGCCATGAGCGTGTTCCTGTACTGCTTCCGCGAGCGCGAGGACCTGATGGACTGCTACGAGGCGGTCTCGGGCGCGCGCCTGCATGCGACCTACTACCGCCCCGGCGGCGTCTATCGCGACCTGCCGGCGCGGATGCCGCGCTATCCGGACGAGAGCACCAAGTGGCACGGCAAGGGCACCATCCGCAAGCGCAACCAGGCGCGCGGTGGCTCGCTCTTGGACTTCATCGAGGACTTCTGCGAGCGCTTTCCGGCGTTGGTGGACGAGTATGAGACCTTGCTGACGGACAACCGCATCTGGAAGCAGCGCACCGTCGGCATTGGCGTCGTCAGCCCGGAACGGGCGCTGAACCTCGGTTTTACCGGACCCATGATCCGTGGCTCCGGCATCGCCTGGGACCTGCGCAAGAAACAGCCCTATGCGGCCTATGCCGACGTGGATTTCGACATCCCGGTGGGCCAGAACGGAGATTGTTACGACCGCTACCTGGTGCGTGTCGAGGAGATGCGCCAGTCCAATCGCATCATGAAGCAATGTGTCGACTGGCTGCGCGTCAACCCGGGGCCGGTGATCTTGGATGACCACAAGGTCACGCCGCCGTCACGGGACGCCATGAAGGATGACATGGAAGCCTTGATCCACCACTTCAAGCTGTTCACCGAGGGCTATTCCCCCCCGCCCGGCGAGGCCTATGCCGCGGTGGAGGCGCCGAAGGGAGAGTTTGGCTGCTATATCGTGTCCGACGGCGCCAACAAGCCTTACCGGCTCAAGGTCCGAGCGCCCGGCTTCCCACACCTCGCCGCCATGGACGAGATGTCCAAGGGGCACATGCTCGCGGACGTGGTGGCCATCATCGGCACCATGGACATCGTCTTCGGGGAGATTGACCGCTGATGAGCTTTCGCACCGCACCGCTCGCCATCGTCCACGACGTCGACAAGAGCAGGCTGCTGACGCCCGAGCTACGCGCGGAGATCGACAGACATGTGGCCAAGTATCCGCAGGAGTGGAAGCAATCCGCGGTCATGCCGGCGCTGACCCTGGTCCAGGATTACAACGGCGGCTGGCTCACGCGGGAACTGATGGACCAGGTGGCCGCCTACCTGGACATGCCGGAGGTGGCCGTCTACGAGGTGGCGAGCTTCTACGCCATGTACGACCTGGCGCCGGTCGGGCGCCACAAGATCCGGGTCTGCAACAGCATCTCCTGCATGCTCGGGGGCGCCGAGACCCTGTTGGAGCACGTCGAGCAACGCCACGGAGTCGCCCCGGGCCAGACCTCGAAGGACGGCAGGTTCACGCTCAGGGAGTTCGAATGTCTGGGTGCTTGCCGGCACGCCCCCGCCGTGATGGTGGACGATGAGTACCACGAGTGCGTCACGCCGGACGGCATCGACAAGATCCTCTCGAAGCTGAGCTGACAGCCGTTGTCGCGACACCAGCCGATGCGCTTGCCGCAGCCGCCACCCGCACAACCGCCAAGATACATCCGCCCTGCCTAGGTCCCCATGGTCGACAACCAAGATACCGTCTGCTTTCGCACCATGCACCTGAGGCCCAGGCAGCGGCCCACACTGAAGGGCTACCGACGGGTCGGTGGCTATGTGCAGTGGGAGCGGATCCTCCTGGAAAAGCCGTCGCCCGATTCGCTGATCGAGGAGATCAAGCTGTCGGCGTTGCGCGGACGCGGCGGGGCCGGCTTTCCGACGGGCCTCAAATGGAGCTTCATGCCGCGCACCAAGCCCGGGCAAAAGTACATCGTCTGCAACTCCGACGAGGGGGAGCCCGGCACCTGCAAGGACCGCGACATCTTGCGCTACAACCCGCACCAGCTCATCGAGGGCATGGCCATCGCCGGCTATTGCATCGGCGCGACCGTCGGCTACAACTACATCCGCGGCGAGTTCCATGAGCCCATCGATCGCTTCGAGGAGGCCCTCATCGAGGCCTACGAGGCCGGTCTGCTCGGCAAGGATGTGCAGGGATCGGGCATCGACTTCGATCTGTACACGCACCTTGGCGCCGGCGCCTACATCTGCGGCGAGGAGACGGCTTTGCTGGAGTCCATCGAGGGCAAGAAGGGGCAGCCGCGGTTCAAGCCGCCATTCCCGGCGCAGGTCGGGCTTTACGGCAGGCCCACCACCATCAACAACACCGAGTCGTTGGCGTCCGTCCCGGTGATTCTGGAGAAGGGCGGGCAGTGGTTCCTGGAACAGGGGCGGCCCAACAACGGCGGTCCCAAGCTGTTTTCGGTCACCGGCCATGTCACCCGGCCGAACAACTTCGAGGTGCCGCTCGGCACCCCCTTCCGCGACCTGCTGGCGATGGCCGGCGGCGTCAGTGGCGGGCGCAAGCTCAAGGCCGTAATTCCCGGCGGCTCGTCGGTGCCGGTCGTGCCGGGGGACGTCATGCTGGAGACGGACATGGACTACGACGCCATCGCCAAGGCCGGCTCCATGTTGGGCTCCGGGGCGGTCATCGTGATCGCCGAAGGTACCTGCATGGTCAAGGTGCTGGACAACCTGGCGCACTTCTACGCGCACGAGTCCTGCGGTCAGTGCACGCCCTGCCGCGAGGGCACTGGCTGGCTGTCGCGGGTGCTGCACCGCATCCTGCACGGGCAGGGACGGCCTGCGGACTTGGATCTGCTGGACAACGTGGCCGGACGCATCGGCGGGCGCACCATCTGTGCCCTGGGCGACGCCGCGGCGATGCCGGTGCAGAGCTTCCTGAAGCACTATCGGCAAGAGTTCGAGTACCTCATCGAGCATGGCAAGCCACTGGGCCAGGCGGCCTGAGCCGTCCTCACCACGGGCTCCGGCAGCCTTCCTGCCCAGGTGCTCGTCGGCCGAGGTACGGGCCCGGTGCTCGCCACGCACGAGATGAGAGGAGCCGGTCTCGCACACCATCGCCACGTCGGACAGGGCCGGGTGCGGCACTGATAGACCATCAGCCCGAAGTTGGGCACGCCATGACGCGCACGCCAAACGGGGCACCAACAGCGGCAGAAGAGCGGTATTCACCACATGTCGGAGCCGATCAGCATCGAGATCGACGGTCGCATCTGCAGCGCATCCCCGGGCGAGATGATCATCGCGGTGGCCGACCGTGAGGGCATCCCGATCCCGCGCTTCTGCTATCACGAGAAGCTGTCCATCGCCGCCAACTGTCGCATGTGCCTGGTGGAGGCCGAAGCCGGCGGGCGCCCCTTCCCGAAGCCCGTGCCTGCCTGTGCGACGCCGGTGGCGGCCGAGATGAAGGTGCAGACCCGCTCACCCAAGGCCCTGGATGCCCAGCGCGGCACCATGGAGTTCCTGCTCATCAACCACCCGCTGGACTGCCCGATTTGCGACCAGGGCGGCGAGTGCGAGCTGCAGGACGTCTCCATGGGCTACGGCGAGGACATCTCGCGCTTCAGCGAGCGCAAGCGCGTGGTCAAGGACGAGGACTTGGGCCCGCTCATCGCCACCGACATGACCCGCTGTATTCATTGCACTCGCTGCGTGCGCTTCGGTGCCGAGATCGCCGGGGTGCGTGAGCTTGGCGCCACTGGCCGCGGCGAAGATATGCGCATCGGTACCTTCGTCGCGCACACCATTGCCCACGAGCTCTCCGGCAATGTCATCGACCTCTGTCCGGTGGGTGCGCTCACGTCAAAGCCCTATCGCTTTACCGCCCGCGCCTGGGAGCTGACCGCCGAGGAGGGCATAGCGCCGCACGATGCGGTGGGGTCCAACACCCAAGTGCACGTCCGCGGCGGCCGCGTCATGCGCGTGCATCCGCGTGACAACGAGGCCGTTAACGAGACCTGGATCTCCGACCGCGACCGCTTCAGCTACGAGGGGCTCAACAGCGACATCCGGCTGACCGAGCCCAGGGTGAAGCGCGACGGCATCTGGCAGCAGATCGAGTGGCAGGAGGCGCTGCACCTGGCGGCGGATAGGCTGCGCGGCGTCGATCCCGAGCAGATCGGCTGGCTGATGGCACCAAACGCCACGCTGGAGGAGTGCTATCTCGCCCAGCGCCTGCTGCGCGCCCTGGGCGGGCGGCACATCGACACGCGGCTGCGCCGGCAGGACTTCCGCGGTGACGCTGCCGATCCTGCCGTGCCCTGGCTCGGGCTCCCCATCGCCGAGCTTGAGCGGCAGCAGGCCATCTTGCTCATCGGCAGCGACATCCGCCAGGAGCAGCCGCTGCTGGCGCACCGTATCCGGAAGGCGGCGCTACAGGATGCCGTGGTCACGGTGCTGAGCCCTTACGAGCTTGAGCTGACACATCCGGCGCGCCAACTGCTGGCGCCGCCTGGGCGGCTCACTACCCGGCTCGCCGCAGTCGCCCGGGCGCTGTCGGTGCGCGGCGCCGGTGCCGCCGCGGAGCTGATTCGCGAGGCCGGCCCCGGCGAGGCCGAGACGCGCCTGGCCATGGCGCTGCGCGCCGCAGGGGAAGAGGATCGGGGCCTTGTGCTGCTGGGGGCGTTGGCCGAAGCCGACCCGGACTATACGCTGCTGAAGGAGCTTGCCTACCTGGTTGCGGACGCCGCCGGCTGCCGCATCGGCTTCTTGCCAGTGGCGGCCAACTCGGTCGGCGCGGGGCTGGCCGGTGCCCAGCCGCACCTGGCGCCGGCGGCGGTGCCCATGGAGAGTCCGGGGCTCGATGCGCTGGCAATGCTCACCGAGCCGCGCGCTACCTATGTGCTCTGGGGCTTATCGCCGGAGCTCGACCTCTTCGATCCGTCCCTTGCCCGTGAGGCGCTCGCGGGCGCCGAGCACGTCATCGCCTGCTCGGCCTTCCGCACGCCGGACCTGGAGGCGACCGCCGACCTGCTGCTGCCGATCTCGGGCTTCGCTGAGACGTCCGGCACCTTCGTCAACGCCGAGGGACGGTGGCAGCGCTTCCAGGGCACGGTGGCGCCGCAGGGCGATGCCCGGCCCGGCTGGAAGGTGCTGCGGGTGCTGGGCAGCATGCTGGAGCTCGCAGGCTTCGGCTATGCCAGCGGCAAGCAGGTGCACGACGAGCTGGCCGCACTCTGTGAGAGCACTCGGCCCGGCAATCCTCAGATCAGCAATCCTCAGGCCAGCAATCCTCAGACGGGCAATCCGCGGGGTGGCGATACGCAGGGCGGCATCGACCGGGGTGGCGACCTGCGGCTGGACAATGCCCGCCGAGGTGACTATGGGCTGCGACACGCCCTTCCTGTGGGCAAGGGTACGGCGAGCGACGAGCTCATGCGGGTCGGCAACGTGCCCCTATACGCCCTGGATCAGACCGTGCGTGCGGCGCCGGCGCTGCAACATACGCCCTTGGCGCGTCGCTTCGAGTTGGGCCTGCACCCTGAGGACGCGATGCGGCTGGGGCTGGCTCAGGGCGACAGGGCCGAGGTAACCCAGGGTGGGCGGCGCGTCTCGGTGCCCGTGGTGCTGGATGACAGGCTCGCGCCCGGCGCGGCACGCTTGGCTGCCGCCGTGCCCGGCAGCGAGCAACTCGGCCCCGCCGTCGGGCCCATCCGGATACGGAAGACCACCGAGGAGGATTCCGCATGATGGATCTAACCATGGGGCTCTGGAACGCGCTGCCGCTGCCGCTGCAGAGCGTCGTGGCCATCCTGGCCATCGTGCTGCCGCTGCTCGGCGTCGTGGCTTGGTACACCTATGCCGAGCGCAAGATCATCGGCTACATCCAGGTGCGCATCGGCCCGAACCGGGTCGGTTGGCGCGGGCTACTGCAGCCCATTGCCGACGCACTGAAGCTCTTGGTGAAAGAGATCGTCGTGCCAAGCAAGGCCAACAAGGGCCTGTTTCTGCTGGCGCCACTGATCGCCATCGCGCCGGCGCTGGCCGCCTGGGCCGTGGTGCCCTTCGACGCCGGGCTGGTGCTGGCAGACATCAATGCCGGACTCCTGTACGTACTGGCGCTCAC
This sequence comes from Chromatiaceae bacterium, assembly GCA_028277905.1. GTDB lineage: Bacteria > Pseudomonadota > Gammaproteobacteria > Chromatiales > Chromatiaceae > Thiohalocapsa. The sequence continues at coordinate 1,554 of JANQFI010000328.1, read as the reverse complement.
CTCGCTCGGCGTCTATGGCGTCATCATCGCGGGCTGGGCGTCCAACTCCAAGTACGCCCTGCTCGGGGCCATGCGTGCCGCGGCGCAGATCGTCGCCTACGAGATCGCCATGGGCTTCGCACTGGTGGGCGTGCTGGTGGCCGCCGGCAGCCTGAACCTGAGCGCCATCGTCGAGGCGCAGTCCGGCAGCTTGCTGACCTGGTTCTGGCTGCCGCTGCTGCCGCTGTTCGGCGTCTATTACATCTCCGGCGTCGCCGAGACCAACCGTGCGCCCTTCGATGTCGCCGAAGGCGAGTCCGAGATCGTCGCCGGCTTCCACGTGGAATACTCCGGCATGGCCTTCGCGATCTTCTTCCTGGCGGAATACGCCAACATGGTGTTGATCGCGATGCTCACCACGCTCCTGTTTTTCGGCGGCTGGCTATCGCCGCTGCAGGGCATCCCGGTGCTGGACCAGGCCACGGCCTTCGTGCCGGGCACCGTCTGGCTGTTGCTGAAGACCTTCTTCTTCATGTTCGTCTTCCTCTGGCTGCGGGCGACCTTCCCGCGCTATCGCTACGACCAGATCATGCGTCTCGGTTGGAAGGTGTTCATTCCGATCACCATCGTCTGGATCCTGGTCGTGGCCCTTGGGGTGCTGGTGAGCTTCCCGCCTTGGTGGAGTTGAGGAGAGCGATGAGGAGCGACTAATGAGCTGCTGGGAATAGCGCTGGTACTCGGAACCTAGATCTCGCGATCTGAGCCTCGAACCTCGATACTCTGAGAAAAATGCTCGATACCACACTCAAATACGTCGACAGCCTGTTGCTGACGGAGCTGTTCCGCGGCATGGGGCTCACCGGGCGGTATCTGTTCCGCGGCAAGTTCACGGTCCAGTACCCGGAAGAGAAGGCGCCCATCTCGCCGCGCTTCCGTGGGCTGCATGCGTTGCGCCGCTATCCGAACGGCGAGGAGCGCTGCATCGCCTGCAAGCTCTGCGAGGCCACCTGCCCGGCGCTTGCCATCACCATCGAGGCGGAGCCCCGCGCCGATGGATCGCGGCGCACCACGCGTTACGACATCGATCTCTTCAAGTGCATCTACTGCGGATTCTGTGAAGAGTCCTGCCCGGTGGATTCCATCGTCGAGACCGGCATCTACGAGTACCACTTCGAGAATCGCGGCGAGAGCATCATGACGAAAGCAAAGCTCCTCGCCGTCGGTGACAAGTTCGAGGCCGAGATCGCCGCGGCACGGGCCGCCGACGCGCCTTACCGGTGAGGTCGCAGGGGGTGGCTTCCCTAACCTGCGACCGTGCCGTGCGGCCGGCATCTCTGATCGGCGCCTCTCGTCGATGGCCTCCTGTACCGGCGCCCTGTATCGGCGCACAAGCATGCTAGCCACGCGGCAGCAGGACAAAGGAAGGGGGCGGCGCCTGCAACTTAGGCGATTGCCGGAAACAAACATACCGAATGACGCAGGATTTTCGCTCGCCTTCAAGGAGCGGCAGCGGGCGCATAGTCGAGCTCTGTGCCCGCTGCCGCGACGCAGAAAGCGGGCGAAAAGACAAGCCAG
>JANQFI010000256.1 GCA_028277905.1 Chromatiaceae bacterium | reverse complement strand
ATGACGCGCGTAACCCAGCGCCCGATGTCTCTGGACCCATGCCTGGAGCACCCGCATGCGTCCGAGCCGCGCAGCACGGCGGCGGACACCGGGGAGGTCAGCCAGCCGCGGCTGCTTCAGAGAGGCTAGGCCCGGAGGCAGCCAACAGGCTCGACGCCGCGGACCTATGGCCCTGCACTCGCGTGCACAGGCAAGCCGATGCTGATGCAAGACAAGCCGCTGAGCAACGCCACTTGGATCGATCGGCCAAAGGGTTTCAAATAGCGCCCATCACGAAACCCAAACGCAACCGAGGCCCGGGGGCCGATCATGACTGAACCAACGAAATGGGTGTTTTCCTTCGAGGAAGGCGACGGCAAGAACAAGAAGCTACTGGGCGGCAAGGGCGCCAACCTGTGCGAGATGACCCAGATCGGCCTCAACGTGCCGCCGGGGTTCGTCATCACCACCGAGGCCTGCCTCGCGTACCTCGAAACGCCGGACCGCCCGCTGCCCCCGGGGGTCATGGACCAGGTGCGCGACCAGATGGCCGCCCTGGAGCGCAAGACAGGCAAGGGCTTCGGCAACGCGGACGACCCGCTGCTGGTCTCGGTACGATCGGGCTCGGCCATGTCCATGCCGGGCATGATGGACACCATCCTGAACCTCGGCCTCAACGCCGAGACCCTGCAGGGCGAGATCAAGGCCACCGGCGATGCCCGCTTCGGCTACGACGCCTACCGCCGCTTCATCCAGCTGTTCGGCAAGGTGGCCCTGGGCGTGCCGGACGAGCTGTTCGACCACCAGTTCGAGGAGGTCAAGTCCCACGCCCACGCCAAGCAGGACGTGGACCTGTCGGCGCAGGACCTGAAGGAGATCAGCGAGCGCTTCCTGCACGTGGTCGAGGAGCACACGGGCAAGGCCTTCCCGGCCGACCCGATGGAGCAGTTGGAGATCGCCATCAAGGCCGTCTTCAACTCCTGGATGGGCAAGCGCGCCCTGGACTACCGCAACCAGTTCAACATCACACCGGACATGGCCAACGGCACCGCCGTGAACGTGGTCACCATGGTGTTCGGCAACCGCGGCGACGACTCCGCCACAGGTGTCGGCTTCACCCGTAACCCGGGTACGGGCGAGAACGAGCTCTATGGCGAGTACCTCATCAACGCCCAGGGCGAAGACGTAGTGGCCGGCATCCGCACGCCGAAGCCGCTGTCACGCCTCAAGGTAGAAATGCCGCAGATGGCCGAGGAGCTGGGCGAGCTGCGCGCGAAGCTGGAGACCCACTACCGCGAGGTGCAGGACTTCGAGTTCACCATCGAGCGCGGTGTGCTCTACTGCCTGCAGACCCGCAACGGCAAGATGAACGCCGCCGCCATGGTGCGCACGTCCGTGGAGATGGAACAGGAGGGCCTCATCAGCAAGGAACAGGCGCTCCTGCGCGTGGATCCACTGAGCCTGGAGCAGATGCTCTTCCCGCGACTCGACCCCAGCGCCGAGGCCGAGTCCGTCGCCGAGGGCCTGCCGGCCTCGCCCGGCGCCGCCTCCGGCATTGCCGTGTTCGACGCCGATCGCGCCGAGCAGCTCGGCAAGGACCTGGGTGAGAAGGTCATCCTCGTCCGCGAAGAGACGAAGCCCGAGGACATCCACGGCTTCTTCGCCGCCCAAGGCATACTCACGTCCCGTGGCGGCAAGACCTCGCACGCCGCCGTGGTCGCTCGCGGCATGGGTAAGCCCTGCGTGGCCGGTGCCGAGGGCATCAGCGTCGACGTGACCCGACGCGAGGCCATCGTCGGTAGCACCAGCTTCAAGGAGGGTGATGTCATCACCCTGGACGGCTCCAGCGGCCACGTCTATATCGGCGCTATCCGGACCGTGGAGCCAGAGTTCACCGCGGAGCTCTCGACCCTGCTGCAGTGGGCGGACGAGGCGGCGCGTCTCAAGGTGCTGGCCAACGCCGACACCCCGGACGACGCCCGCAACGCGCGCAAGTACGGCGCCGTCGGCATAGGTCTGGCACGCACCGAGCGCATGTTCAACGCGACCGACCGGCTGCCCATCGTCATCGAGATGATCGTCGCCGAGAGCCCGGAGCAGCGCCAGGCCGCCCTGGACGAGCTGCTGCCCCTGCAGCGGCAGGACTTCCGCGAGGTGTTCGAGGTCATGGCCCCGCACCCTGTGACCATCCGGCTGCTCGACCCGCCCATCCACGAGTTCCTGCCCGACGAGCACCAATTGGAGCGCGACCTCGCCGACCTGCGCGTGCTGGCCCAGAGCACCCGCGGCATGACCGCGCTGGCCGGCACCATGGGCCTGCTGCATACGCCGGACGCTGAGCGGCACGCCTTCGACGACCTCCGCCGGATCGTGGACCCGATGTTGGTAGAGGAGGCCATCGACAAGAAAGAGACCATGCTGCGCAAGGTGCGCGCGCTGCACGAAACCAACCCCATGCTCGGCCACCGCGGCGTACGCCTGGGGATCTCCTTCCCCGAGATCTACAAGATGCAGATCCGAGCCATTCTGGAGGCCGCCGCCGAGTGCGTCGCCGCCGGCATCGACGTGCATCCGAAGATCAAGGTACCCCAGGTCTGCACCAAGCAGGAGCTCTTGCGCGTGAAGGGCTACGTGGACGAGATCCGGGCCGAGGTGGAGGCCGCCCACGGTCGGCCGGTGCCGTTCAAGTTCGGCACCATGATCGAGGTAGTGCGCGCCTGCATGCGCGCCGAGTCCCTGGCTAGCGAGGCGGAGTTCTTCTCCTTCGGCACCAATGACCTCACGCAGGCCGTGTTCTCCTTCTCCCGCGAAGACGCCGAGAACAAGTTCCTGCCCCTCTACAACCGCAGCCACATCCTCCAGGACAACCCCTTCGAGGTGCTGGACGTCAAGGGGGTCGGCAAGCTCATGCAGCTCGCCGTCGCATGGGGCCGGGGCACCCGCCCGGACCTGGAGGTCGGCATCTGCGGCGAGCACGGCGGGCATCCCAAGTCCATCGGCTTCTGCGACGAGGCCGGCTTCGACTACGTCAGCTGCTCGGGGCCGCGCGTGCCGGTCGCCCGGCTGGCCGCGGCCCAGGCGGCGTTGCAGCATCGGGAGCAGTAGGCCCATCCGTCGCGCCGGCATCCTGCCGGCGTGCGCGTCGCTCACGCGATTGGGATAGCGCGGTGCCGGGCAGTCGGCACCGCGCTTTGCTTTGGATGCGTCAGCAGCACCGACGCATCCGGCGGCACGAATTGGCGACTAGCGCCTTATGAGTAAGCCTAGCTACGCCAGCGCGCATCGCGAGCAGGACGACTGCTGGCGGGCAGGGCGTCGGCGCAGGTGCCGGCGGCGGCGGTGCGCCGACCGCGGCATCGGATCCAGGCACTCGATGCCGAGACCCACGCCGACCTCGAGCAGGTCGCCACCGCCGCCCAGCGCTCTTCGGGCGCCGCCGCCGCTGCTGTTCGCGCCGACGACGACCGCCGCAGCCCAAGGTCCCCCGCCCGACGCCGCTGGCCGCATGACGGGGGTGGTCGGAGTCACGATCAAGCCACTGTTCCGGGCGCGGCAGAAGCTCCGTGAGGCAGTGGGGGTGTTGAGCTGACGGCCACCATCACCTGGTGCCTGCCACCGCCAGCGCCACCGCGAGCAGACAGAGCGTCTCGGTCAGCTCCACCAGCGCACCGATCCCGTCTCCTGTATAGCCGCCCAGCCGCTGCAACAGCGAGCGGCGCCATGCGAGCAGCACGAGCGCCGTCGTCACCGCCGCGGTCGCCGCCGCCGCAATAGAGACCACCCCGAGCCCCACCAGTGCGGCGCCGCTGCCGAGCACGGCCGCGAGCCAGGCCGCATCGCGCGGCAGCTGGGCAGCCAGCACCGCACCCAGCCCCTCGGGGCGGGCAGCTGGCGTTGTCATCGCGAGCCAGAGGATCTGCGCGCGGGCCAGCACCGGCACCCACAGCAGCGCGGCGGCGCAAGTCCAGGCGGCAGCGCCCGTCGCCCGGGCGTTGGCGAGCAGTGTCATCAGCGCGGCGAGCTTTGCCAGCAGCACCAGCACCAGGGCTACCACGCCCATGGCGCCGACATAGGGGTCCTGGAGGATGGCGCGCGTTCGCTCCCGGCTGCCGAGGCCGCCCACCCAGGCGTCGGCACAATCGGCCAAGCCGTCCAGGTGCAGCGCGCCGGTGGACCAGACCCAGACAAGGAGCAGCAGCACGGCCAGCACAGGCACGCCCCTGTCCAGGACCCCGAGCACCAGCGCGGTGGCGCAAAGGCCGGCGAGCAGAGCGCCGAGCAGCAGTCCGATGACGGGATAGAAGGGCGCCGCGCGGCCGTAGAGGGTCGGCGGGGCATCCTTGGCCGCCGGGAAGGGCCAGCGCGTCAAGAACCGCCCGGCGAGCAGAAATGCCCGCCATGCATCCGACAGCACCCGCATGGATGGCTCGCAATCGCCGCCGCCGGGGCTACCTGGCCAAGGTTCAGGCCGCACGCCGGCGCAGCCGGCCGACGAAGCCCATCGCGCGCAGCGCGGCGGCACCGGTCAGGACGCCGACCAAGCCGTTGGCGGCGACCCCCAGCAGCCCGTCCAGTGGCGGCATGCCGTGCACCACGTGCCGCAGGTGCTCGACACCCTGATGCAATGCCGGCACACCATGTACCAGGATACCGCCGCCCACCAGGAACATGGCGATCATGCCCAGCACCGACAGCCCCTTCATCAGATAGGGTGCGCCGGCAAGGATGGCGCGCCCGAGCCGGTGCTGCAGCTCCGTCCACAGACCCTCGCCCTGACGCTTGACGAGATGCAGCCCGAAGTCGTCCAGCTTGACGATCCCGGCCACCAGGCCATAGACGCCGACGGTCATCAACAGCGCCATGGCGGCCAGCACGGCGATCCGCGTCGGCAGGTCCTCGCTGGCGACGATGCCGAGGGTGATGACGACGATCTCGGCCGACAGCACGAAGTCCGTGCGGATGGCCCCCCTGACCTTGCGCCGCTCCAGGGCGGCCATGTCCACACTCGGGTTGGTTAGGGCGTCGGCGAGCTCTTGGTGGCGGTCCGCGTCGTCCTGCGGCTGCAAATACCTGTGCGAGAGCTTCTCGAAGCCCTCGTAGCACAGGAAGAGCCCGCCCGCCATCAGCAGCGGCGTCAATACCCAGGGGGCAATGACGCTCAGCACCAGTGCCGCCGGCACCAGGATCAGCTTGTTCACCAGCGAGCCCTTGAAGACCGCCCAAACCACCGGGATCTCACGCGCCGCCCGCACCCCGGTGACCTGCTCCGCGTTCACCGCCAGGTCGTCGCCGAGCACCCCGGCCGTCTTCCGCGCGGCCACCTTGGTAAGCACCGCCACGTCGTCCAGTACGGTGGCGATATCGTCGACTAGGGCGAGCAGGCTAGTGGCCATGGCAGATCCTTCAAGAGCGGCAAGAATGGTCCGGACGAACAGCGGGCGCCGGCACGTTAGCAGCGGCCCGCAGCTGCGGCAACCCGCAAGCCTGGAACTGCTGCCTCCAAGACCCAGGAATCTGCACTATCTTTGTCGAGAGCTCGCTGGATAACGCAGCCGCGCATCCGAACACATGCTGCTGTTCCAACAGATCGATTCTCGCACCTTCCGCTACCGCATCGACGCCCGGAGTCGCATCGTCTTCGTCAACGATTCCTGGCTGGCTTTCGCCGCCGAGAACGACTGGCCCGTCAGCCAGGACGACGTCATCGGCCGGCCTCTGATGAGCTTCATCGCCGACGAGCAGCTGCGCTACCTGTACGGCCTGCTGATGGCGCGGCTGCGCACCGGCCGCGGCCCCTTGCGCTACCGCTACCGCTGCGACGCGCCCGATGCCCGCCGCCACATGGAGATGCTGATGCTTTACGACCCAGGCGAGCGGGAGATCGAGCTCCAGAGCAAGGTGCTTCGCATCGAGCGGCGCGCCTCGCAGGACCTGCTGTGCACCGACCATCCCCGCGCGGACGATCGCCTCGACGTCTGCAGCTGCTGCAAGCGCGTCGAGCTGGGACAGGAATGGCAGGAATGGGTGGAAGTGGAGGACGCGGTGATCCGCCTGCGACTCTTCGACCGCGAGCATTTGCCGCACATCCGGCATTCTGTCTGTCCGGGCTGTGCCGAGGTCCTGTCCCGGCTGGTCCACCGCGGTCCGGCCCGCCCCGGTCCGGCGTCCTCGTCCCGCTCGGCCACGTCCTGACGGTGCCGCTCGCCGAGACGCGTCGCCGGCAGCCGCGCCATCAGCATCCGTGCCCGACCAGGCTCGGCAGACCGGCCCCGTCCGGCAGCCGGATGCGGGTGCGGCAGGCGTACGGCACCTCCAGCAATAACAAGGACGCGTCGGTCAGCCCCAGCACCTCGCCAAGGATCACCCGCAGCACGCCACCGTGGGTCACGACGACTTGACGGCGGGCCTGTGCCGCCAGCACGCCCTGCCAGGCCGTCGCGACGCGCCCGCGGAAGGCTGCGAACGGCTCGGCGCCCGGTGGTGTGAAGCCGCCGGGGTCGGTCCAGAAGGCATCCAGCTCCCGCGCGGGAATCTCCGCCGCCCTGCGACCCTCCCAGGTGCCGAAGTGGCGCTCGCGCAACGCGGGCACAGTGACCACCGGGATTGTCAGCCGGAGGCCCAGCTCCCGGGCGAAGTCGGCGCAGCGCCGCGCAGGAGACGTGAGCACCAGCTCCCAGGCCGGCACCAGCCCTTCGAGCTCAGGTGCCGCTGCCGCGCGCAGGGCTGCCCAGCCCTGTGCGGTGAGGGCATCATCCCTGCTGCCGCGGAAGCAGGACCCGCCCTCGGCATGGCCGTGGCGCATTAGATCCGCCAAGCGGTTGGAGCGACCGTCGGTGCACATCGACGAAGGGCCCTCAGAGGCAGGGGCCTCGGAAGTTGTGAAAGATCCACAGGCTGTAGCGAGCGCGCCGCGGAGCGGGGCCAGCAAGGCGCAGGAAGCCGAGCAGCGGGAAGCGTCCTGGGCCTAAGTGACCCGATGCTCGGCTGTCTGCAACGCAGCTGGACGCGCCCGGGGACGTCCGCAGTAGATCCGCGGGTTCTGTCACAAAGCCTCAGTCCGCCTGCTCGGCGACACCCGCCTCGGCGAAGGTGGCCATGCTGCTATGCAGGGCACAGGCGAGGCGCAACAAGGGCAAGGCGGCAGCCGCACCGCTGCCCTCCCCCAGCCGCATGCCGAGGTCCAGGAGCCCCGCCACGCTCCCAGCACTGCCCCCAGCAGCGCCCCCAGCACCGCCCCCGGGGCAGCTAAGCGCCTCCAGCATGGCTGCATGGCCCGGCTCCGCCGAACGGTGCGCCGGCAACAGCCATTCCCCGGCACCGCGGCAGAGCCGGCTCGCCGCCAGCGCCGCCGCGGTGCTGATGAAGCCGTCCACGAGCGCCGGTAGTCCGCGCTGGGCACAGGCAACATAGGCGCCGGTCAGCGCCGCCAGCTCGAAGCCGCCAACGCAGGCCAGCACCGCGGCCGGATCGGCGAGCCGGCCGGCATGCCGGGCGAGCCCCTGCTCGATGACGGCCACCTTGCGGGCGACGCCGGCGGCATCCAGACCCGTGCCCGGCCCAGCCAGATCGGCCGGCGGCCGTGCCAGCAGCGCACAGGCGACGGCGGTTGCGGCGGTCGTGTTGCCGATGCCCATCTCGCCGCCGATAAAGAGCTCGCTGCGCGCTGCCTGCGCCCGGTCCACCGCCGCGGCACCCTCATCCAGCGCCTGCGCCAACTGGTCGTCCGACATGGCAGGGCTCCGCGTGAAGTCGCGGCTGCCGGGGCCGATGAGCGCGACACGGATATCCGGGTGGGTGGCCACCGGCACCAGGGTACCCAGGTTCACGAGATCCAGGCGCGCCCCGAGCTCCCTGGCCAGAACCGAGATCGCCGCACCGCCGGCGGCCATGTTGGCCACCATCTGTGCGGTCACCGCCTGCGGGAAGGCCGACACGCCCGCCGCCGCCACTCCGTGGTCGGCAGCAAACACCGTGATCCAGACGCGATCCACCGCGGGCCGCGGGCGGCCCTGCAGACCTGCCAACCGAACCGCCAGATCCTCCAATCGACCGAGCGCCCCGGGCGGCTTGGTGAGGCGGGCTTGGTGGTCACGGGCCGCGTGCGCGGCGGCCGCGTCCGGCCGCGCGGCCGGTTTGCGATACCAGTGGTTGCAGCTCGAGTCGAGGCTCATGGGACCGACGGACCTTTGAGCGCCAGCGGCAGGCCGGCGGCGACGAAACAGACCGCCTCGCAACCCGCGGCGAGGCGCTGATGCAGCAGCCCGGCGAGATCGCAGTAGCGACGCGCGAGGGCGTTCATGGGCATGACGCCCAGGTTGGTCTCGTTGCCGACGCAGATGACCCGGCCCGGCAGCAGGGGCAGGAGCTCCGGCAGGGCCTTCAGCTCCTGCTGGAGCCGGTGCTCGTCCTGCGCCCAGAGCAGGTTGCCGAGCCAGAGCGTGAGGCATTCCACCAGCAGGCAGCGGCCATCGGCGGCCTCCCGGCGCAAGGTGTCCACCAGCGCCAGTGGCTCCTCGACCAGCCGCCAATCCGGCGGGCGCCGCTCCCGGTGCGCGGCGATGCGCGCCACCATTTCGTCGTCCGACGGCCTCGCCGTGGCGATGTAGGTCACCCCCAAGCCAGACTCAGCAGCCCATCGCTCCGCGAGCCGGCTCTTGCCGCAGCGGACACCGCCGAGGATCAGGGTATGCATGGGTTCAGTGGCTCCTGCAGCAGGGCACAGACTCCGAGACCTTGTCCCGTCGTTGTCGTTTCCGGTGGTTGTCGTAATCCCGAAGGATCTGGGCGAGCCTTGGTTAGCGGCCCCGGCGCGGCACTTGGATCCATGGGCTCAGCCCGCGTGCACTCGATGCGCGGTGATCCTGGCGCGGTGATCCTCGACCGGTCGCGCCGGATGTCGAAGCCAGGCAGTCGCAATGCGAATTAGGCGATTGCCGGAAATCGCCTTAGTTTGAAGCCTTATTGCTTCGGGACGCAAACCCATGCGCCTGTTGTGGGTCATAGGGCCCGCAGCCCGCAGCAGCCGCGCGCAAGCCTAACCCGCATGATGTACCGGGCGGGCCAACCGCACGCGATGGCGTACAATCGGTTGAGATGACATTGAGATAACGCTGGATACAACGCTCAGAGCAGTCAGCCTATGCCCGACACCAGCACCGGCGCCAGCCTGCCCTACACAGACGGCACAGCCCCCGACGCCAAGTTCTATCTCGTCGCCATAGGCGCCTCCGCCGGCGGACTCGATGCACTGGAGCGCTTCTTCCACGGCCTACCGGCGCGCTCGGGTGCGGCCTATGTCGTGATCCAGCACCTCTCGCCAGACCACAAGAGCATGATGGGCAACCTGCTGGGCCGGCACACTAGCATGCCCGTGGTAACGGTCGAGGACGGCATGGAGATCAAGCCGGACCGGGTGCACCTGATCCCGCCGGCGAGCGTCATGAGCGTCTCGCGCAACCAGCTGCGCCTGAGCCCGAAGAATCCGCGTGGCCTGACCCTGCCCATCGACCTCTTCTTCACCGCACTGGCGCGGGAATTCGGGAAATATGCCATCGGTGTCGTGCTCTCGGGCACGGGCTCCGACGGCACCCGCGGCGCCGTCGCCATCAACGACGCCGGCGGCCTGCTGCTGGCGCAGGAGCCCGAGTCCGCCAAGTTTGACGGCATGCCGCGCAGCGTCATCGCCACCGGGTTGGTGGACGGTATCTTGCCGCCGGAGGAGCTAGGTCCGCGGGTGATGGACCACATCAGCCAGGCACCGCGCCCGCGCATCCGGCCCGCGGAAGATGGCATCGCCACGGAACGCCAGAGTGCGCTGGAAGAGGTCATGCACCTGCTGCAGCACCAGGGCGGCATCGACTTCCGTGACTACAAGCCGGCCACGGTCATGCGCCGCATCGAGCGGCGCATGCAGGTGCGCCATGTGCCCGACCTGGACAACTATGCCCGGCTGCTGGAGGGCGACCGCATCGAGCTCAATGCCCTGCGCCGCGAGCTGCTGATCCCGGTCACCAGCTTCTTCCGCGACCCGGTGGCGTTCGAGGTGCTGGCGCAGACCGCCATCGACACCATCGTCAAGGATCGCGGCGAGAATCAGCCCATCCGCATCTGGGTACCCGGCGCCTCCACCGGCGAGGAAGCCTACTCGATCGCCATCCTGTTCGCCGAGGCCTGTACCCGGGCGCGGCGCTGGCCGCCGCTGAAGCTCTTCGCCACAGATGTCGAGCAGCACAACGTGGATTTCGGCAGTGCCGGCGTCTTCTCCGAGGCCATCACCACGGAGGTCTCGCCGGAGCGCCTGGAGCAGTGGTTCTACAAGCGCGGCAACCACTTCGTCATCAAGAACGAGATCCGCCAGAACATCGTGTTCGCGCGGCACAACCTGCTCTCGGATCCGCCCTTCACGCGCATGGACCTGGTGTCCTGCCGCAACCTGCTCATCTACTTCCGCACCGAGGCGCAGGAGCGCGCGCTGAGAAGGCTGCAATACGCACTGGCCCCGGCGAGCTTCTTGTTCCTCGGGACCAGCGAGACCTTGGCACAGCTCCAAACCGACTTCACGACGGTCAACTCCAAGGCCAAGGTGTTCCGCATCCTGCGCCATGTGGCGCTGCCGCTCGACACCGGCGCCGCGCACCTCACCCGGCTTGCGGGCGCCGCGACCCTCCAGCGCCGGCACACGGCGCGAGACCGCCACATCACCGACGCCGCCGCCATCGAGGCGGGTGAGTCCGTCCTGCTGCGCTCCTACGCCCCCACCAGCCTCCTGCTGAACGCCAACCAGGAGCTGATGCACGTCTTCGGCGACGTGAGCCACTATTTGCGCATCGGCGAGGGCGCAGTCACCCTGGAGCTCGCCAAGCTGCTGCCACCTGCGCTGGCACCGGTGGCGCAGGCACTGCTGCACAAGACCGCCCGCGGCCACGAGCCGCTGCGCTCGGACCTGCTCAGCATGCAGCTGCCGGACGGCACCACGGAGCGGCTGCGGCTGGTGGCGCGCAGCGTGGCACTCGAACAGGGCGACCCGCATCTGCTGCTGTCCTTCGAGCCGGACGCGACACCACTCGACGACGGCGTCGGTGTCGGCGGCGCCATCGAGACCATGAACATGGACAAGGAGCACGCGGAGCGCGTGCAGACCCTGGAGCGGGAGCTCGCCGCCACCCGCGAGAGCCTGCAGGCCACCATCGAGGAGCTGGAGACCGCCAACGAGGAATTGCAGGCCACGAACGAGGAGCTGATGGCCTCCAACGAGGAGCTGCAGTCGTCCAACGAGGAGCTGCAATCCGTCAACGAGGAGCTCTACACGGTCAACGCCGAGAATCAGGAGAAGATCGAGATCCTGAATCGACTGAATGCCGACCTGGACAACATGGCCAAGGCGGCGGCCATCGCCACGGTGTTCGTCGACTCGAACCTGCTGCTCACCCGCTTCACGCCCGAGGCCACCGGCCTGTTCAAGATCCGCGACGGCGACCTGGGCCGCTCCATCGAGGATTTCACCAACCTGTTGGACTATCCGGAGTTCGTCGCAGAGCTCAAGCGCACCATCGCCGAGGGCGAGATGTCGCAGCGCGAGATCCGCGCCGCCAACGGCCGGCTGTACCTGCTGCGGATGCTGCCCTATGCGGTGCGCGAGCACGAGGCGCGTGGCGCCGTGGCCACCTTCGTGGACGTCACCGTGCTACGCGACGCCGAGCGCATGCAGGCGGTGCTGGACTCGCTGCCGGAGCATGTGGCCTTGCTGGACGACGATGGCGAGATCCAGCTGATCAACCGTGCCTGGCGCGAGTTCGCCGGGTCGCACCATGCCCCGGGCGGCGTCGGCAGCCGGTACCCGGAGGCCTGGGCCGGTCACGCGGGCTTCGACGCCCGCCAGGAGAGCGATCTGCGCGCGGCACTTGACGCACTCATCTGCGGCGAGCGCGACGCGCTCTCGATGATCTATGCGTACCTTGGCGACGACGGCAAGCATTGGTTCGCCATGCACGCCGCACCCATCGTGCACGGCGACGGCGGCATGGTCGTGAGCCAGGTCGACATCACGCCGTGGTATAAGTCGGGCGAGCGCGATTGAGCCCGCTCGGGGATTGAGCCCGCTCGGGGCAACGACGAGCGCGTGCGCCACCCAAGATCCTCATCCGCGCCGCTGCGAGCGGTGCAGGATGCGAGCCATGACGACATCCAAGCCGCCCTATGGGCACAACACGCCTGACGCATGGGCAGGTGCGACCGATCCGGAGGAACAGGAGCCCGTGACCGCCGCGGCGCAAGGGGTGCGGGAGCGTGCGCTCCAGGCCCTACGCGCCGGACACTTCGACCTGATCGAGCAGGTGCTCGAGGACGGCGACCTGAGTGTCACCACGCTGGTGGAGAACCTGCGCGTCTACCAGGCGGAGCTGGAGATCCAGAACGAGGAGCTCCGCGCCAGCGAGCAGCACGCGCTGACGGCGCTGGCGCGCTACACCAAGCTCTTCACGGAGCTCCCCATGGCGGTCCTGATGGCAGACGACTACGGCCTCATCCTGGAGGCCAACCCAAGCGCGCGCAGCCTGCTGGCGCTGCGAGACATCCGCTCGCACCAATACTTCCTGGTGCGGCTGGTGCACGAGGACGACCGCGCCGCCGTTGCGGACGCCTTCCAGCGCGCCAAGCGCAGTCGGGCGGACGCGCTTTCGGAGCTGCGCTTCGCCGCCGCCGACGGCAGCCGTTTCCAGGCCGATCTGCACGTCGGACTGCTCCCGGCGGAGAGCGACAGCCAACCGCGACGCTTCATCTGCGCCGTCGTGGACCAGACCGAGGTCATCCGCCAGCGCGATGCACTGGCCCGCGCCTACGACCGACTGGAGCGCAGCGAGGAGCGCTACCGTGTGGTGGCCGACCACAGTCCCGACTGGGACTACTGGTATGGCCCGGATCGCCGCTTCCTCTACGTGTCACCGGCCTGTGCCGAGGTGACCGGCTACACGGCCGAGGAGTTCCGCGAGGATTCAGACCTGTTCGAGCGGATCGTCCATCCGGACGACCTGCCGCAGTGGCAGGGACACCTGGCCGATGCCGACGACTTCGAGCACCACGACCAGGAGCGGCGGGTATTCCGCATTCGAGCCCGCGACGGGCGTGTGCGCTGGATCGAGCACGTCTGCCGGCCCGTATCCGCGCCGGACGGCCGCTTTCTCGGGCGCCGCGGCGTCAACCGCGACATCACCGAGCGCCAAGAGGCACGCGCAGCCCTTGCGCGTAGCGAGGCCCGCTTCCGTGCCGTGTTCGATGCCGCACCCGTGGGCATCGCGGTCGTCGACGCGGATGAGCGGGTCGTCATGACCAACGCCGCGCTGCAGCGTTTCCTGGGCTATGCCGAAGCGGAGCTGCGGCGCATGTCCTTGCGCGACTGCACCCATACCGACGAGGTCGCCTGGGACAACCAGCTATCTGCCGACCTCTTGGCGGGGCGGCGCAGCAGCAACACCAGAGACATGCGCTTCGTGCGCAAGGACGGCCGCATCGTCTGGGGCCAGCTGACCATGGCGCCGCTGCGCACGCCCGACGCAGAGGATCACTGCGCCATCGCCATGATCGCCGACATCGACGAGGGCCGCGCCGCCGCGCTGCGCGAGGCCCAGGCACACAGGGTATTCGAGAACACCTCCGAGGGCATCGTCATCACCGACGCCGAGCGGCGGATCATCGCTGTCAACCCCGCCTTCACCGAGATCACCGGCTATACCGAACAGGAGGCACTGGGCCAGAACCCACGCATGCTGCAATCGGGCCGCCACGACGCGTCTTTTTACCAGGCCATGTGGGCCTCGCTGGAGCGTACCGGCCAGTGGCGCGGGCAGTTCTGGAACCGGCGCAAGAACGGCGAATGCTACCCGCAGCTCAGCACCATCAGCGTCGTGCGCGACCCGAAGGGGGACATCACCAACTACATCGGCGTCTTCGGCGACATCACTCAGCTCAAGCGGTCCGAGCAGGCACTGTACGAGCTCGCCCACAAGGACCCCCTCACCGGGCTGGCCAACCGCACCCAGCTGCGCGCCCGGCTGGAGCAATCCCTGCACCGCGCCGCCCGCGCCGGGCGCCTGCTGGCGCTGCTGTTCCTGGACCTCGACCTGTTCAAGAACGTCAACGATACCTTGGGCCATCCGGTGGGGGACGCACTGCTGCAGAGCGTCGCCGCCGCCATGGCCGAGCAGGTGCGCAACAGCGACAGCATCGCCCGGCTCGGCGGTGACGAGTTCGTCGTGCTCTTGGAGAACATCGACCAGCCCGAGACTGCCGCCCACCTGGCGCGTCGCCTGCTCCGCGTCTTCGCCCATCCCTTTGCCGCCCAAGGACGGCAGCTGCACATCACCGCGAGCATCGGCATCAGTATCTTTCCCGAGGACGGTCAGGACGTGGACGCCCTGCTCGCCAACGCCGATGTGGCCATGTACCGCGCCAAGGATCAGGGCCGCAACACCTACCGCTTCTTCACCGCGGAGATGAGCGAGGGCGCGGAGGAGCGGCTCAGGCTCGAGCATGCACTGCGTGGCGCCCTGGCACGAAAGGAGCTGCGGCTGGAGTTCCAGCCCCAGGTGCGCCTGGCCGACGACTGCATGCACGGCGCCGAGGTCCTGTTGCGCTGGCACAACTCCGAGCATGGCGAGATCCCCCCGGCGCGCTTCATCCGCATCGCCGAGGAGTTGGGCCTCATCGTCGAGCTCGGCTACTGGGCGCTGGAGCAGGCCTGCCGCCAGCTCGCGGACTGGGATGCCCGCGGCTTTCTCGTGCCGCGGCTCGCGGTGAACCTGTCGGTGCTGCAGCTGGAGCGCCCCGAGCTGGTGGATGAGGTCCGGGCCATCATGACGCGCACCCGGGTGGAGCCGGACCGCCTGGAGCTGGAGGTCACCGAGGCCATGCTCATGCGCCACGCCGAGCAGGTCATCGCCAACCTGGCCGGCCTGCGCGACCTGGGTCTAACCATCGCCGTGGACGACTTCGGCTCCGGCTTCTCGTCGCTGGCGTACCTCAAGCGGCTGCCGATCCATCGGCTCAAGATCGACAAGGCATTCATCGAGCAGCTCACCCTGGACGCCAACGACGACGCCATCACCCGCGCCATCATCGCCCTGGGCCGCGGGCTGGGGCTGGACGTGATCGCAGAAGGCGTCGAGACCGAGCCCCAGGCCGAGTTCCTGCGCCGCGAAGGTTGCACCGAGGCCCAGGGCTACCTCTTCGGCAGACCCATGCCTGCCGAGCGGCTCATTACCAGCGCCCCCTTCAATCGCATGGCACCGCCTGGACGCGCGTCCAGCTGAGATCGCTGCGGGGGTCTGACGGATCTTCCAGCCGCTATTCGCCTACAGATCTGAAATCGTTTAGGAAGTGTCTGATCTGGGTCATTATTGTAGGCATGTAATATGGATAATATATA
>JANQFI010000295.1 GCA_028277905.1 Chromatiaceae bacterium | reverse complement strand
TTCCCAACTGCGCGTGGTAGAATTTTCTTTGAAAGTTTTCTAATAAATAGGAGTATGCCATGGAAAAGGAAGTTGGCAGTTTTACCGTAAAAAAGGGCCTAGCACAGATGCTCAAAGGCGGTGTGATTATGGACGTGGTCACCGCCGAGCACGCGCGCATCGCTGAGGAAGCCGGCGCAGTTGCAGTGATGGCCCTGGAGCGTGTGCCTGCCGACATCCGTGCGCACGGCGGCGTGGCCCGCATGAGCGACCCCGGCCTAATCGAAGAGATCATGCAGGCCGTCTCGATCCCGGTGATGGCCAAAGTACGCATCGGTCACTTCGTCGAGGCGCAGATCTTGGAATCCCTGGGGGTGGACTATGTAGACGAATCCGAGGTGCTCACGCCTGCCGACGAGGCGCACCACATCAACAAACACGAGTTCAAGATCCCTTTCGTGTGCGGCTGCCGCAACCTGGGTGAGGCGCTGCGCCGCATTGGCGAAGGGGCGGCGATGATCCGCACGAAGGGCGAGGCGGGTACAGGGGACGTGGTCGAGGCCGTGCGCCATGCGCGTTCTGTACTGGGTGAGATTGGCCGCCTGCAGAATATGCCCGACGAAGAGCTGATGTCTTATGCCAAGGAGATCCGCGCCCCCTATGAGCTGGTCAAGGAGACTAAAGAGCTGGGTCGGCTGCCGGTAGTCAATTTCGCTGCGGGCGGCCTTGCCACCCCTGCCGATGCGGCCCTGATGATGCAGCTCGGAGTAGACGGCGTCTTCGTCGGCTCGGGCATCTTCAAATCGGGTGACCCGGCCAGCCGCGGCGCGGCCATCGTCAAGGCCACCACGCACTACGACGACCCCGACATCCTGGCCGACGTCAGCCGCAACCTGGGCGATCCGATGGTCGGCCGCCAGATCAGCGACATCCCTGAAGCGGAACTGATCGCCGGGCGCGGCTGGTAAGAGCGGAGAAACGACCGCTATGCGAATCGGCGTCCTGGCGCTGCAAGGCGACTTCGCCGAGCACATAACGATCCTCGAAGGTCTTGGTGCACAGGCCCTCGAGGTGCGCCTGCCGGAGCAGCTGGAGGGCCTGGACGGCCTGATCATTCCCGGCGGCGAGTCCACCACCATCGGCAAGCTGGCGGAGGCCTATGCGCTGATGGCGCCGCTGCGCCGCTTTGGGCAGCAAAACCCGATCTGGGGGACCTGCGCC
>JANQFI010000235.1 GCA_028277905.1 Chromatiaceae bacterium | reverse complement strand
TTTTCGCTCGCCTTCAAGGCGCGGCAGCGGGCGCATAGTCGCGCTCTGTGCCCGCTGCCGCGACGCAGAAGGCGGGCGAAAAGACAAGCCAGGCGGTATCTTTGTTGACAGAAATCGCCCAAGGGCCTGCACTGACTCCCCGGGCCAGGATGACGCATGAGCCACGTTCTCGGCGACGCCGCCACGCCAGAGGCCGGGTCACCAGCGGCTCCGGGCAGCAACCCGGTCACGGCGCTCGACCCGCGCACAAGAGTCCTGGCCGCCGGGGCCTTCGCGGTGGTCACGGTCGCGCTGGACAGCCTGCCGCTGTTGCTGATCCCGCTCGCGTTGGCGGCGCTGGCGATGCTGGCCGCGCGGCTGCCGGCCGCCACGACCCTGAAGCGCATGGCCCTGATGGACGGCTTCATCCTGCTGCTGCTCCTGCTGCTGCCCTTCACTGTGCCTGGGGAGCCCGCTTTCCACCTGTTCGGCTGGCCGGCCTCCTGGGCGGGCCTGGAACAGGCCGGGGCCATTGCGCTCAAGGCCAACGCCATCGTGCTGATGCTGCTCGCGCTGGTCGGCTCCATGGACCCCACCAGCCTCGGCCATGCGCTGGCCCGGCTCAGGGTCCCGGAGAACCTGGTGCACCTCCTGCTCTTCACGGTGCGCTACATTGCCGTGGTGGACGCCGAGTACCGGCGCCTGCGTTGGGCCATGCGCCTGCGCGGCTTCCAGGCGCACACGGACCTGCACAGCTTCCGCAGCCTGGGCTACCTGATCGGCATGCTACTGGTGCGTGCACTGGAGCGCTCGGAGCGCATCCTGGTGGCGATGAAGTGCCGCGGCTTCACCGGGCGTCTGGTGCTGCTGGACCTGCTGCGCTTCGGCCGCCGTGATCTGCTCTTCGGCGCCGCACTCGGCCTGGTGCTGGCCCTGTTGCTGGCCGGCGACCTCGCGCTGCGCTTCGGGAGCGGGGCCCATGTCGGCGCTGCTTGAGCTGCAAGGGGTCCACTTCGCCTATCCGCAGCGCCCGCCGGTGCTGCGCGGGGCGAGCTTCGCCCTCGAGCACGGGGAGCGACTGGCGATTACCGGGCCGAACGGGGCCGGCAAGAGCACGCTGCTCATGGTGCTCGTGGGCGTGCTGCGACCCTACGCCGGGCGGGTGCTCGCCTTCGGTGCCGAGCGTCGGATGGAGGCCGACTTCCACGAGGTGCGCCGGCGCGCCGGCTTCGTCTTCCAGGACCCGGACGATCAGCTGTTCTGCCCGACCGTGGCCGAGGATGTCGCCTTCGGCCCGCTGAACCTGGGACAGTCGCGGGCGCAGGCCCTGGCGACCGTGGACCTGGTGCTGGCGCAGCTCGGCCTCTCGGCCTTCCGGGATCGGGTCACGCACAAGCTCTCCGGCGGCGAGAAGCGGCTCGTGTCCCTGGCCGGCGTCCTGGCGATGGCGCCGGACGTGCTGCTGCTGGACGAGCCGACCAACGCGCTGGACGAGGAGACCAGGGGCCGGCTGGTACAGATCCTGCTCGGGCTGCCGCAGGCGATGATCATCGTCTCGCACGATCCGCACTTTCGTCGTCGCGTCGCCACGCGCGCGCTGCGGCTGCGCGAGGGTGTGCTCGCCGCGCCAGCGCCGTCCTGCCCGCACGCGGTGAGCGAAGCCTGAGCCCGGGCGGCATGCCCCCAGCGTGGCTCCTGATAGCAGCCATGGAATAGCAGCCATGGACATCTTCTCGCCCCTCGCCCATCCGGTCTACCGGCGCCTGTTTGGGGCGCAGGTGATCGCCCTCGTGGGGACCGGGCTCACCACCATCGCGCTGGCCCTGCTCGCGCACGATCTAGCCGGCGAGCAGGCCGGGGCGGTGCTCGGCACGGCCCTGGCGCTGAAGATGGTCGCGTACGTCGGCATCGCTCCGGTCGTGGGCGCCTGGGCCCATCGGCTGCCGCGGCGCCGGCTGCTGATCGGCCTGGACCTCGCCCGCGCGGGCATGGTGCTGCTGCTGCCCTTCGTCGAAGCCCTGTGGCAGGTCTATGTGCTGGTCTTCCTGCTCAACGCCTGCTCGGCGGGCTTCACGCCGACCTTCCAGGCGACCATCCCGGACGTGCTGCCGGACGAAGACACCTATACCCGCGCCCTGTCCCTATCCCGCCTGGCCTATGATCTCGAGAACCTGCTGAGCCCGCTGCTCGCGGCGGCGGCCCTGGCAGTGATGGGTTACTCGGCGCTGTTCGTCGGCAACGGGCTCGCCTTCCTCGCCTCGGCCGCCCTGGTGCTGAGCCTGACCCTGCCGGCTCCGCGGGTGAGCGCGCGGCCGGCCGGCCTGCTGGCAAGCTTGAGCTTCGGCGTGCGGGCCTACTTCGCGACGCCGCGGCTGCAGGCCGTCTTCGCGCTCGGTTGGGCGGTGGCCGCCGCGAGCGCGATGGTGATCGTCAACACCGTGGTGCTGGTGCGCGACCAACTGGGGCTGTCCGACACCGCGACGGCGCTGGCCTTCGCCGCCGCGGGCGGCGGATCCATGCTGCTCGCCCTGCTGCTGCCGCGCCTGCTGGAGCGCCACAACCGCGACCGCGGCGTGATGCTCGCCGGCGGGTGGCTGCTGGCCATGGGTCTGCTCACGGCGCCCTGGCTGATCGGCTCTGGTCCTGACGCACTCGAGGCACTGCTGGCGGTCTGGCTGCTGCTCGGGGTCGGACTGTCGGTGACGCAGACGCCCATCGGCCGCGTGCTGCGGCGCTCCTCCAACGAGAGCGACCGGCCAGCGTATTTCTCTGCGCAGTTCGCGCTGTCGCACCTTTGCTGGCTGGTGTGCTATCCGCTCGCCGGCTGGCTCGGCGCGACCTATGGTCTGAGCGCCGCCTTTGTCGGCCTGGGTCTCCTGGCGGTCCTGGGTGCGGTGATCGCCACCCGGCTCTGGCCCCGCACCGACAGCCTGGTGCTGGAGCATCGGCACGACGCCTTCGAGCATGCGCACGCGCACGTCCACGACGCGCACCACCAGCACGCGCACGACGGCTGGGAAGGCCCCGAGCCCCATGTGCACCCCCACCGACATGGGCCGACCCTGCACGCACATCCCTTCGCGATCGACCTGCATCACCCGCGCTGGCCGGCAGCGGTGCGCACCGAAGGTGCGCGCGGGGGCTGACCCACAACCGCACCAGCGGCGAGCCAGGGCCGTATCCCGTCCAATAAGCACGCGGCGCCGCTTGACAAGCTTGCGGTGTACAACTAATCTTTTTTGCGAATGCTTCGCATTTACATACCACAGAGTCGCGCCCTATCGGATGCAATCCCAGACCCCTCAGCCGCACCTGTCCGATGAGAACTGGGCCGGGGCAGCGCCTCGCCTACCCTCGCCTCGCCGCCATCGGCCTGCCAGCTACCGGGGCAGCATGCCAAAGACCACGCCTTCCACCGACCACGAAGGAGCCCCGTGTGATGCCCGCCGCCGCCCACCAAGCCCCCGTTCCGGAGTCCGGCTACCCAGCAACGCCCCTTTCCGAAACCGCCGGCTTCGAGCTGATTGCGGGGGCGCTGCCACCGCAGCCCGCGGGCGCACTGCCGGCGGATGCGATCAAAGCCCGCATGGCGAGCCTGGTACGGCAGTATGTGGCGCACCGCTCCCCGCAGCTCGCCCGGGCTGTCGCTCGTTATAGCGCCGCGCTTGCACTGCATCCAGCACTGCGCCACTCGCCGGAGGAATGTACGGCCCTGTGCCGACTGAACCGGCATTGGCATCTGCTTGCGGCCCAATACCCCGCGCCCGCGGCAACCTGAGCCTGCCCGCCCTCGCCCAACGACGGAATCATCCGATTGCGCCAGGGGATCCTGATGAACGAAGTCTCGGGAGAACAGCCTCGGGAGAACAGCGCATGTGCGAAAAACTGACCTTCGACGAGCCGCCGCTCGACGGGATCGGACCACGATCCGCAGCACCTGTGGCGGGACTCACCCGGATCGCGGAGGGCGCGGAGCCCGCAAGCTCGAGTCGACGTGCCTCGACCTCGCGGCGGCGCTTGTGGGAGCTGCCCCACAAGTACCACTGTCCGGTCATCGGCACCTGCCTCCACGTGGACGAGCTGCGCCGGCTGGCGCAAAAGGCCGGTTGCACGCCGAAGCACGACCTCGGCGACTTCGAGGTGCATGTGAGCTTCGTCGCCGCCGCAGACAGCAAGAACGCGCTGTCGCTCGCCGCGCAGCGCGCCTTGGAGCGCAAGTACGCCGCCATCGTAAAGCGCTTCGCGCGGGCGCGGACGCCAACGGATCTGGAGCACCTATGGGACGAGGCGCTCGCCAATGGACAGGTGCAGGGCGCCCTCTGGGCAGTGATGACGCATCCGCATGCGCCCGCAGAGATGCGCACCCGGGCCTACGAGGAAGTCCACATGCTCTCGCACCAGATCGGCGCGGGCCTCAGCCTGGACTTGAAGGCCCTTGCCGAGACCCGTGACACGCTTCGCCGTGTACGCCAGGACAGCGCCGCGGCCAACGAGCGCTCCCGGCGGGCCTTGGCGGAGAAGGATGCCTCCCTGACGGCGGCGGAGCAGCGGCTTCGAGGGTTGCAGGGGGTGGAGGCGGAGCTGACAACAGCACGGGCACGCATCGCGGCACTCGAGTCCGGCGACGAGCTTGCCGTACTGCGGGCTCGCGTAGAGCAGCAGGACCGCGAGATCGCCGGCTTACGCCAGGCCGCACGCGAGCACGCGGCTATGGTTGACGGCTTGCAACATCGCGTCGACACCACGGAGCAGCACCGAGCAGAGGTGGTGGAGGAGCTCGCGGACCGCGAGGCCTCGCTGCGCGCGCTCGAGGATCTGCTGGCGCCGCGCGCCCATGCGCCGATATGCGGCTGCGATGGCGACTCCGAGCACTGCGCACTCGAGGATGCGGACAGGGCGGACGGCATCGACCTTGGCGGCAAGCGTATTCTCTGCGTGGGCGGCCGCGGCTCGCTCAATGCCCACTATCGCACGCTGGTAGAGCGCTGCAATGGCGAGCTACTGCGCCACGATGGCGGCCTGGAGGATAGCCGAGCACGCCTCGAGGCGCTACTCGCCAGCGCCGACGCCGTCGTCTGCCCGGTGGACAGCGTCAGCCACGACGCCTGCCTGCGCACCAAGCGCTTCTGCAAGCAGCACTCCAAGCCCTGCGTGCTCATGCAGCGCTCGGGCGTCGGGGCCTTTGCGCGAGCCTTGTCACAGCTCACGGCGCCGGCACAACTAAAGGACGCGACGGCGGCCTATCCATGGCTGCTGCGCGCCTAGACGACCTGGCTCGCGGCGGCACCGTGCCACGGGGACCAGACGACCCTTACGCCCCGCCGCGCTCGGACGCGTCGCGGGTCGGGCCGCTCGCGGGCGCAGAGAGGCACCTGGCCCTGCGATCGCCGCGACCGACAGGAGGCCTTGTGCCCTCGAGCACCGCGACCCGGCGCGTCCGCTTGAGCCCGATATTGGTATCGGCCCTGTTGACCGGGGCCATACTCGGGGCCCTGCTTTGGGCCGTACCCATCCCGGGCGCTCCGGCTTGCCAACCGCCAGACCAGAACGCCGGGCAGATCCAGTCCGCAGATCGGGCCCAAGGCCGAGTGAAAAAGGCAGCCTGAAGGCGCTCCTGCCTCTGGTGTCCCCAGCCATCCTTCCCGAAGGTCAATCGGCCAGTTGTATCCTCGACAGGGTACCGGCGGCGAATCGCCTGACCCGGGCTCGTCTGCCGGATCCAGGATCAAATGCACTTGGGTAGGCATAGGGCTGCATTGCCACCTTGCTAACCGAGTAGGCGACCCGCCCCGGCACCCGCCCAGGCCATAGCGGGAACCCTTACCCTAGTCTCATCACCAGAATTGCCGGCAATTCTCAACTGACGTGACCCTTCAGCCCCCGTCCAAGAATCTGCACCAGAGCACGGAACATCAGAAGGTTATTTCTATCGCCTTTGAGAAAGCTTCGCGTTAGTATTGCGATTCCGTTTTGCAGAAATGCGGTAGGTTTCCATGCGCACGTCCATGAAAGTGATTGCGGCAGCCGCGGCAGCGGCCTTTTGGCTCGGCATCTCCCCCGCGATCGCGGGGAAGATCGTCAAGGAGGCATTCGGGTGGAACGGGCAAATCGCCGGTTTCAGCGTCGAGGGTCATTTCAGCTACGACGAGGACAAGGTCGGCGCCGACGGCATCATTCGGAACGACTTCGAGTCGTTTGACGTGTCCTTCTTCGCGCCCGACGGCAGCCTGCTGCGCACCTATGTTGACAACCACATCAACTTCGCGCTCTTCAACTTCGCCTTCAATACGCTATCCAGGCAAATCCTCCAGGACGGGACATACAACAAGGCGGACGGCTTCCTCGTTGGCGAAGGGGATCCGGCGGAGCGGGGAGCCGGCACGCAACAAGAATTGGCGTTCTGGACGCGACCCGCGGACGACAAGCCGCCGCACCTGCACCTGGATGACTGGGCCGACGACTTTGGCTTTCCAATCGGATACAGCACCCACGAGGACGTCGCCTTCTTGACCATGACGACGCAGGAGTTGCTGGAATCGGGCAAGTTCATCGACCCCGTCTACAGGGCCAATCCGGCCTCGGACCTCGATGACTTCGGGCAGCGGGTAAGGGTGCCGGCGCCGCCGACCCTCGCGTTATTGCTGGCCGGCGTGGTACTCCTCGGGCACCGCGCCGGCGTGATCCGCCGCGCCTCCTAGGGGTCTGATACCAGGCTGTCGAGGCCCGGCCGCCGCGCCGGCGGCCAACTCGGGCCGCCTTGACCCGAGCGCGGAGCTCAACCTGGCCTCGCACGCACCGCCTGACAAGCACCAGCTGACACGACCATCAGCGCGCCAGGACGAGGAGCCTCAGAACCTAGGCGATTGCCGGGGGGCGGATCTGTCTGCGCCTCGGGTACCGCCGGCAGCCAGACAATCGCGATCGCCGGCGCCCACTTCTGAGTGGGGCCTTGACCGCCCCTCTCGCCCGCGCTAACGTGGCGCTGCGGTATAACCTAGCGTGACGCTGAGGTACGGCCCAGGTACAGGAGCCGGCTGGGCTTTCCAGGCCCCAGCCCTTCGCCGGTCGACCCAGGGCGACAACAACTGGGGGGCGCGTGGTTGACCTAATCGGGCCTTTGCCGGGCTTGAAACGAATGCGCAGACATCGCATTGCGACTCACCTTTTCGGGCCGATCATACAGGGCAGCATCCTAGACTATCCGGACGCTCGGGGCGATGATCCGTCCCAGATCAGGCAGGGGCGGCACCCGGTACCCACCGGCATCCATACCAGGTCAATGACCGCGCATCTACGGGTCTTCCCATGCCGCCGGCGCAGTAGGCGCTTGCTCCCATTCCTTCAACCGAGGATAGACATCATGCTCGATCGGCTGCTGCACCAACTCGACCAAGCCCTTGGCTTTCACGAGGCCGCGGCACACTGCGATATCCCCTGCAAGATCTATGATCCGATCACGGCGCAGCTGGCGGCATTGACGGTAGTGCGGATGATGGATCTGATCAAAGAGACCGCCGATGCCCATCCCAACCTTGGAACCGCAGATCACGCCCAACTGATTCGTCTGGTGGTCGAGAAGGAGAACCATGCCAAGGCGGTGAAGGACGAGGTCCGGGTGATCTGGGGTGACTACTTCAAGGCCCCGCAGTTCGAGCAGGTGTCCGGAGTGCATGAGATGGTCCACGGCATCATGATGCAGGCGTCACGATGCAAGCAGGGCATCGCCCGCGAAGATGGCGAGGAGCTCGTGCGCATGGTGAACCGGTTTGCGGCGGCCTTCTGGCAGACCAAGGGGGTCGAGACCTTCACCGCCCTTTGCCCTTATCCGCCGAGCCTGGAGCTGGTCTATCCCAAGCTCGGATAGCCCCGCCCATCGGCGCTTGGTGCGCTGGCTGCGGAGCCGAGTCTACCGCGTCACAGGGCAAAGCATGTTGCCTTGGGCCCGCCCGGGCGACTATCTGCTGCTCGGGCGCTTTCGCGCGCACCATGCCCGGCCCGGGTGCGTGGTGCTCGTCCGGCATCCGCGCCTTGGTGTCATCGTCAAACGAATCCGGTCCGTCGAGTCCAGGGGCGTGCTGCGCCTCGCCGGCGATGCCGCGTCGAGCACTGCACCAGAGGCCATCGGGCCGGTCCCCCCCGATTGGGTCTTCCAGCGCGTGCTAGTACGAATCCGGCGGCCATCCGAGGGGTCGGGGATCTCCAGGCACCGCCCAGCTTGATCGCCTGCGTCGGCGATCCGGACCACATCCGATGGCGCTTCGCGTCCTAGCTGGCCGCTTTGTGTGGCTCTCCGGACGCCCAGGAGTTCTTCACAGCCTCTCAGCTGATGCCGACCGAGCGAGCGGACGCGCCCGAGCTTGACCCTTCCAAGGCTACCGCCTGCTCGCGGGCCGCTAGCACCCTTGGCGGCCCGATGCCCGCGGTCGGCTGCGCAGCCGCACGACCGGGCTCGACTTCGCCACCAAGCCCGGCCGCGGCGGTGTCAACGGTCTTCCAGGGGAGCGATCAAATAGTTGGAGCATGCGACCCGCTGCCCTGAGGCAGCCGACGGCTTGGCCAGCCCTACCGGCCAAGCCGGATCCCTTCAGCACAGCCGCTCGACCCCGTGGCAGCAACCGCGGGCCCCCTTGTCTCCACCCCTCCTGCAGTCCTGCATGCCATTTCTGCCCCGGGATCGGTAACTGTCACCAGACTGCCGCCCAGACTGCCCCATGGCGAGGCAGAGCACCCGCCAGGTCGCTGTTGTCGGCCAAGCGCGGCAGCTTGCGGGGGCTGGGTGCAGGCGGACATCGCGCGTCCCGCTGGCGACCATCCCCTTCTTTTTCGCCAGCGTGCAGCAGCCGGTCGAGCCACGTAACCCGAGGCCGGCCATCGAGCGGGCCGTCCTCGATCAGTTGATTCCGGCGCTGTGCATCGAGGGCGTCGCCGCGCGCCGGGCACGACCTGTCTTTGACCATCCGGGCATCACCGCGGGCTCCGCCCCGGCGCCAGGAGCTCTGGGGCCCAGGGGCTGGAACCGGCTTGCGGCGCCTCAAATGTGTCGCGTTGTTGCAAATCAGAGGTATTCGCATTAGTGTCGCGAGACCCAGGGTAGTTCACATTGGTTGGAGGTAGCACCCATGTCCCTATCGGCGCAAAAAGCAACGCCCATCCTCGTCGCACTCTTGATGGCGCAGGCCGCCAGCGGCCCCCTGGCCGCGTCCCCGATGGATCTCTCCAGCAGGACCTTCGGGGTCCTACTCGGCGATCAGACACGCGACCAAGTGTTGCTGACACGCGACCTCGACGGCGACGGCAGCGCGAACGGCGCCGGCGAGGCGATCGTCTGGCTCGACCTGCAAGCGGTCAACCCGAGCTCATCCGCATTCGAGATCGCCTTGTTCGATGATGCCGCGTACATTCTGGACCTGGATGAGACCGTGATCTGGGGCGAGTCGGCAGGCTTCGGGGGCTTCATCGAGCGTGCCCGCACCCTGGAGCTCATCGCCGCGCCGGCACCGCCCAGCGTGCTGCTGTTCGGCCTCGGACTGGCCGGCCTCGCTTGGCGCCGTCGAGCTCCACTCACACAGATGTAGGTCGCAACGGGCGATCTTGGAGAGCTATGAGGCCGCGGTGTGCCTAGCACAGCCGCCGCCCAGGATGACGCCCCGCACCCTGTCTCAGGCGATCGCCCGAAAAAAATAGACCCGATGGCCTGGGATTCTTGCTCGCCTTCGAGGAGCGGAAGCGGGCGCATCGTCGAGCCCCCTGCCCGCTGCCGCGACGCAGCAGGCGGGCGAAACGACAAGCCAGATGGTTTCTTCTTCGACAGCAATCGCCTGAGCTTCCGAAAGCTGCCACTGCGCCAGTCTCTAGCCCCTTCTCTGGCCCCCGGTCTCTGGCCCCATCTCTAGAAGGCGTAGCTCAAACCGGCGGCGAGCGTGTTGGCATAGGTGTCCACGTCGGACCTGATGCCTACACTACTCCCGAGCGGGAAGTCGCGCGTCACATCGACCTTGGCAGTCTCGAACCAGACGTGCGTAAAGGCTAGGTCGATGCTTAGGTTTTGCCTGACGCGGTAGGTCGCGCCAATTCCCAACCAAAGGCGACTCGCATCCGGAACGACCGTGTCACGATCGCTGTTCACGGTCGGCGTCTCGTCGACGCGGAGTCCCGCTCGGAGCACGAGATCGTCGGATATCCTGTAATCCGCTCCAATCGACGCTGACCAGGTATCCCGATAGTTTTGGGCTCGTACCTGATCGGGCCGGCCGTCCTGATACTTGATCCGGACCTCGTCGAAGGTGCTCCAGCCAAACCAGTCGACCTGTCCGTGCAACCCCAGGCGTTTTCCGTTAGGTAGCTCGAGCTCATGGTAGATGCCGGCGCTCGCGAACCCAGGCAACTTGAGATCGGCTGCCACATCGCTCACGCCGTTGAATGCGGCGAACGGACCCCTGAGGCCGGTGGTCTCGACCTCACCGGAGAGCTCGTGCTTGAAACCGGAACGATAAGTCAGACCGATACCTGTGCGCTGATCGCCGAAGGGCATGATCAGCACGCCCAGGTTGAAACCCGGTGTCCATGCATCACCCGTAAGCTTGGAACGCCCATCGCTCATCGGACTCGGGCCACCTGGCGCCAACACGTCTGGCACTGCGCTGGTCAGCTGAGATTTGGCGTACTGGACATCGATTCCACCGCCAATGAATAGCCTGTCGCTGACCGCGTAGGCACCAACCAAACTGACATTGATGGTCTTGAGTGATGCCTCGGTCGCATCGTAGCGACCGAACCAGTCGGTATCATACTTGGTCGTCAGGCCGAACGGGGAATTGGCGCCGAGGCCGAGATAGGCGCGCTCGTTGATGCGATGCGCGAGGTAGAAATGCGGAACCGGGAAGACGGGTGCGGGGTTCTGGGCGTTGTCTCCCGCATAGGGCACAGGTGCATATAAGGTGCCCGGTGACGCGGCGAGCGATCCTGTGTTGGCGAATTGGTAGCTGGGCCTGATTAACGGCACGCCAAAGGTCAGTAAATTCCGGTCTTCGCCCTTCTCGTTGTTCCTGTCGTGGGCGCTCTCAGGAGGGATGAGCTGTGGCAGCCCGGCAGGGTTGAAGAAGACCGTCGACGCATCCTTGGCTGCTGCCGCCACCCCCGCATTGACACGTCCAAGGCCCCGGACGCTTTGCTGGTTCACGAAGAAACCCGTGCCATACGCAAGTCGGCAATCCGCAAGCGGCAGCAATGCGAGGGCGATCGCTCCAAATCGCGATAGTCTTGAGCCAGTGCCCGTGACCTGTGGTTTCATCTGGCAATTCCGCGAATCTGTTGTCGACTCGGGCCCTGACCTGCCCGCAATTTCCATCGCGAGGCGACCCGAACAGGCCCGGCTCCAAGCCTTGGGAATTCAGCTGATCGCCTGAAATTGCGTTGCGAAAGACTCTCGCCAGGATTCGCATCCGGATTCTACGTCGCACTCAGGCATCGGACGTGCATAGAGAAAGCCCTGGGCGTAGCCGCAGCCGAGATCGACCAGCATTTGATGCTGACCCGGTGTCTCCACACCCTCGGCTACGACGTCCAATTCCAACCCGCGGGCGAGGGCGACAATCGACTGGACCAGCCTGTTCATCTTTGCGCTCTCGAGCACCCCTCGCACGAAGGAGCGGTCGATCTTCAAGGTGTCGAATGGGTATCGGTACAGGTAACTCAAACTGGAGTAGCCAGTGCCAAAATCGTCGATGGCAACCGAAAATCCCGCGTCCTTTAGGGTGCTGAGGGAGCGCGCCGCCAACTCGGGTTGGGCGAGAACAACGCTCTCGGTTATTTCGAGCTTGACGTTTGATGCCGCCAAGCCGGCTTCGCCGGCGATCGCCAAGATCGTATCCGCGAAAGCACCCTGGGTGACGTCCGCACCGCTGACGTTCACGGCGACGAAGAGTCCATAACCCGAGTCGCACCTGCTTTGGCGCGACATGAGCCTGGACAGAAACTCGCATGCTTGACGAAGCGCCCAGTGACTCATCTCCACGATCACACCGCTCGACTCCGCGACCGAGATGAATGCCCCCGGCGGGACAGCGCCACGCTCCGGATGCTGCCACCGAATGAGTGCCTCAAATCCTGCGATCCGCTGGCTTTGCAAGTCAATCACTGGCTGATAATGCAATTTAAATTGATTCGCGTGCACGGCTGCGATGAGCTCACGCTCAAGCTTGATACGATCGACGGCCTCTGTATAGTCGTCGTGAGTGCCATCTGTCGTGTCAACGCAAGAATGACAAGCACGGCTGTCCGCCGAGGCTTCTGCAGCCTCTACAGACTTGAGCGTCGCACGAAAACGATCCAGCATTACAAGCATACACATCCGGAGTACGGGGTCAAGCAGGTGAATACGCTCTGCGAGTTGTCCCCGGGTGATGGAAATGAGCTCGCAGGTCCCGATGGCTCGGGCGCTGGCGCTGCGGCTGCCGCCGTCGATCAGCGCCATCTCGCCGAATACTTCTCCCGGGCCGCGCCTAGCCATAGGCACATCCTGTTCGTTCGTCTCGAGGTAAATCTCGACGCCGCCCTGTTCGATCATGAATGCGCGTTCGCCTGGCTCGCCCTCTTTGAAAATCACTTCGCCATCCATAAACTCGCACCGCGTTCCATCTTGGTAATTTCTCTCGGTAGAAGCTCTCACGCCCACCTCCATACACGTATCCAGACTTAGTCGCAAGTGCGCTGTTGGACGCGCATAGGTCCACTATAGCCTAGCGCCGATCGCAAGCTCCCGGGAAAAATTACATTCAGCCGTGCACGGCAAGAAGACGGTGGGGGCTAAGCGACGGCGGCCTGTGTTCGGCGGCGCAGGATATGGATTGCGCTGAACCTCGCGCTAGGATCCCAGGGAGCAACAAGCCAGGTCGGAGCAACGGTTCGCGTCCGGCGAGCAGGGCCCGAGGACTAGGGCGCGAAGACCAGGGTCCGAAGACCTAAGGTAAGTGCGCTGGGACCCCGCCGACGCCTCGGTGCGCTGCGCCAACGCCGGCCACAGCTCCAGCGGCACCTCGAGCTGCCGCCCGAGATTGAGCAGCGCACGCTGGCGCACGCGCCCGCCGTCGCGAACCGAATCTCAACGCCCAGCGGAATTGTCTCGTAGTATTTACGCTTGCCTTCAGCAGAGCTCGGTGGCACGCAGAGGTACTCGGCAGCGATCTCTATAAATAACTGTTTTTGATATTTTTTTAACCAAGCACGCCAGTTTTGGCGCGATAATTGCTTCTGCGAGCCGAAGATTAGGGTGGGCTAGCGGTGATTGTAAAGAAAAGTTTACAGATCTCACCCTTACTACGCCTCGCATTCACCACCGAAACAGATGCCTAGCTGAACTGGGTACATCCTCCCCTATGGACGAAACAGCGTTTTCCGGCAAGCAGATGGAGCAACTCGCTAAGCTGCTGGCACCACTGAGGCAAGGCGTCGGCGAGATGGACCGGCGGCTGGACGAGATCGGCCAGCGGGTCGAGGACATGGCGAAACGCCTGGAAGCCTTGGAAAATACGGAAGCGCAGTTGAGCGCTGCCGAAGCGAGGGCGCGGGACGCGGATACGTTGCGCGTCTACGAGCAGACGATCGCAGCCCTGGGTCCCGACGGCTATCGCCCGACCAAGCAACGCACGACCACCACGGGCGCATCCATCATCGAGCCCGTTCAGGATTGGCGCCGCCGTCCGGGGTATTGAACGTGCAGCGGCTCTTTGCCGAGTCTCGTTTTCGCCATGGGAACGGCCAGTCTATTGTTCGAAAACGCCTTGATCTGGCTATATTGCCGACTGCGCTATCGCACACGGCAGCTATTCGCCCGACCGGTTAACAGCTTTCTTTTCTGCCTGCGGCGGCGCATTGCCTATCCAAGCCGCCGCTATCCCCGCTTTGCCGCCGACTGGCGAGTCAACCGCCTGGGACAACGCTGGGTCATCACGCTGCTGCCCACACGCGCTTAGGCGATTGCCGGAAACAAACATACCGAATGGCGCAGGATTGTCGTCCGCCTTCGCGAAGCGGCAGCGCGTGCATAGTCGTTCTATGTGCGCGTTGCTGCGACAAAGAAGGCGGGCGAGAAGACAAGCTAGGCGGTATGTT
>JANQFI010000231.1 GCA_028277905.1 Chromatiaceae bacterium | reverse complement strand
GATTCTCGTCCGCCTTCGCGAAGCGGCAGCGCGTGCATAGTCGTTCTCTGTGCGCGTTGCCGCGACAAAGCAGGCGGGCGAGAAGACAAGCCAGGCGGTATGTTGGTTGACAGAAATCGCCTTATTGCCGAGGAAGGGCTCGATCGTAGGACGGATAAGCGTAGCGCATCCGCCGTCGCTGCTAGCGGTGGATGCGCTTTGCTGATCCACCCGCAACACCCGCTGCGTTTCAGTTGTCTTGAGTATTCCCTTGGTGCCCTAGATGTGTTGAGTACTCCTGCTGGCGCGGATGAGTGCATCGGCGTGGACACGCCGAGGGCCTTTCCTGGACCCTGCCTGGGTCCAAAGCGTGTCAGTGGGTTGATTGTCCCTGGGCCTCCCCCGTGCCGGTGCTGTCGCCGCCCCGGATTGCCAGCGCCGCGGCGGGCACCTGCACCAAGTACAGCGGGCGGTGGCCGGAACGGGCGCGGGTCTGCTGGCGGCTGTTGATGCCCTCAAAAAGACTTTCTTGATTCTCGGCGACATGGCAACCCGCGCGATGCGCAACCGGATGACCGATCCATCGCACGGCGCTACCTCGCACCTACTGCGCCCGGTACCAGTTGCGAACCCTAAGATACGCGAGGCTTGGGGGGTGATGGATCGGGCACCGCGGCGGATCCAGTTGTTCCGTACCGGCGGCGGGACGCCGGCGCTCCCGCAGGCCGGCGCTCTTGCGCCGTGGATCAGTCCATGGCCGGCGCCGATGGGCTGCGTGCTCGTCCGCGACGCGGTTCGACCCGCCCACGGCCTCCCGGGCAGCCGGCGCGCCGCAGTGGTGCCAGATAGACCTGCAGAGGGCCCTTGAGCGCCGCGCTGGCGTGGGCGTGGCTGATGAACAGCTCGTACGGCCGTGCCCGGTCGCGCTTGGGCACTTGATCCGGTCCGGGTCGGCGGCCGTCGGTGGGCATGGCGGCTCCTGGCGGGAGAGCTCCTTTACAACCCCTGCGACCTGCTGCTGCCTCGGTCAGTGGAAGATCGCGTCCAGGCTGTCTGCGCTCAGGATGCGCTCGGACCAGAGGCGCAGCATGTCGCTGTCGGCTTCCTCGATGCGCTTGCGCACGGTGCCCAGGGCATCGCTGCCGAACTTCTTCTCAATCTGCCACAGCAATAGGGCGACCTCCCCTTCGCGGTAGCCGATCTGCTTGCCCCGCTCCAGGCCCTGCTCCAGGCCCTGCTCCAGGCCCTGTTGCAGCCCCTGTTGCAGGCCTCGCTCAAGGCCCTTTTTGATCCCGGCCCGCTCGACGGTCGTCAGGTATGGCATCTGCTTGCTCTCCTCAAAGGCGTAGAGCTCGCGGCGGAAGGCCGCTTCCAACCCGGCCGGCAGCCGGATCATCCAGTCGATGATGCGGAACAGCGCGAGGATGGTCTTGCGCGCGTAGCCCCGATCA
>JANQFI010000185.1 GCA_028277905.1 Chromatiaceae bacterium | reverse complement strand
ACGCAGCCGCATCGCAGGCTCTGTGGCGCGAGCTCCGGGATGTCTCCGTCTTTGCGAACGGCGACGGCCGCCAGGTCTGGCGCCTTTCCGTGCCGCCTTCGGACGGCGCGAAGATCGTCGCCGAGCTGCTCTTCGAGCTGCAGGGTCAGGCGTTCTACGATTGGGGCGGCGGCCTCGTCTGGATCGCCCACGCGCCGCGCGAGGACGCCGGTGCGGAGCTGATCCGAGCGACGGTGGCTCCGGGCGGCGGCCACGCCACGCTGGTCCGCGCCGATGAGGCCGTGCGGGCGCGGGTCGCGGTGTTCCAGCCGCAGCCGGCGCCTCTCGCGGCGCTCACCAAACGCGTCAAGGAGGGCTTTGATCCCCACCGCGTGCTCAACCCGGACCGCATGTACGAGGGCGTGTAACGCGAATGCAGACCCACTTCAGCGCCGCCCGCCTCGCCGATCCCGCCGTCAGCGAAGTCAACGACATCCTTCGCACTTGCGTGCACTGCGGGTTTTGCCTCGCCACCTGCCCCACCTACCTGATCCTCGGCGACGAGCTGGACAGCCCGCGAGGTCGCATCTACCTGGCGAAAGCCATGCTCGAGGAGGACGCGCCGGCGAGACCGCAGGTCGTCAAGCACCTGGATCGCTGCCTCACGTGCCTGTCGTGCATGACCACGTGCCCGTCCGGCGTCGACTACGGACACCTGGTCGACCAGGCGCGCGTCCACGTCGAGAAGACCTACGTGCGGCCGCTCACCGAACGAGTGATGCGGGAATGGCTGGGCTTTCTGGTGCCGCGGCCGGCCCTGTTTCGGCTGTCGCTGATGGGCGGCTGGCTCGCGCGCCCGTTCGCCGCGCTGATGCCGGGCCGCCTGAAGGGGATGGTGGCCATGGCGCCGGCGCGGCTGCGCGCGCCGTCTTCCGTCGACCGTCCGCAGACGTTCCCCGCCGAGGGGCCGCGCCGCAAGCGAGTCGCATTGATGACGGGCTGCGCACAGCAAGTGCTGCGCCCCGAGATCAACACCGCAACGGTGCGCCTGCTCACCCGCCACGGCTGCGAGGTGGTGGTCGCCAAGGGGGCCGGCTGTTGCGGCGCGATCGTCCACCACATGGGCTGGGAGGAGCGTTCACAGGCCGCGGCGCGGGACAACGTCGCAGCGTGGTGGCGTGAGATCGAAGGTGGCGGTCTGGACGCGGTCGTGTTCAATGCCTCGGGCTGCGGCGTATCGCT
>JANQFI010000243.1 GCA_028277905.1 Chromatiaceae bacterium | reverse complement strand
GCGGCAGCGGGCGCATAGTCGAGCTCTCTGCCCGCTGCCGCGACGCAGCAGGCGGGCGAAAAGACAAGCCAGGCGGTATGTTTGTTGACAGAAATCGCCCTAGTATGAAGATTGACAGAAATCGCCTTAGCCGCGGTGTGACGACAGCGCCAATTCGGCGATCGCAGCGTCGAACAGCCTGGTCAGGCCGATGAGCCCGGCGTCGCCGTTGACGATGCTGAGGGCATTGTAGACCAGGGCAGCGGCGCCGATGATGAGCGTCAGCAGCAACGCGAGGCGATGCAGCAGCACGGACACGGCTCGCCGGCGCGCCGGCCGGGATCGTCTGGGTTGCAACATCGGTGGCCTCCGCTCAGCGTGAGCAGGCACGATTGGATGGATCAGCCTGACTACCGCCACTGCCCTGCCGGCCTTGGGCGATCGCCGGAAACAAACATACCGAATGGCGCAGGATTCTCGTCCGCCTTCGCGAAGCGGCAGCGCGTGCATAGTCGTTCTATGTGCGCGTTGCCGCGGCAAAGCAGGCGGGCGAGAAGACAAGCCAGGCGGTATGTTTGTTGACAGAAATCGCCTTAGCCGGCCATATCTGGGAGCCCATGCGCGGGCTCACCCGGCCGCGGCCATGCGCCACTCCTCGAGCACGGGGCCGGGCTGCGGCTCCAAGGCCCGCATCAACAGCGGCCGCCCCGTCATGGCCTCGGGCACCGCCAACCCCATCAGGTGCAGCAGCGACGGCGCGACATCCGCGAGCGTGCCGGTCGGCGCCAGCAGCCAGCGCTGACGGTCCACGACCAGCAGCGGCACCGGGTGAGTCGTGTGCTGGGTGTGGGGCTCGTCCGTCTCCGGATCCCGCATCAGATCGCAGTTGCCATGGTCAGCGGTGAGCAGCACCGCGCAGCCGTGGGCCACGGCGGCATCCATGACCCGGCCCGCCTGGGTGTCCACTGCCTCCATGGCACGCACGGCAGCGCGTAGATCGCCGGTGTGGCCGACCATGTCGCCGTTGGCGAAGTTGACGACGACGAAGCCGTATTGCTCGCTTTCGATGGCCGCCACCACGGCGTCGGCGACCTGGGGTGCGCTCATCTCGGGCTTCAGGTCATAGGTGCGCACCATCGGCGACGGAATCAGGCGATGCACCTCGCCATCCGCGGGTTGCTCGACGCCGGCGTTGAAGAAGAAGGTGACATGCGCATACTTCTCGGTCTCGGCGCAGTGGAACTGGCGGATGCCCAGCTTGCTGAGATAGCGGTTCAGCGCCACCGCCGGCGCCTCCGGCGTGAAGGCGTACGGCAGGCCCAGCGCCTTGTCGTACTCCATCATGCAGGTGATGGCCGGCCGCGGCGCGCCGCCCCGGTCGAAGCCCTCGAAGTCCGTCACCGCCAACGCGGCGGCGATCTGCCGCGGGCGGTCCTTGCGGAAGTTGAACAGCACCAGCGGATCGCCGGCCTGCAGCCCAGGGTAGCCCTTGACGACACTCGGCTGGATGAACTCGTCGGTCTCGCCGGCAGCATAGGCGGCATATATGGCGGTGCGTGCATCGGCGCCGCCGCGGCCCTTGCCCAGCGCGACGGCACGCCAAGCGCGCTCGGTACGCTCCCAGCGGCGGTCGCGGTCCATGGCGTAGTAGCGACCGCTGACGGTGGCGAAGCCGCCGCCGGCGTCGTCGAGCACCTGCTCCAGCTCGTGCAGATCATTGAGTGCCGACTTGGGCGGGGTGTCACGGCCGTCGGTGATCATGTGCAGCAGGGGCTTGACGCCGCGCCGGCGGCACAGCTCGACGAGCGCCATGAGGTGGCGCGAGTGTGAGTGCACGCCGCCGTCGGAGACCAGCCCGAGCAAGTGCAGTGGCCGGCGCGCCGCCTTGGCAGCATCGGCGGCCGCGACGAGCGCCGCATTGGCGTAGAAGCTCTCGTCGGCGATGGCATCGTCGATGAGCACCAGGTCCTGGCGCAGGGTGCAGCCGCTGCCGAGCGTCATGTGTCCCACCTCGGAATTGCCCATCTGCCCGTCGGGCAGACCGACACCGGCGCCGGATGCGTTCAGAACCGTGAAGGGATAACGGTAGAAATACTCGTCCAGGCGCGGTGTGTCTGCCGCCGCCAGGGCGTTATTGAGCTTGCTCGGGTTGACCCCGACGCCGTCCAGGATCACCAGGACCGCCGGTCGCCCTGGCGGTTGCGCAATGGGTTCTGCTGGCCCGGTCGCGGAGGTCGAAGGTACATCGGCTTGGGTCATGGCGGTCTCCGCTGCGGCTTGAGCTTGCCTGCTCTTGCGCATGACCGAACGCAATAATTGTGCCTGTAAATCCGACAGGGCCGCGCGACCGCGCTCGATGGCCCGACGTCCGCCGCATAGCCGCGGCGGGAGTCGGCAAGCTGCACCCTATCAGTGCGGCGCGCACGTCACTTGTGCAGCCTCGACCCGACGGCCTTCCGAGCGGGTTGCACGGACGGGAGCTTCCGACCCAGCGCGCGCCGCCGCGAGCGCGAGCACCGGGCCCGGCCTCTGCGCAGGCCCTCAGCGTGTTGCGGCCGCCCGCAGCATGATGGCCTTCATGTCCGCCACGGCCGCGGCGAGCCCGCTGAAGATGGCCCGCGCGATGATGGCATGGCCGATATTGAGCTCGCGCACGCCGGGCAGCGCGGCGATAGCGGCGGTGTTGTGGTAGTCGAGCCCGTGGCCGGCGTTCACCTGCAGCCCGAGCCTGAGCCCATGCTCGACGGCAGCTGCGATGCGGGCGCGCTCCCCCTGGCGTGTCTCGGCATTGTCGGCGAGGGCATAATGACCGGTGTGGATCTCGACCAGGGGCGCGCCCACCTCGGCGGCGGCGTCGAGCTGCGCCGGCTCGGCGTCGATGAACAGCGACACACGGATGCCCGCCTCGGCCAGCATGGCGCAGAAGTCACCCAGCTGCTCGCGGTGAGCCACCACATCGAGCCCACCCTCGGTGGTGAGCTCCTCGCGGCGCTCCGGCACCAGGCAGCAGTCCGCCGGCCGGATGCGGGCGGCGATACGGCCCATCTCCGGCGTCGCCGCCATCTCCAGGTTCATCCGCGACTGCAGGATGCCCTGCAGCAGCTCCAGGTCACGATCCTGGATATGCCGGCGGTCCTCGCGCAGGTGCAGGGTGATCGCATCGGCGCCGGCATGCTCGGCCACCAGCGCCGCCTGTACGGGCTCCGGGTAGCGGGTCCCGCGTGCCTCGCGCAGGCTAGCGACATGGTCGATGTTGACGCCGAGCAGGATCGGCGCACCGTCGGTCTGGCTCATCGGTAATCAGGCTCCATGCATGGGGTGGGCATGGTGTGGGCATGGGGTGTGAAGGATACCCGCGCCGGACCGCTCCGCGCGCGGCAAGTACCAAGTAGACCGCGGATTGACGGACGCGCCAAGCTCGTCCGCGCCCGCGGATCCATCGACATCGGGATCGAGATCGGCATCTGTATCCCAATCGATTTCGATTCCGATCCCGATTTCGATTTCGATTTCGATCCGGCGACCATGTGCTTGCCGGATTACTGCGCAGCCGTATTAGGCGATTGCCGGAAACAAACATACCGAATGGCGCAGGATTCTCGTCCGCCTTCGCGAAGCGGCAGCGCGTGCATAGTCGTTCTATGCGCGCGTTGC
>JANQFI010000183.1 GCA_028277905.1 Chromatiaceae bacterium | reverse complement strand
TCTGCCGTCAGCCCGTCGACGCCGCTGGCCGCGTCCTTGTTCAAGTCGTGCCAGCAGTCCATCAGCAGCTCGGCATTCACCTCCCCGAAGCGGTTGCGACAGCGATGGTGCTGGCTCTGCTCGTTCCCGCTCGGGGCTCGATTGGCTATGCCCCGCAGTGAGGTTGGCACCTGTTTGCCCGATCCGGCATGTCCGGCACGTGTTTCCTGTGCGGGCTGCGTACTCCCGTCGGGTCCTTCGCCGTGTAGTGGGCTTTCCCCATCGCCGACTGCCCGATCCCATCCAGGGCCCGATAAGACCCCCCGTCGGCATGCGGCGGTCTCCCGCCTCTCTGGCCGCTCCCTGTTCGACGCCTCCACCCGGGCCCACGCCGCCAGCCTGTGAACAAGTGGGCTCTTCACCCGTTCGTGTCCCAGCCCGGTCGGTTTCATCGTGTCACCTCGTGCAGGGGCCTTCGGGGCTTCCCGAGTGATCGATCCCGTGCAGGGACGCCTCTCTTCTGGCATGCCAGATCTTAAGGACTCCGGCGGACATCCACGCGCTCGCCCTTGACGCGTGCTTCATGTTGGCTTCCAGGACGTTAACACTGTCGCCATCCGCGGGTTAGCTTGCTCGACGCTAACTGATCACATCCTGGGCACTTCAGGGAGCGCGATCTCCGACTGTTCCGATGGTGGGGCCTACAGGATTCTCTGTGTACGCTTGCCCTGCATGATTTGTTCGCGGCTTAGGCCGCTCCGCAGCAAGCCCAACACTCGCTACGGGTGGGTGGCTAGCCCTTACCCGACCGGGACTTGCACCCGGCAAGAGCCGCCGAGCTTGACTCGGCGCGATAACGTCAGGCGCAGTCCGCGCCCTGCTGCGGTCCCCGCTGCGCGCGGGCTGCAGCAGGGCATCGGGCTGGCGCCCTGGTTGGCCGCTGGAGCCGGCGTCGCCGACCCGACCTGAAAGGCTCAGGCGGCGATAGACGGCGCCGCGCATTTGCGCTTGCCGGGGCCGGCAGTGCGGCCTGAGGCGGCATTGTACTGAATGCCGGCGGATGCTGGATGCGCGGGCCATTGCATTGCTTGCATTGCCGACATCGGCGACCTCGACGATCCGGCCGACGACGACCGGCTCATTCTTCATGCGCTGCGAACGGCACTTCCTGTTCACCCGCCGTGCTTGGCGCAAAGCGTCCGCCGTTTCGCGCTGCGCAGGGCGATGATTTGGGGCGACGGCTTGTCGCGGCTGCACGAAGCAAGTTTCTTCTCGCCGCGGCTGGCGGCGAATTGGATTCGCGCGGCCAACGTTTTGGCGAGCCAGCCCAATACCGCGCTGGCACGACTGTGAATTCTGGGGATGAGTTCCGTGCGCGGTATTGGGTTGGCGCTGCGCCAATTGTTAGTGCGCCAAGCGAAGCTTGGCGCTTCTTGCCGGGTGAAAGTCCCGGCCGGGAGAGAGACAAGGACAGTCACTCGTAAGGGCTAACCACCCACCC
>JANQFI010000180.1 GCA_028277905.1 Chromatiaceae bacterium | reverse complement strand
CGAAAATTCCCGGGTTCTGCCGACACCCGAAAGCCGGTCTCCCGGCCTGATTTTCACTTGTGGCTTATCCGGTTTTGGCCGGAACGATGATCAAGGCCCGACGTGACTTAGTTGATCCCCGTCGGCAGCTCGGCAATATAGGTCAGTAGCGACGAATTGCGTTTTCGCAGCGCGAACAGATAAGCCGCGTCATCGTAGGGCTCTCGATCGTGCCAGCACCGATACAGGATCCGCAGCCATTTGAACGCCAGCGCGCGGATGGCGACGTGATGACCTTTGCCCTTGTCGCGCTGTTGGCGGTAGAACGCTTCCGCCCACACCGTATCGCGCACGGACAGCCCCGCCCCTTCGACGATGCTCTGGCGCAGGCAGCTCGAGCAGGCGAGGCGCCAATGCACCCAGGTGCTGTTGCCGCTGTGCGCGGTGAGCGGTGCGATACCGCGGTATTGCTGCGCGCTTGCCGCATCGAGATAACGCGAGCGGTCGCGGCCCAGCGCGGCAAGCAGCCGCGGCACGAAGGTCGGTCCGGCACCGGGCAGGCGGCTGAAGCTGGCCGCATCCGGATGTGCCTTGACGACCTTGACGATGGCCTCGTCATAGCGCTCGATGCTCGCCAGCCCCACGCGCAGTTCCGCGACCAGGGTGCGGGTCGCCAGCAGCGCCGGCACGATCACACCCCCGTCGCCGGTCACGGGCACGCCGGTCTTCAACAGCGCGATCCGCTCGGCGATGCGCGCCTCACCGCGCACGTGGTGGCCGCGGCAGCAGGCCCGCAACGTCTCCTCACGGGCGCGCTGCGCTTCCCCGCGCGCCGGCCAAGGTTGCAGGAAGTCGCAGGCCAGCGCAGTGCCGAGGTCGTCGACGCACGCGAGCGCTTGCGGCAAGTACCCCTTGAGGTTCGCGGTCAGCCTTGGTCAAGCGCACGCGCTGCTCCACCAACACCCGGCGCGCCTCCACCAGCGCGGCGAGCTGGCGCCTGCGCGGGTCATCGGGACACCGCCGGCGCAATTGCGCGGGATGCTGCTCCCGGATCTCCAGCGTCAACGCCGCATCGCTCGGATCAT
Source organism: Chromatiaceae bacterium (assembly GCA_028277905.1). Taxonomy (GTDB): domain Bacteria; phylum Pseudomonadota; class Gammaproteobacteria; order Chromatiales; family Chromatiaceae; genus Thiohalocapsa. Next base: position 277 of record JANQFI010000180.1, on the reverse strand, counting down.
CCGTCGCCCGGCTCGGCCCAAACGCCCGCCGCCGCCCGGCCACCAGCCCCGGGTTGATCGAAAACACCACCAGCTGCGCGTACTTCAGCAACGCATGGATCAGCGGCCCCTTGCGCTGCTCGACAGCGACGGCCACCGGGCGCTTGCCGCAGCGCACCCGGAGCCCGTTGGCCCAGTCGTCGATCACCTCCGGGCGATGCCCGAGCACCGAGAGCTCCCGTGCCCCGCCCGGCATCGGCATCACGCAAATGTCGTGCTTGCGATCCGACCAATCGAT
>JANQFI010000174.1 GCA_028277905.1 Chromatiaceae bacterium | reverse complement strand
CCCCGGAGGACGAGCTGGGGGAGGGCTGGACCGACAATGTTCATCCCGAAGACGGCGAGCGGTGCCGCAACACCTACCGCTCGGCCTTCGGGCGGCGCGAGCCGTTCCGGATGGGTTTCCGCCTGCGGCGGCACGACGGCGAGTGGCGCCATATCGACAATACCGGCGTGCCGCATTATGCCGAGGACGGCGCCTTCATCGGCTATATCGGCTCCTGCACCGACGTCACCGATGCGCGCCGCTGGGAGGCCGCATTGCGCCGCAGCCGGGAGGAGGCGCTGCGCCTCAACGAGACCCTCGAACAAAGGGTCACCGAGCGCACCAAGGATCTCGCCGCCGCCAACCGCCAGCTCCTCGCCCAGATCGAGGAGCGCGAGAAGGTGGAGACCACGCTGCGGCAGATGCAGCGGCTCGACGCCATCGGGCAGCTCACCTCGGGGGTCGCCCACGACTTCAACAATCTGCTCACCGTCATTCTCGGCAATGTGAGCTACCTGGAAAAGACCTGGGCGCAGTCGGACGACGCCAAGCTGCTGCGCCGGATGTCGCATACGCGCATGGCCGCCGAGCGCGGGGCGAAACTGGTCGCGCAACTGCTCGCCTTCTCGCGTCGCCAGCGCCTGCAGCCGCGCACGGTCAATCTCAACGACACGGTCGGCAAGATGCGCGACCTCCTGCAAAGCACCATGGGCGGCAGTTTCGAGATCGAAACGGCGCTGAGTTCCGGCCTGTGGGCGGCGCTGGTCGATCCGACCCAGATCGAACTGGTCGTGCTCAACCTCGCGATCAATGCCCGCGATGCCATGCAGGTCGGGGGCCAGCTCACGGTCACGACGGCCAATGCCGCATTCAGCAAGCCGCTGCGCCCCGAAGAGCCCCCGCCCGGCGATTACGTGGTGCTGACCGTGAGCGACAACGGGACGGGCATGAGCGACGAGGTGCGCGCCAAGGCGTTCGAGCCGTTTTTCACCACCAAGCGTGTGGGCAAGGGGTCCGGCCTCGGGCTCAGCCAGGTGCTCGGATTCGCCAAGCAGTCGGGCGGCGGCGTGCGCATCGAGACCCAGGTCGGCCAAGGGACCACCGTGAAGGTC
>JANQFI010000150.1 GCA_028277905.1 Chromatiaceae bacterium | reverse complement strand
TGCTGCGGCAGCCGTTGTTCGAGCCGCGGCACGATCTCCTGCTCGATGACCTGAATCAGTCCCGGATCGACCGCCGGGTTGACGACGAAGCAGGGCTGCCCGTCCATGGCGTTGACCCAGTAGTCGGTGGTGGCACGCAGGCACAGGCGCTGGCGAGCTACATAGTGGCGCTGGAGCTGGGTCTGGCTGCCGTTGTAGACGCGCACATGCCCGTCGATGTAGAGCACACCGGCCTGTTCGGGAGCAGCGGCCATCCAGTGCTCGCACAGCACTGCACTCCATTGCTGGGGCGCATCGTCTGCGGCCAGCAAGGCGATCTTGGCGCGCAAGGTGCGCACCTCCGGCACCCGATCCAGACCCAGCAGCTTGCCCCACTCGCCCGGGGCCCAGTAGCGCAGCGCCTCGATCGAGTCGAGCCGCGCCAGCGCCATGACGGCGAGCAGCAGCCACAGGCTGTCGAGGCCGTAGTAGCCCTTGGGGCGCGCCAAGTAGCGCTCCACGCCCTCCAGCAGGCCGACCGCGAGCAGCGCCGGCAGTGCGCACAGCAAGCCGCCATTCGGGACATCCAGCGCCGCGGTGAAATCCGGCGCCACTGCATCGAGCTCGCCAACGCTGGCGGCCAAACGACCCGCCACAGCCGCCGCACCCACCCCCAGCGGCGCGCGGCGGTCGGCCGCGGAGCGCTCGCGCTTGCTGCTCAGCTCGGTCGAGTTTTTTTTTTCCCGCTTGTGCAAACGCCCGGCGCGCACCGCTCTGGAGCGGGTGTCGCGCTTGACGCCCAGCCGATCGGCCACCTCCGCAGGCGCCAACCCCGCGTCGAGCAACTGCTGTGCCTCGGTCAGCACCGCCTCGGTCAACACCGCCGGCCCACGGCGCTTGCGCGGTTGATAGAACCCCCTCGGTCCTGCTTCGCGGTAGCGCTTCACCGCCCGCTTGCGGCTGATCTTCGACACCCCGCAGGCGCGCACGAGGTCCATCTGCTTGGCGTTGCCCTTGACGCAGCACTGCGCGGTGATCATCTGCAACGAGGCCCGATCCGATTCATCGTGCACGAGCACCGGCATGCTGCCGTTGCAGTCGGTCACGCGCCCGTCGACGTTGCTGAACGCGAGCACCTGGGTGATGTGGGTGACGCCCCGGGGGAAGATCGGCAGTTGGAGCTGCGGCATCGGTTCTGGCCCTTTCGACGGGAGAAGCTGGCGGCTCGGCGAAGCGGTGTGCGCCGGAACCAAAACCGGTATCGTCGCAA
>JANQFI010000233.1 GCA_028277905.1 Chromatiaceae bacterium | reverse complement strand
CCGAGACCGTCTCAGGTCGTTGTCGTTGTCGTGATCGCGGTCTCGACCGTGCGGATATTCGATTAGGATTGCGATTACGACAACGACAACGAGGGAATCCCGGTCTCGGAGCTCCCGCAGCAAAGCACTAGCAACTCATGAAGATCTTGATTCTTGGCGCCGGCCAGGTGGGCTCGTCCGTGGCCGCGAACCTGGTGAGCGAGGCCAACGATATCACGGTGGTGGACCTGGACACCGGTCGACTGCGCGAGCTCGCCGACCGCTTCGATCTCCGCACCATCCAGGGTCATGGTGCACATCCGGATGTACTGCGCCGCGCCGGAGCCGAGGACGCGGAGATGATCATCGCCGTCACCAACAGCGACGAGACCAACATGGTTGCCTGCCAGGTGGCCTATACCCTGTTCCACACGCCGACGAAGATCGCTCGAGTGCGCTCCCCTGGCTTCATGGAGCAGGAGGCCCTGTTCGGTCCGGGCGCCTTACCCATCGACGTGCGCATCAGCCCGGAGCAGCAGGTGACGGACTACATCCTGCGCCTGATCGACAACCCTGGCACCCTGCAGGTGACGGACTTCGCCGGTGGCCGGGTCCGGCTGGTGGCAGTACGCGCCTACTATGGTGGCCCGCTAGTGGGCCACGAGCTGCGCACCCTGTACGACCACATGCCGGACGTGGATACGCGGGTGGCGGCCATCTACCGCCAGGACAGGGCCATCCAGCCGGAGGGTAGCACCCTGATCGAGGCGGACGACGAGGTCTTCTTCGTCGCGGCGCCCAAGCACATCCGCTCGGTGATGAGCGAGCTCAGGCGCCTGGAGAAGCCCTACAAGCGGCTCATCTTCGCCGGCGGTGGCAATATCGGCACGCGGCTCGCGCGTGCCACCGAGAAGCGCTACCGGGTCAAGGTCATCGAGCATGGCCTGGACCGCTGTAAGCAGATCGCGGAATCCTTGGAGCGCACCATCGTCTTGCACGGCGACGCGGCCGACGAGGAGCTGCTGCTGGAGGAGAATGTGGAGGACACCGATGTGTTCTGCGCCGTCACCAACGACGACGAGGCGAATATCCTATCGGCGATGCTGGCCAAGCGCCTCGGGGCACGCAAGGTCATGGCGCTCATCAACCGCACCGCCTACGTAGACTTGGTGCAGGCAGGCCCTATCGATATCGCCATCTCGCCGCAGCAGGCCACCATCGGCAGCCTGTTGAAGCACGTGCGCCGCGGCGACGTGGTGATGGTGCACTCGCTGCGCCGCGGCGCCGCCGAGGCCATCGAGGCCATCGCCCATGGCGACGAGGGCTCCAGCAAGGTGGTAGGTCGGCCCATCGAGGCCATCAACCTGCCCAAGGGCACGACCATCGGCGCCGTGGTGCGCGGGGACGAGGTCGTCATCGCTCACCATGACACCATCATCGAGTCCGAAGATCATGTCATCCTCTTCCTTCAGGACAAGCTGCGGGTGCCTGAGGTCGAAAAGCTGTTCCAGGTGGGTGTCACATTCTTCTGAGCGGTAGCGGTCGACCCGATGCACCAAGTCCTGCCGCAACCTTAGGCGATTTCTGTCAACAAACAGACCGCCTGCCTTGTCTTTTCGCCCGCCTTCTGCGTCGCGGCAGCGGGCACAGGGCTCGACCATGCGCCCGCTGCCGCTCCTTGAAGGCGAGCGAAAATCCTGCGCCATTTGGTATGTTTGTTTCCGGCAATCGCCTTA
>JANQFI010000700.1 GCA_028277905.1 Chromatiaceae bacterium | reverse complement strand
GATTGTCGCTCGCCTTCAAGGAGCGGCAGCGGGTGCATAGTCGAGCTCTGTGCCCGCTGCCGCGACGCAGAAGGCGGGCGACAAGACAAGCCAGGCGGTATGTGTGTTGACAGAAATCGCCTTAGGGCAACCACCGCCGAGCAATCAGCACAATGAGTGACGGCAACGCACCCGACCTGAATACCCTGCATCGGGCTGCCCTGACGGCGATCGCCGAGGCCTCCGACCTCGCTGCGTTGGACCGGGTGCGCGTGGACTACCTCGGCAAGAGCGGGCAGCTGACAGCCCTGCTCAAGGCGCTGGGCGCGCTGCCGAAGGAGGAGCGCCCCGCCGCCGGTCGGGCGATCAATCGGGTCAAGGCGGCGCTGCAACAGGCCATAGACGCGCGCAAGACGACCCTGGAGCAGGCCGCGATGGATGCGCGGCTCGCCGGCGAGCGGGTGGACGTGACGCTGCCCGGCCGCGGTCAGCAGAGCGGTGCCGCGCACCCGATCACGCGCACGCTCGAGCGCATCGAGCTGCTCTTCGCCAACGCCGGCTTCAATGTGGAAGAGGGCCCCGAGGTCGAGGACGATTACCACAACTTCGAGGCCCTCAACATCCCGGCGCACCATCCGGCGCGGGCCATGCATGACACCTTCTACTTCCCGGACGGGCGGCTGCTGCGCACCCATACCTCCCCGGTGCAGATCCGGGTCATGGAGCAGGGCGAGCCGCCGTTCCGCGTCATCGCGCCGGGGCGGGTCTATCGCCGCGACTCGGACCTGACCCACACGCCCATGTTCCACCAGGTCGAGGGCTTCCTGGTGGACGAGCAGGCCAGCTTCGCGGACCTCAAGGGCGTGCTGTACGACTTCCTGCGCAACTTCTTCGAGGACGAGGCGCTGAAGCTTCGCTTCCGGCCGTCCTACTTTCCGTTCACCGAGCCGTCCGCCGAGGTGGACGTGCAATGCGTCAAGTGCGGCGGCGGTGGCTGCCGGGTGTGCAAGCGGAGCGGCTGGCTGGAGGTGCTGGGCTGCGGCATGATCCACCCGGCCGTGCTGGGGCACCTGAGCATCGACGCCGAGCATTGGCTCGGCTACGCCTTCGGCATGGGCGTCGAGCGCCTGGCCATGCTGCGTTACGGCATCGACGACATTCGGCTCTATTTCGAGAACGACCTGCGCTTTCTGCGGCAGTTTGCTTGAGCATCGGAGATCTGATCCATGCGCTTCAGCGAGGCCTGGCTGCGCGAATGGGTGAGTCCAGCGCTGGACACCCAAGCCCTTGCCGACCAGCTCAGCCTGTCCGGCCTGGAGGTGGACCTCGTGGAGCCGGCGGCGCCCGCCTTCAACGGCGTCGTCGTGGGCCATGTGCAGTCCGTGGAGCCGCACCCCAACGCGGAGCAGCTGCGCGTCTGCCAGGTGGATGCGGGCGACGCAGAGCCGCTCGGCATCGTCTGCGGTGCGGCCAATGTCGCCGCCGGGCAGCGGGTGCCGGTGGCGACCCTCGGTGCGCGATTGCCCGGCGACTTGACGATCAAGCGTGCCAGGCTGCGGGGCGTCGACTCCGCCGGCATGATCTGCTCCGCCGCCGAGCTCGGCCTCGCCGAGAGCGCCGACGGCATCCTGGTGCTGCCGGCGGACGCCCCGGTGGGCGAAGACCTGCGGGCCTGGATGGCCCTGGACGACCACTGCATCGAGCTGGACCTGACCCCGGACCGCGCCGACTGCCTCAGCGTTGCCGGTGTCGCCCGCGACCTGGGCGTGCTGAACCGCGTCGAGGTGCAGGAGCCGCACATCGAGCCGGTGCCGCCCGCGGTCCAGGACCTGGTGCCCGTGGAGCTGGCGGCGCCGGCCGCCTGCCCGCGCTACCTGTGCCGGGTGGTGCGCGGCATAGACCCGAGCGCGCCGACGCCGCTCTGGATGCAGGAGCGCCTGCGCCGCAGCGGGCTCAGGCCCGTCAGCGTCGCCGTGGACGTGACCAACTATGTGCTGCTGGAGCTGGGGCAGCCGATGCACGCCTTCGACCTCGCCCGGCTCGATGGCGGCATCGTCGTGCGCCTGGCCCGCGACAGCGAGGATCTGGCCCTGCTGAACGGCGAGACTTGCGCCTTGCGTGCCGGCACCCTGGTGATCGCCGACCGCAAGCGGCCGCTCGCGCTCGCTGGCATCATGGGCGGAGCCGACACCGCCGTCAGCGCCGACACCCGGGACGTCCTCCTGGAGAGCGCCTACTTTGCCCCGGAGGCTATCAGCGGCAAGGCCCGCAGCTATGGGCTGCACACGGATTCGTCGCACCGCTTCGAGCGCGGCGTGGACCCGACCCGCTGCATCACCGCCATGGAGCGCGCGACGGCGCTGCTGACGGCGATCGCGGGTGGCGAGCCCGGTCCAGTGACGGCGGCGGTGTCCGCTGCGCATCTGCCGCCGGCGCGGGAGATCCTGCTGCGCCGCAGACGCATCGGCCAGGTGCTCGGGCTGGACCTCGATGATGCCGAGGTGACGGACATCCTCGGGCGCCTGGGGATGCAGCTCACCGAGACCGACAGCGGCTGGCGCGTCAGGCCGCCGCCGAGCCGCTTCGACGTGCTGCTGGAGGTGGACCTGATCGCGGATCTGGCCCGGGTGCATGGCTATGATCGCATCCCAGTGACCCACGCGCGCTCCGCCGCGGCCACCCGTGCCCCCTTGGAAATGGCCTATGACCCGGGGCGCTCGCGCCGGCTGCTGCTGGATCGGGGTTATTTCGAGGCAGTCACCTACAGCTTCGTGCCCCCGGAGCTGCAAGCCCTGCTCGACCCGGAGCAGCCACCGCTGACCCTGGCCAACCCGCTGTCGGCGGAGCTGTCGGTGATGCGCGCCAGTCTCTGGCCCGGGCTGGTGCAGGCGCTGCGGCAGAACCTCGCCCGCCAGCAAGGCCGGGTGCGGCTGTTCGAGCTCGGGCTGCGCTTCCGCCCCTGCGGTGACGAGCTGCATCAGGAGCCCATGGTCGCTGGCACCATCCTTGGCCCGGTGCTGCCCGAGCAATGGGGCGCAAGCGGCCGGGATGCGGACTTCTTCGATCTCAAGGCGGACGTCGAGGCGCTGCTCGCGGCGGCCGGCTGTGCGGGCGAGACCAGCTTCGTCCCGGCCAGGCACCCGGCCCTGCATCCGGGGCAGGCGGCGCGTATCGAGCGGGCCGGGCGTGCGGTCGGCTGGCTGGGCAGCATCCACCCGTCGCTCGCCGCGCGGCTGGATCTGCCCGCCGCCGTGCAGCTGTTCGAGCTCGCCACCGACGGCCTGGGCGGTGCACCGCGGCCGGCCTTTACGCCGCTGTCCAAGTTCCCGTCCATCCGCCGCGACCTCGCGATCGTCGTGGACGAGTCCGTCCCTTTCGAAGCCATTGCGCGCAGCGCGCGCGAGGCCGCCGGCGAGCTGCTGCGGGATCTGGTGCTGTTCGATGTTTATGTCGGGGAAAAGGTAGATTCGGGACGAAAGAGCGTGGCTTTGGGATTGATTTTACAAGCGACTTCTCAGACACTTACCGACGAGGACGTCGCGGCCGTCGTGGCGCGCGTCCTCGACGCGCTGCGCACCGAGCTGGGCGTCGAGCTGCGCACCTGAGATCGGGCACGCCCGCGGCGCGTGCCTTGGCCCCGGCCTGGCGCTTCGGACGCGGCGCGGGCCAAGGGGGCGGCACTGGCGCGATCTGGTGAGGTGTCGTACCTATCGGACTCGTGCTTGGGCGATTTCTGTCAACAAACAGACCGCCTGGCTTGTCTTTTCGCCCGCCTTCTGCGTCGCGGCAGCGGGCACAGAGCTCGACTATGCGCCGGCTGCCGCTGCTTGA
>JANQFI010000689.1 GCA_028277905.1 Chromatiaceae bacterium | reverse complement strand
CTAGCAGGTTGCAGAAAAAGGTACGGCCCGCGCCCCCTTTTTGGGGTTGCGGCGTGGTTTGATCGGCTGATTGGTGGTCCCAAGGGCGTCGGGTTTAGGGTGAGGTTAGGTCTGCGGCCTGCGGGACGCGCGGCGGGCATGGTCAACTCGCCGCCAGCAGCTTGGGTAGGCGGATCAGGTTGCAGGCGGCTGCGGTCAGGGTGAGCATCCAGCCGGCCCGCGCCGTGCCGCGATGTCGGGTCTTCCTGAAGCCAGCGGTCGTCTTAATCCAGCCGAACGCTTCCTCGATCCGCTTGCGGGTCCGTTGGCTGACCGCGTAGCCAGGGTGGCGCGTCGTCCGGCCATCGATCGCCGAGCGGCGCGCGGTGTTCTGGGCTATGTGCGGGGTGACGTTGAGGCCGCGCAAGGACGCGACGAACGCGGCGGCATCGTAGCCCTTGTCGGCGCCCAGCGTGGCGCGGTGACGGCCCGGCTGGCGGCCCAGCATGGCCTCCGCCGCCTCACGCTCGGCGGTGCCGGTCGCCGGCGTCAGCATCGCATCGACGATCAGCGCGTTCTGGTTCTCCATCAACAGGTGGCCCATGTGACTTGGCCCTCAAGCAGGGCTACCGCCCGATAGGGCGACTTGAGCCGGCGGCTTGGCCTGCTTGCCGCGGCCCTTGCGAACCAGCCGGGCATCGGGATCGCTGGTCGAGGCGTGCGTATCGTTCCTGCGCCGCTCACCGTGGAAGTCGCGCTCGGCGTTGCGTCCTCGCTGCGAGGGGCCGTGACCGCCATGGTCGTCCCTCGGCCTGAAGCTCTTGGTGCTCGCAAAGGCCTCGATCAGGGTGCCATCGACGCTCAAGTGCGCGTCCGAGAGCAGCGCCTTGACCTCGGGCCGGCCCAGCACGGCCCGGAAAAACTTGGCGGCGATGTCCCCTTCGAGCAGCCGGTCGCGGTTCTTGGTGAACACAGTCACGTCCCAGACGGGATCGTCGATACCCAGGCCGACGAACCAACGGAACAGCAGGTTGTAGTCGAGCTGCTCCATCAGCTGACGCTCGGAGCGGATCGCGTAGAAGGCCTGCAGCAGCAGCGTCCGCAGCAGCTTCTCCGGCGGAATCGACGGCCGGCCGATCGACGCATACAGCCTGGTGAAGTCGGTCGACAGATCGGCCAGCGCGGCATCGACGATCGCCAGAATCCGCCGGAGCGGGTGCTCCTTCGGCACCCGCCCCTCGCAGCTCACGTACGCGAACAGCCCCTCGGTCCGAACATCGCCGCCGCGCATCGCCCATTCCCGTATCCGTGCCCCGCTGAATTCAACCTATCAGATCAACGATCCCTTCGCGACTTCTTCCGCACCCTGCTAGATG
>JANQFI010000686.1 GCA_028277905.1 Chromatiaceae bacterium | reverse complement strand
GAGCCAGCGAGAAGCCCTGCTCGATCAGACCGCCGAGCACCATGCCCGCGGTGGCGATACGCCGATGGCGCTCGCCCGGGAGGCCCAAGGCGTCGAGATGCGCGGCCCAGGCGTCGATCCCCGTGCGGGTCGTCGGGGTCTGGGCTTGCAGGCGTGGCAGCGGCGCCTTGGGCAGGTGCTCCTGCTGCAGCTAGGTCAGCGCGTGCGTGTTGAGGGTGTCGGTGATGTCGCCGGCGTGGCGCAATTGCAGCCAGTGGATCCGACTCTTGCTCCCGGTGCTGGCAAACCCGGCGCGCCAGTCGTTGCCGATCTGCGTCAGGTCGCCGTTGTGGCCCTGGTGGCGGGCTCCGGAGTCATCGACCCTCAGGTGGCGACTGACTTCCAGCCCGGTGACCAGCAGGTGATCCTTGCCTGCCAGAACGTCATCGTTGGCGCCGCTGCGCAGGGCGTCGATCTGCCCGGCGGAGAGGTCGATGCCCCACGCGCGCAATTGCTCCCGCAGCAACGGCTGGGTGACATGGCAGTGCCGATTATGCCGCATGCGGCATAAGCGGCACGCCTTTGCCACGCATCTGCCGGAGGACGGTTACGACATCCGTAGGGTCCAGGAGCTGCCGGGTCATGCGGACCTGTCCACGACCATGATCTATACCCATGTGCTCAATCCTGGGTGGCGAGGGTGCGCAGCCCGTTGGATGGGTTGTTGTGAGGCATGGTGCGCGGCGGCGATTTGAAGCCTTGCACCTTTTCTTTCCGCTGAGCATGGTGGACCAAGCGGCGGACATGACCTGCGAGCGCGCCGACAGGTATGCGCGTGACAAAGGCGATGATGCGCGCGGCTCGAATGGTGGATGCGCTGCGCCTATCCACCGACCGAGCTCATGTTGTTTTGGGCATTTTGGTAGACCGCTCCATCTCGGGACGAAGCGCGGTCGGCGGTGCGATCCCCAACACCGAGGCCGTGCCTTCGCGGCGTCAGACGGCGATGCATCCGGGTTTCCAGCGCGCCGGCTCTCTCGGGTGGCTGAGCGATTTCCGCGCCACCGCGACCCTGCCCTCTGATACCCGTGTCTCTTCGTCGCGCCGTCGCGCCGTTGCGCCGTTGCGCGAGCATCTATGTTCCGCATGCCCTTGCAGCCCTGGATTCGTGCTGACGCCTGAGGGTAGCTGCGTCGCGGCGAGGACGGCGACCACAGGGGCTGCGGCCGCTTGCCGTTGCGCCAGAGGGACTCGCGCTAGCGGCCGGCGCGAGCCGCCGTGACGGCGAGGCCGTCGGCGATCTGGGCGAGCAGTCGCCAGGGATCGGCGGTGCCGCGACCCTTGACGGCGAGGTCGGCGTCGGCGCAGCGTGCAAGCAGCGCCCAGAGTCGGTGTAGCGGCAGGCTGCGCGCGGCGCGGATGACCGCGTTGCGGCGGTACTCGGTGACCCTGTGCTCCCGCAGCACGGCAGCGATGTCGCCGCGCCTGGACAACGCAAAGCCCAGCGCCGCCAGCTTGCGCAGCTCCCGGGCCAGGACCCAGAGCACCAGCGCCGCGGCCGTGCCCTCGGCTTGCAGGGCGCGCAAGACGCGATCGGTGCGGGCACGGTCACCCGCAATGGCGGCGTCGCTCAGGTCGAACAGGTCATAGCGAGCACTGTGGTAGACGCTCGCCAGCAAGGCCTCGGCATCCAGCGGCCCGGGTTCCCGCAGCAGCTTGAGCTTCTCGATTTCCTGGGCCGCGGCGAGCAGGTTGCCCTCCACCCGCTCGGCGAGCAGTGCCAGCGCGTCGTCCGTCGCCTCGAAGCCGGCCTGCGTGAGTCGCCCGCGCAGCCAGTGCGGGAGCCGCTGCCCCTGGAGCTGGCGCGCCTGCACGATGACGCCCACCTGGTCCAGCGCCTGCGCCCACTTGGAGGAGAGCGTCTTCCAGTCCAGCTTCGGCGCGACGATGAGCAGCAGCACATCGTCCGCGGCCGTGGCGCAATAGCGGCGGATGGCGTCGCCACCGTCGCGACCCGGGCCCTCGCCCGCGAGGCGGATCTCGATCAACCGCCGTTCTGCGAACAACGACAGGGACGCCGCGGCATGGTCGAGGGCGGACCAGTCGGACAGTGCGTCGGCCTCCAGGCAGGTACGCTCGGCGAAGCCTTGCGCGCGCGCCGCGGCGCGCACGGCCGCGGCGGCCTCGCCGAGCTGCAAAGGCTCGTCGCCGAACACCAGATAGACCGGGGCCAGCTCGCTGCCGAGCTTGGCTTGGAGCTGCGTAGGGTCAAGACGCATGTGGCGGCGGATCGGCTAGCCGGAGCCGGGATCGACGGGCGCCGGTGAGCTCGCGGTGCCGGCGGCCGCCGGGTGGCTCGCCAAGGCCGCGCGCAAGCGCAGCAACACCTGGTCCGCGGCGTCGTCGGCCATGTCCGAGTAGATGATGTCCGACTCCTCCTCCTGGCCCAGCACGGAAACATCGGGGTTGTCATCGAAGGTGCGGTCGAGCGAGAGCTGCTGCGGCGGGATGATGAACCGGCCCTGGCGATCCGCCGCGGCGAGCTCCACCCGATAGGTGAGCATGTAGGCGAGCGCCTTGCCGCCGGAATCCACGGCCACGACGCGAGAATCGCGGACCTCGGACAGGATGTCGATCACAAGCCCGGCAGCGGCCGGGTTGGTAGTACTCGGCACACCGCTGCCGACCAGGCGCG
>JANQFI010000198.1 GCA_028277905.1 Chromatiaceae bacterium | reverse complement strand
ATACGGGTGGGTGGTTAGCCCTTACGAGAGATCTTCTATGATCCCTCCCCGACCGGGACTTTCACCCGGCAAGAAGCGCCAAGCTTCGCTTGGCGCACTAACATCCTGCCATATCCTGACTATCCTACTCCTTCACCTCTCCCTCCACCGGTAGCTGCGGGCGCTCCGTACGGCCATGGTATTCGGCCCTCCTTCTCCTGACCTCGCGTGCGATGAGTCGCTACCAGGTCAGTTGTCACAAGTCCGTGATGCATTCGATTTTGGGCGTCGATCATGACTCCGACCACAGCTTGGATCGGATGCTGCCAAGGGGCTTGCGTGCCGCCGTGGTCATGTTGCGCTCGACGAAGTGCAGGGCATCGAGCACCTGGCGGTCGAAGCGCGCCAGGGCATCGGGCGCGAGCTTGCGCGCGGCATGGCCGACGCGCCGGAAATAGCCGTTCGCGCTCTCGTGCACCCAGAGGCTGCGCGGCACCTCCGAAATCAGAAGCCGGTTCCTTGGGTTCTCAAGGTCGTTGGGTTCCCCAAATCAAGATGCGCATGCGGCGGTGGGATGGGCGCTCAGGTAGGGCGTCAACAGCGCCGCCTCCTGTGCCGTCAGCTCCGCATGGAGGCCGCGCAGCGACTCGACCAGGGCTGCGCGCGGCATGTGCAGGCCTGGCGGCAGCCGATCCGCCCGCAGGACGGTCGGATCGGCGATGTCGTGGACGACGAGGTTGCTCTGCTCACACCCAACACCGCCGCATATCGCGCCCCCTTGCCCATGGCCGTGAGCAGGAGGAGCAGGCCGAAGGGCACGCGCATGAGCAGGAACTCCGGATGCGCTGCCGAGCGACCGATGGCCTCGCCGATCTCGGCGATGCGCGTGACTATGGCCGGCGTGATGCGGTAGGGCGGCCGGTACAAAGGGTCGTGCTCACAATGCGTTCTTGTTCTTCTCGCGCACACGCAGATACAGCGCCTCCATCAGCTCGATGAAGGGGCTGTCCTTGTCCCAGAGTGGCGGGTAGTCGCCGCTCTTGCGGATCAGGATCGCGGGGACCTCGGCCGGCAGCATGGCCGGGAGCTCGCGGGGCAGGCGCTTGGCGCCATGCCAGAAGGCCTGGTAGTCGGGGGCGGCGGTGGTGGTGGTCTTGGGTGCGGGGAAATGGCTTTCGGCAACGATCGGCTCCGGGGCAGCGGTGTCGTCGAGACCATCAAGGGCATGTCCGAGCGGGGTCTGCTTCAGGGCCGCACGCAGCTGCTCGCGGTTGAGGCCGCGCAGCTCGAACAGCAGGAAGGGATCGTGGTCGAGTTGGCGGGCGAGGCGCTCGTAGACGCCGGCGATGTGCTTGCAGGGGTTGCGTCAGTGGGTCCTCTCGGTGCCCAAACGGCTGCGCTGGTATCTGGAGCGCGAGCCGCGGGCGATCAGCGCCGTGCTGCATATCCTGCTGCGCGTCATCGAGGCCCGTCTGCGTCAGACCAGCGACGCCGGCGCGCACGCCCGCTTCGGGGCGGTGAGCTTCATCCACCGCTTCGGTGGCTCCCTCAACCGGCACGTCCATTATGA
>JANQFI010000623.1 GCA_028277905.1 Chromatiaceae bacterium | reverse complement strand
CCCTCGGCTTTTGTTTTCCGCCAGTCGGGCTCGACCTGCAGCCGGCCGATCTGCGCGTACAGCGGCGCGCTGACGGCCGCGACGTCGGGCTCGGAACCTGTACTGCCGCCCTCGAACAGGCTGGCCAGATGCTCCAGCGCCTGGCGCTTCCACTGGCTGATCAGTGTGGGATGCACCTGGTGCGCGCTGGAGAGCTCGGCAGTGGTCTTCACGCCACGGATCGCCTCAACGGCGACCTTGGCCTTGAGCTCGGCACTGTAACGCTTACGCTTCGTGGACATGGATGCTCGCTCCTCTCGGGGCCAGTATCCACCCGCCGGCAGAGCTTAGCGAGCTGTCCAGTCTTCGGGGTCCACTCTAGTGCACCGCACGGCCGACGTGGCCGGGGCAGGTGGCCTCGAGGGCGAAGTCCAGGTCGACGCCACAGTGCCAACAGCGGCCTGTGACCGTCTGGTGCATCCGCACTTCCCCTCAGCCTTCCTGCGCCCGCAGCTGCTCGGTCAACTTCGACAACTCGCGCTGCATCTCCAGGTTCTGAAACGGCCGCAGGGCCGGCACCTGGCGGCTGAGCAGGCCGTCGAGCAGCTGCTGGCTGGACTGCACCAGGTCCACCAGCTCGCCGGAGACGCGCACGGTCTCGTAGGTGTTCCAGGCGGTGGCGATGTCCTCCTGGAGCGACGCGCGGGCATCGGCGACCTGCTTGCCCTGTTCCTGGAGATAGCGGCGGTAGACCTCGGCGGCCTCGATGGTGAGCCGCTGCGCCGCGAGGTTGGCGTCGAGGATCTCGGCCTTCTCTGGGTGCTTGCGCTTCAGCGCCCTGGTGTCGGTGGAGAGCGCCTGGGCGCGGCCGGCGATGTCGTTGATCTCGGGGATGTAGCGCTGGTCGATGGCCTGTTCCACGTCCAGGTGCATCTGGCTCAGCGCCCGCAGCAGCACCAGGTACATGCCGTAGTAGCGACGGGCGGCGTCGAGGTCCTCGCCGCTCTCGCGCATCAGCTCCTCCAGCTGCGCGGTAATGGCCTTGACGTTGTCGAAGACGATGCCGAGGTCGACGATATTGTCGCCGACGACCGTGGAGAGCAGGAACTCCAGCTGCTCGTCCGACAAGTCCAACCCCATGCCCCGCAGCTCGGCGCCGAACTGCTGCTTGATGGCGTCGAGCTCCCGCCGGGCGCGGGCGATGGTCTCCCGGCGCTCGTCGATGAGACGGTCGTAGTCGGCGACGGTGCGCTCCACCATGGAGCTCTCGGGCGCGGCGACGCGGGCCTTGCGGAGCTCGTCGATCTCGACGCGGGCGCGGGCGGTGGTCTGCTCCAGGGCGCGGATCTGCTCGCGGTATTGCTGCACCGGGGAGGTGGACAGGATCTCCACCGAGGCGCTCAGCAGCGCGTCGATCTCCGCCTGCACGTCCGTCTGGTCGCGGCGGAACCAGGCCTTCTCGGGCAGGCCAAGCTGCGCCTCCTGTAGCTCGACGGTCTCCTCCAGCTTGGGCACGACATTGATCCAGACCTGGCCGAAGGGGTCCGGCTCCGCAGGCGCCAGCGAGTCGCGGGCGTTGTCCCAGGCCTCCCGGGAGCGCTGCCACCACTCGCCAGCGGTGTCTCGAGACTGCTCCCACAGCGAGCCCGCCTGCTCGGCGGAGCGCTGCCAGAGGTCCAGCGCCTGCTCGGTGAGGCCAGGCCCGCGTGGGGACGGCTCGGTGGCCGGCTGCGCCGGCGCATCCTGGACGTCTCCCTGCCCGGCGCCGGTGGCCGGGAGCAGCAGGATCGGCAGTAGGAGCGGGATGAGGCGATGCATGGGCTTTCACGTCTCGATGCGGCAGCGCGTGGCGGCTGGGATTTTACGTGATGATGGCCGGTTCGCCCTAAGGGACCCCGGGTCTGGGACCGCATCCGGTACCCGATCTGCCGGCACTGCTTGTGGGTGTCCGATGGGTCTGCTAATGTCCCGGGCCTTACGCGGTGCTAAGGCGATTGCCGGAAACAAACAGACCGAATGGCGCAGGATCTTCGCTCGCCTTCAAGGAGCGGCAGCGGGTGCATAGCCCAGCTCTGTGCCCGCTGCCGCGACGCAGAAGGCGGGCGAAAAGACAAGCCAGGCGGTCTGTTTGTTGACAGAAATCGCCTAAGGTCGAGGCCGCAGCTCACCGATCCATGGTGGGCACCGCCGGTCCCCCCGCAACGCGAAGCCGTGAACCCGGTCAGGCCCGGAAGGGAGCAGCCGCAGCGGTGGCAGTGTGTGCCGGGGTGTGGCTGGCGGGGCTCGCCGCCCTTGTGCGCACCTGCTCGATCCTCCCTGCTCGAAGCTCGCAATGACCTACCAGGTGCTCGCCCGCAAATGGCGTCCGCGCGCCTTCGCCGACCTGGTGGGGCAGGGGCACGTGGTGCAGGCGCTTTCGAACGCCCTTGCGCGCGGCCAGCTGCACCACGCCTATCTGTTCACCGGTACCCGAGGCGTCGGCAAGACGACGCTGGCGCGCATCCTGGCCAAGACGCTCAATTGCGAGCAGGGCATCGGCCCGACGCCCTGCGGCACCTGCTCCGCCTGTGCCGAGATCGACAGCGGTCGCTTCGTGGATCTCATCGAGGTGGATGCGGCGTCGCGCACCAAGGTCGATCAGACCCGCGATCTGCTGGACAATGTCCCCTTCGCGCCGGTGCGCGGGCGCTTCAAGGTGTACCTGATCGACGAGGTGCACATGTTCTCCGCCAGCAGCTTCAACGCGCTCTTGAAGACGCTGGAGGAGCCGCCCGAGCACGTCAAGTTCGTGCTCGCGACCACGGACCCGCAGAAGCTACCGGCGACGGTGCTTTCGCGCTGCCTGCAGTTCCATTTGACCCGCCTGCTGCCGGAGCAGATCCAGGGCCGCTTCCGGCAGGTGCTCGTGGCCGAGGGCATCGGCTTCGATGACCAATCCCTGGCGCTGCTAGCGCGCGGCGCCGACGGCAGCATGCGCGACGGCCTCAGCCTGCTGGACCAGGCCATCGCCTTCGGCGGTGGCCGGCTCGCCGCCGATGATGTGCGCCGGATGTTGGGCACCCACACCGGCGACCTGGTGCCGGCGCTGGTGACCGCGCTGGGCGACGGAGACGGCAAGCGGCTGCTGGCGGAGGTGGACCGGCTCGCCGAGCTGACGCCGGACTTCGGCGCGGTGCTGGCGGAGCTGATCACGTTGCTGCACCGCCTCGCGCTGGGGCAGCAGGTGCCGGCAACCGTCGCCGACGACGACCCGGACGCCGAGGTGCTGCACCGGCTCGCCGCCGAGGTGCCGGCGGAGGACATCCAGCTGTACTACCAGATCCTGCTGACCGGACAGCGCGACCTGCCGCTGGCGCCGGACCCGCGCACCGGGTTCGAGATGGTGCTGCTGCGGGCGTTGGCGTTCCGGCCGGCGGCCGTGCCGGCGGGGCCTTGGGCTGGGTCGCGTGCAGCCGCTTCGGCGCCGCCGGCTGTCGGAGGGCAGCGGGTCGATGCGCCGGCGGTGGAGGGGGGTCTCGGGGGCAGTGGCGGGGCTCGCAAGGATCCAGCGACTACCGGTGCCCCGGCGATTGCGGCGGAGACGCCGCCGCGACCGCTGGCCGGTGCGGAGGACTGGCACCGGCTGGTGGCGGCATTGCCGCTGGCGGGTCTGGCGAGCCAGCTTGCGGCGCACTGTTCGCTGGTAAGCTGGGATGGCAAGCACTTGCGGCTCGCGCTGGCGGACTCGCTGTCGAATCTGCGCGTGGCCGGCGCCGAGCAGCGCTTGGGCGCGGCGCTGGCGAAGGCCCTGGGCTGCGAGGTGGCGCTCAGCATCGACAGGGTCGCGGCCAATGCCGGCGGCGGCGAGGGCACTGAGCCCCCAAGACTCGTTGATACCCCCGCCGGCCGTGATGCCCGCGAGGCGGCGGAGCGCGTCGCCGCCGCCGAGGCGACCCTGGCTGGCGATCCGGTGGTCAGCGAGCTCAAGCGCCGCTTCGACGCCGACTGGGTTCCCGGCAGCATTCGGCCGACGGATTGACGGTGCGCATGCCGCGAGGGTTCGCCCCGCCGCCTTGCGGTCTACAATCCTCGGCCATTGTTCGAAAACCGAAGAGGTGAAGCGATGAAAGGCGCATTGGGCGGCATGTTGAAGCAGGCACAGAAGATGCAGGAGGACCTGAAGGCGGCGCAGGAGCAACTCGCCAAAGAGGAGGTTACCGGGGAGGCTGGCGGCGGCATGGTACAGGTGACCATGACCTGCCGGAACGAGGTGAAGCGTGTGCAGCTGGACCCGTCGCTGATGGGCGACGACAAGGAGATGCTGGAAGACCTGATTGCCGCCGCCACCAACGATGCCGTGCGCCGGGTCGGCGAGCGGACCAAGGAGCACATGGCCAGCATCACGGCCGGACTGCCGCTGCCGCCCGGGTTCAAGCTGCCGTTCTGACAGCGCCCGCACGCGGCCGAGGCCCGAGGTGTCCGATTCGGATCTGCTGCTGGATCTGGTGGAGGCGCTGCGCTGCCTGCCGGGCATCGGTCCGAAATCCGCGCAACGCATGGTGTTCCACCTGTTGGAGCACGATCGCGATGCGGGCCGCCATTTGGCGCAGGTCCTGGCCGAGGCCATGGCCCGCATCGGCCACTGCCGCGAGTGCCGCACCCTGACCGAGCGCGAGCTGTGCACCCTGTGCGCGAGCTCGGCACGGGACGCGTCCCTACTCTGCGTCGTCGAGCAGCCGTCCGACATCGCCGCCATCGAGCAGGCCACGGATTACCGCGGGCGCTACTTCGTGCTCGGCGGGCGGTTGTCGCCACTGGACGGCATCGGTCCGGAAGAGCTGGGGCTGGAGCTGCTGCGCGAGCGTCTGCATGCTGGCGTCGTGTGCGAGACCATCCTCGCGATCAGTCCGACGATCGAGGGCAGCGCCACCTCGCAGTACATCAGCGAGTTGGCGGCCGGGAGTGAGGTCCGCCTGACCCGCATCGCCCACGGTGTGCCGCTGGGCGGGGAGCTCGAGCTCGTGGATGGCGGTACGCTGGCGCACGCCTTCGCCGGCCGCACCGGGCTCTGACGCCAGCTATCCGGTCCATTGCCCGAGACACAGGCGCAACTCGCGGGACGCCCCTGCGCCGGCAGGCCGGTGACCGCGGTTCCTTACACCCACAAACGCCCACGCAGGAGCCTTCTGAAATGCCTGAAGACACGGTTTTCGGCAAGATCGCCCGCGGCGAGCTCCCCGCGGACATCGTCTACGCGGACGACGACCTGGTGGCCTTCCGCGACCTGAGCCCGCAGGCGCCCACCCATGTGCTGGTGATCCCGCGCAAGCCCATCGCGACCCTGAACGACGCCGGCCCCGAGGATGCGGAGCTGATCGGCCGGTTGTTCCTCGCCGCTGCCAAGATCGCGCAACAGGAGGGCTTCGCCGAGGACGGCTACCGCACGGTCGTGAACTGCAACGCCAACGGCGGCCAGACGGTGTTCCACCTGCACTTGCACCTGCTCGGCGGCCGGCCCCTGCATTGGCCCCCCGGCTGAGCGCCGCTCCTTGATCGCCCTCCGTTGATTGCTGTCGGGATGGGCACCGACCCGCAGATCACCGCCTTGCTGATCACTGGCCCATTGATCCCGGCCCTGGAGTGCGCCGCCAGGCATTGCCTGGGAGCGCGCTCCCCGCCGCGATGGGCCCTGCATGCATCACCGGCATCGGGACGCGTCCTATCGGCCAGCCAACCGCGGCGCCTTTCAGCTTTCTGCGGCAAGGGTTAGCATGCCGCCATTCGCGCCGGAGCCGCAGGCGTGCCAAGGGTGCCAACCAGAGAACCAGTAGGAGCGCAATCCCCCGCCGATGGCCGTGCAGACCCCAACCCAAGCAGCCGTCGCCGTGGCGCCGGCGTTCGAGCTCAAGGCGTCGAGCTTCACACTGCCGGTGATTCGGCTGTTGTCGCTCGACATGGACGCGGTGGCGGCCCAGCTGGGCCCCAAGGTCGAACAGGCACCAGGGTTCTTTCGCAACACGCCGGTAGTCATCGACTTGAGCGAGCTGGCGCAGGCGCAGGGCAACGTCGGCTTTCCGCACTTGGTCGGGCTGCTGCGGGGGCTCGGCATGATCCCGGTGGGCGTGCGGGGCGGCGGCGCGACGCAGAACGAGGCCGCCCGCGCCATGGAGCTTGCGATCCTCGGCGACAGCACCCGCGCCGGCAGGCAACCGGGGGCAGCGGCGGTATCGGCCGAGTCGCGGACCGAGCCACAGGTCCAGTCGCCGGTGGGCGACGACCAAGGCGACCCTACCCCTGTGTCCATGCTGGTCGACCGACCGGTGCGCTCCGGCCAGCGCCTGTACGCCGCGAGCGGCGATCTCACCGTCGTCGGGCCGGTCAGCTCCGGTGCCGAGCTGATGGCGGACGGCAACATTCACGTCTACGGCCCGCTGCGCGGGCGGGTCATCGCCGGACTCAAGGGCGACATCGGCGCACGCATTTTCTGCCGCTCGCTGGAGGCCGAGCTGGTGTCGGTGGCGGGGCACTATCGCGTCAGCGAGAGCATTCCGACGGACCTCAAGGGTCGCAGCGTGCAGGTCTTCCTCGACCATGAGGTGTTGCGCATCGACCCGATCGGTTGACGGCATGGGTCCAGCGCCGGATTCGGTGTGGACCAGGCGCGGCCACGGGCTCAGCGCGCGGACGCAATTTCGATCAGATCAAGACTTGGGAGAGACGTCTTTGGCCAGAATCATCGTCATCACCTCGGGCAAGGGCGGGGTCGGCAAGACCACGACGGCCGCCGCAATGGCCATGGGCCTGGCACAGCGGGGGCATCGCACCGTGGTCATCGACTTCGACGTGGGCCTGCGCAACCTCGACCTGATCATGGGCTGCGAGCGGCGCGTGGTGTACGACTTCGTGAACGTCATCAACGGTGAAGCGAATCTGAATCAGGCCCTGATCCGCGACAAGAGGTGCGACGGCCTATACGTGCTGCCGGCCTCGCAGACCCGCGACAAGGAAGCCCTGACCAAAGAGGGCGTCGGCCGTGTGCTGACGGAGCTCGGCAAGGGCTACGACTACATCGTCTGCGATTCCCCGGCCGGCATCGAGCACGGTGCCACCATGGCCATGTACTACGCCGACGACGCCGTGGTGGTCACCAACCCCGAGGTCTCGTCGGTGCGCGACTCCGACCGCATGCTCGGCATCCTCGCCAGCAAGTCGCGGCGGGCCGAGGACGGCGAAGAGCCGATCAAGGAGTACCTGCTGCTGACCCGCTACGCGCCGACGCGCGTGGAGCGTGGCGAGATGCTGAGTGTCGATGACGTGCAGGAGATCTTGTCGCTGAGCCTGCTCGGCGTGATCCCGGAATCGCAGGCGGTGCTGAACGCCTCCAACGCCGGCATCCCGGTGGTGCTGGACAACGACTCCACCGCCGGCAAGGCCTACGGCGACATGGTGGCGCGCTACCTCGGTGACGACTTGCCGATGCGGTTCCTGGACGCGGAAAGAAAGGGCATCTTGGGCCGACTCTTCGGGGGGTGAGCCATGGGTCTACTCGACGTCTTCCGAGCCAGCCGCAAGAAGGGCTCCGCGGCCATCGCCAAGGAGCGGCTGCAGATTCTGGTGGCGCACGACCGTGCCTTCCGCAACCGCCCGTCGTACTTGCCCAAGCTCCAGCAGGAGATCCTCGAGGTCATCCGCAAATACGTCGAGGTGGACCTGGACGCCGTCTCGGTCAACTACGAGCAGGACGACGACCAGGAGCTACTCGAGCTCAACATCGTCCTCCCCGACGCCGCCGCCCGCAGCTGACCCAGTCGGGCGCGCGAGCCTCACCTCGGGCCCTGGGGGAACTCCCAGACGATGGGGCCGCGCTGTACAAGCTCGCGACCTGGCTCGCCCGGGGCCTTGCCGTACCTGAGCAACTGCATCACGTCGGAGCTGACCTGTGGATTGGTCGTGAAGTAGGAGTGGCCGAAGGCATCGGTCAGCTTGCCTTTGTAGATGATGATGTCGAAGTTGCCGAATATCTCCAAGTAGCGCTGCGCGTCCGGCTCGACATCCTCGGCGCGCAGATTACCGACGCGGCTCTCGCTGCGGAACAGGATGCGGGAGATCAGCAGTGCGCGGTCCTTCGGCGAGGAATAGACGACGAAGCGCCCGCTCAGGGATCTTGGGAGCCGCCCGCTGGGCCAGACGGAGAATACATCCGGGTCGGACGCAAAGGAGGTGACCATCTGCCCGGCGACTTCCACGTCGATGTCCGGCGAGAACAGGACGATGTTGTCCACATCCATAACCTCTGAAGGGTCCTGCCCGGACGAGATCGCCTCTGCGAAGAGCTCGCGTATGGCACTCAGCAGGAGTGCCGAGCCACGGCTGTGGGCCAGGAGCTGCATGCGCTCCACGCCCGGCGTCGTGGCCAGGGTGCGAATGGCCTTCTTGAGGTGGTTCCTGGCGTAGTCGGCGGATTCGGTGGTGCTGGTGTAGGAGATCAGGAAATTGCCGGTGGATGACGCCGGCCAGGTGAAGAAGGTACACACCGGCTCCCGACCGAGGAAGTGGCACAACTCGGCGGCGGTGTAGGCCGCGGTCGCGAAGGTCTCGTTGAAGCCGTGCACGTAGAGCATGACCTCTTTGCGCGGTGAGCGCGCGAGGCGGTATTCGACTTCCTCCTGTAACTGCCGCCGGGCGGACAGATGCTGCGCCAGGGTGGCGTCGTCGCGGTACCTCTCGCCATCAGGCCCGAGGCGCAGCTCGTAGGGCTCCTCCGGGAAGGCGCCGAGGCGCTGCACCCTGCCCAGCGACAGCTTCAGATCCCGCGTGCGCCGAGCGAGCCGGCTCTCGCGCTCCAGCACCGGCCAGGATACATCTGGCCCGATCTCCACCCGTGCGGAGCCGAACTCGATGCGGTTGGCCCGTACCTGGCCATAGGGCAGGTCGCTGTTCGGGTCGCTCTCCGGTGCGCGGTCGGTGATGTAGAGGAGGTCTACATCGGTGCTGGCACCGCGCAGCTCTGCCGGCAAGGTCAGCACCGGCTCACCTCCAGGCTCCTGATAGACGACGGGTGTCGGCATCAGCTGGCGCGGTGTGCTGGCGCAGCCGGTGGTGAGCGCGAGCGTGACGACTAGGATGACGGCGACTCGGGGTTGTTGGTGCAACATGCTCTGCGCTCCGGCACGGGGGACTCTGCGGCTGGCCTTGGGCGATTTCTGTCAACAAACATACCGCCTGGCTTGTCTGTTCGCCCGCCTTCTGCGTCGCGGCAGCGGGCACAGAGCTCGACTAGGCGCCCGCTGCCGCTCCTTGAAGGCGAGCGAAAATCCTGCGCCATTTGGTATG
>JANQFI010000613.1 GCA_028277905.1 Chromatiaceae bacterium | reverse complement strand
ATCGTCTATGGCGACTTCGATTACGACAACGACAACGACAACGAAAGCGATAAGGATAGCGGATAGATGTGTTCAGGTAATTATTGAACCTTCCCTTACCGCTCCGTGTCTCACCATCGGCTCGGTGGCCTTCGACGACACCACAGTCGCCGGTGCGACGGTCGGGCGTGCAGCGCTTGCAGCCCGCCCAACCTAGGTTAGTATGCCCGCGCCTGGGCAGCAGAACCCCGGCCCAGAACCCCTACGCAAGACGGCCGAGCCCATGGCATCCATTCGTCCCTTCGCCAGTCTCCTGGCCCAGATACCCCTGATCCTCATGAGCACTTCCGTCCCAGCCGAGACCCCGGCCGATGCCAAGACCGCCGAGTTGCCTCCACTCATCCCGCTGGAGGTGCTATTCGGCAACCCGACCCGCACCCAGGCGCGCATCGCGCCCACGGGCGAGCATCTGAGCTGGCTCGCGCCGTCCGACCAGGGGGTGCTGAACGTCTGGGTGCAGCCGGCCGACGGCCCTATGGATGCTTGGGCGGAACCGCGACAGATCACCGACGACACCGAGCGCGGCATCCGCTTCCACGGCTGGGCGCAGGACGGTAAGCGGGTGCTCTACATTCAGGACCAGGGTGGTGACGAGAACTGGCACCTGTATGCGGTGGACCTCGCAGGCGGCGAGACCCGGGACCTGACGCCCTTCGAGGGTGTGCGCGCCGAAAACCTGATCACGGATCCTGAGCACCCGGGCCAGGTCCTGGTCGGTCTCAACAAGCGCGACCCCAGTGTCTTCGACATGTACCGCATCGATCTCGCCAGCGGCACCTTGACCCTCGACACCGAAAACCCGGGCGACGTGCTCGGCTGGCTCACCGACGCCGACTTCCGCATCCGCGCCGCCGAGGCCAAGGACCCCGGGACCGGCGACGACTTCATCCGCGTCCGCGACAGCGACGACGCCGAGTGGCGCGACCTGATCCGCTTCCCCTTCGGCGAGAACGGCGGCGCCTTCGGCTTCGACAAGTCGGGCGACAAGCTCTTCGTGACCAGCTCGCTCGGCAGCGATACGACGCGGCTCCTCGCCGTGGACCCGAAGAGCGGCAAGGTGCTGGAGGAGCTCGCCTCAGATTCCAGGAGCGACGTGGCCGGCGTGGAGGTGCACCCCACCGAGCACCGCATCCAGGCGGTGGAGCTCGACTACCTGAAGCCCGAGTGGACGCTGCTCGACCAGAGCCTGAAGCCGGACTTCGACTACCTGCACGGCGTCGCCGAGGGCACGCTCAGGATCGCCGACCGCACCCTGGCGGACGACCGCTGGATCGTCGCCTTCCAGCCGGACGACGGCCCCACCAGCTATTACCTATACACAAGAGACCCACGGCAAGCGGAGCTCCTGTTCGTCACCCGTCCGGAGCTCAAGGACTACCGGCTGGCCAAGATGCGACCGGTGGAGATCAGCGCCCGCGACGGCCTCAGGCTGCCGGCGTATCTGAGCCTCCCGGTCGAGGTTACCGGCGACAAGCCGACCGCACCGCTACCCATGGTACTGCTGGTGCACGGCGGGCCCTGGGCGCGGGACTACTGGGGCTACGACCCGCAGGCGCAGTGGCTGACCAACCGCGGTTACGCGGTGCTGCAGGTCAACTTCCGCGGCTCCACCGGGTTCGGCAAGAGGTTTCTGAATGCCGGCAACGGCGAGTGGGGCGTCGGCGCCATGCAGCACGACCTCACCGACGCCGTGCAATGGGCCATCGATCAAGGGATCGCCGATGCGGACAGGGCGTGCATCCTCGGCGGTTCCTATGGTGGCTATGCGGCCCTCGCCGGACTCGCCTTCACGCCGGACCTCTATGCCTGCGGTGTGGACATCGTGGGTCCCTCCCACATCAAGACCCTGTTCGAGTCCATCCCGCCCTATTGGGCGCCGGCGAAGAAGGAGCTGGTGCTGCGGGTCGGGGACGTGGAGAAGGACCCCGAGTTGAACCGCCGCATCTCGCCGCTCTTCCACGTGGACCAGATCGACGACCCTTTGATGGTGCTGCAGGGCGCCAACGACCCGCGGGTCAAGATCGCCGAGAGCGACCAGATCGTCACCGCCATGCGCGAGAAGGACCTGCCCGTCACATACATCGTCTTCTCGGACGAGGGCCACGGCTTCGCCCGGCCCGAGAACCGCCTCGACGCCAACGCCCGTATCGAGCGTTTCCTGGCCGAGCACCTGGGTGGTCGCGCCGAGCCCGAGCGGACCATCGAGGGCAGCACCGCGGAGGAACGCTGAGGTGCCCCAGGCCACTGGTGCGCCCGCGCCGGCATAGGATATGCGCCGGCTCGATGCGCGCAGGCCGGTACCCTCTTGCCGGTGAATGGCGTGAGTCCGAGCCAGAGTCCAGGGCGGCGGCCGAGCGTTGCACGCAATGAACGCCTCGCAGCAGCAATCTCGCAGCAGCAATCGTCAGGAGTCCTTGGTTGCGCCCGTCGCGATACCTAGCTTCCAGCCCCTAGCCCCTCACGCGCCGGCCCTTCCAGCAGCGCCGACAGCGTCCGGCGCCCGCGGCGCGCCGCGAGGCGCAGCAGCCGGAGCAGGATCTGCGCCGTGAGGAAGGCATCGCCTGGTGCCGTGTGGCGATCATAGGGCGCGATGTCGAAGCGCCGGCAGAGGCCGTCCAGGGACAGGTCGTCCAGGGGTGGCTGCCCAGAGAAGGCGCCGTCTGCCTCCAGCAGCGATGCCAGCTCGCCGGTGTCCAGGTGGCGGTTGAGCAGGCCCGGAACCTGGTGGCGCGCCAGGGCCGCATCGACCATGGCGAGATCATGGCCGATGTGGTGGCCGACGACGACGCCATCGCGCAGATAGCCGAGCAGGCCGGCCAGCGCCTCGTCCTCGCCGACGCCCTCGCGGGTCTCGTCGCGGGTGATGCCGTGCACCAGGGTGGCGGCGGTGTTGTGCAGCACCCGCAGCAGGGACTCGAAGGTGTCGCCCAGGTCGATCTCGCCGCCGGTCAGCGCCACTGCGCCCATGCTGACGATGCGATCCCGCCGCGGGTCGAGCCCCGTGGTCTCGCAGTCCAGCACCACGAAGCGCACCTGCTCCGGTGCCGCGGTATCCGGCCAGGTGCCGGTGAAAGCGGCGCGGTAGGCGGACAGGGCTGAGGTCAATGAGGTCATACTGCTCACCGCCGCGGTGTCAAGCCATAGTGCCTGCCGGTGTACTCCATGAGGTGCAGCACCGTCCGAAAGCCGGACTTGAGCAGGTTCTGCTCCAGCCGGGTCAGCTTTGCAGGGTCCACCCGACTGCCGTCCGTGCCTGTGGTGTAGCCGGTGCGGGCACGATGATAGAGGGCGTTGCGGAAGGCGCCCGCGGTCTCGCGGATCAGGAGCGCCGCCTCGTCGTCCTCCGGACTCAGCACCAGGAGCCGGTCCAGGGTCGTGGGCACCTGCTGGTCGCTATCCAGCGCCAGCGCCCGCGCGACGTCCACGACCGGCTGCAGGGTCGCGCGCTGCAGGTCCAGCACCTCGGTGTAATCCCCGTCGTCGTCCACCACCAGGCCGCGGAAGAAGGTCAATGGCGGCAAGTTGGCCATGGAATCCTCCAGCAACAATGGCACGAACCGTGGATGACGCGCCTCCGCAACATGGATGTATCGCTCCAGCCGTTCCACCAGCCGGCAGTCGCCGTGCACCGGGCGCAGGTCGAACAGGGATGTCGCGCGGTAGACGCAACTCTCGATGGGGTCGGCGATCCAGTCACCGAAGGCCAGCGCCCATTCCCCCACGGACCTGCAGGCACTCGGGTGCCCGGCGCCGATCGCCTTGGCACTGGTGACGAAGCCGCAGGCGGCGAGCGCGGCGCTGACTCGCCGGCCCAGCTCTAGATAGTAGGCCCGGGCACTCCGGGCCTGGTCCGGGTCCGGGTCGTCATAGATCAGCCCATGGTCGAGATCGTGCCGCGTGAACAGCTCGTTGCGGGCCGCGGAGCCGAAGAAGACCCAGCAGTGGTCCAGATTCGGGTGCGCCAGCCCCTGCTCGGCCAGTGCCCCCTCCACCAGGCCCACGGCCCGGCGCAGCACCGCCGCGTTGAAGGCGCCCGCCATGGGCGCGAGCCAGCGGGTGGCGTTGGGGCCGGTGAGCCCGGCGGCCAGGACGCGCTCGGCCTGGGCGCGCAACGCGGCCAGCTCCGAGATGCGCGGCGCCCGCGCCATGTCCTCGATGATTGCGAGGGGTGCGGCGCCCTCCACGCGGGTCAGGTCGCGGCGGGTCAGCACGCCGCAGAAGGGGCCATCGAGACGGCCGTTGGCGGTGAGCACCAAGTGATCGGACTGCTGGCTCAGCATGCACGACAGGTAATCTCCGGCCTCGAGCCCAGGTGCGGCCACCGCGCACACCCGGCGCATCAGCTCCCGCGCCCGCGTATCCGGCGGGAGCCGGCCGCTGGCCACCCGGTCGCTCAGCATCCGCGGCGTGACGACACCGAGCGGCGCCGCCTGGTCATCCAGTACCACGGCCGCCTCGGCCTCCCGCTCGGCCAGCAACCGCGCCACCTCGCGCGCGGTCGTCTCGGGGATGCAGGTCACCGGCCGCGCCGGCTGGTCCACGGGCCGCGCCATCCAGTCCACCGGCCGGCGGCCGATGCGCAGCTCGTCGCTGCGCTCCTCCCGAATCTCCAGCGAAGATGGCTGGATCGCAACCGAGAAATAGGTGGCGAGGAAGCGCCGCGCCCGCGGGTGGCGCTTCACCGTCTCCCAGAATGCGTCCGCCGGCAGGGCATAGAGAATCACGTCCGTTTCGGTGCAGGCGGTGTAGACATGCTCGCCGATGCCCAGGTAGCGCCCGGTGCCGAGCAGGTCGCCCTCGCCGCGCACGTCGCGGAGCTGCTCGGTGCCATCGTCACTCTGCTCGGAGAGCCGCACCGCGCCCTGCTGGACGACGTAGACGTAGGGCTTGCGCCGGCCGCCCTGCATGAAGACCGTCTCATCCCGCTCGTGGAAGACCACGCGGCCGGCCCTCGCGAGCGCGAACAGTTCCTCGTCGTCGAAGTACTGGAACGGCGGCCACCGGCGCAGGAAGTCCACGACGCGGTGGGCGATGCTGGCGGTTTTCAAGGCTCTCGCGTGCAGGCTCGGCTGGCGGCGGGGTCCTGAGGATGTTAGCCCAAGCAGGCGCTGCCGGGGCGAGCAGAATCAGGGGAACCGCAATCGCAACTGGCGCCACGCGCCGCTGAGGCCGCGTTGCTGCGGAAGGCGAGGGCGTTGCAGGGTGCAACGCTCTCAGGCGATTTCCGTCAACCAACAGACCGCCTGGCTGGTCTTTTCGCCCGCCTTCTGCGTCGCCGCAGCGGGCACAGAGCTCGACTATGCGCCCGCTGCCGCTCCTTGAAGGCGAGTGGAAATCCTGCGCCATTCGGTATGTTTGTTTCCGGCAATCGCCTAAGTAGAGAAAAGACGACCGCAAGGTCGTGGTCGCAGACTTGGCCCTTGCCGGACTGAGCGTTGCGACTTGTTGCTTGACGAGCCGGATAACGTCGACGGCGCCCAAGTCGGCGAACGCCACCGGACCATGGGCGAAGCGCTCGGAAAAAAGCGCTCGATAAAGGGGCAATACTGGATCAGCGTCTTCTCGGAAAGCGCTCGCTCCTCCCGCAAGTAGGTGGCGAACGCGCCGACGGCTTGTTGGAGCGGCTTGCTCTGCTCGGGCTCGGACAGCGGGTGAATCACGCCCGACCGCTCCAGAAAGCCGATCAACCGTCGCGGGGCGGCGAGGTCGCCGTGTCGGACAGACTGCAGCGATACTACGCTCTCGAAGAAACGCCGAGCGTCATCGCCAGTCACGTCCCCGACAGCAACCTGCTCGGCCAATTAGCCATTTGCTGAAAAGGGGTAGTCGGTTAACGCCACTTAACCCGGCTTCTGCTTTGCAGCAGGATCGCGGTGCCTCACTCGGACGTGCATCGATTCGCAAACACCTGCCGGTATAGGCCCTTATAAACGCGCTCGTCACCTAGGCTGTCGTAACGCAGCGCTATCCGGGACGATGCCGCTGTCTCGATTTGCAGGTGGCGTTAACCGACTACCCCCTTTG
>JANQFI010000612.1 GCA_028277905.1 Chromatiaceae bacterium | reverse complement strand
GCGAGGATCTGGCTGGCCGCGCCCCCGGCGGGGCGGGTTCGCGGCGTCGTTGCGGCGGCGCTGACGGGTCTTATGGGCCGATCGGCGGGCTTGTGGTGGCTTTGGCGCATGGGGTGCCGTGACCGGCGGCGGCGGCCGGCGCGTTGGCGTTTGTGTCGAAGGGGAGAGTGTCATGGGCTGTCGCCGTTTCATGGTGGCGGGGCGCGGGGGGCGTGTCCGGGCTCGAAGGTCTCGATGATGATCATGGGTCCGCCGCAGCAGGGACAGGGGTGTCCGAAGCCGGGCTGCGGCTCGGCCTTGGCGAGGGGCTCGCCGTGATCTCGCGGTGCCGGCACGGCGAGCAACGCACGCGCCCGGGTCAGGTTGTCGGCGCGGCCGCCGTTGGCGAACAGCCCGTAGTGGCGAATGCGATGGAAGCCGGCAGGCAAGACGTGGAGGAGAAACCGGCGGATGAACTCCTCGGGCGCCACGGTCATGCGCTTGTGCCGCTCTCGGCCCTTGGCCCGGGAGTCCTTGTACGTGAAGGTGACGCCGCTGTCGTCGAGGCCGATCAAGCGACTGTTGGCGATGGCGACGCGGTGGGTGTAGCGCGACAGATAGGCGAGCACGGACCCTGGGCCGGCAAAGGGCCGCTTGGCGTAGACGACCCATTCGAGCTTGCGTAACGGGCCGAGATAGCGGGCGAAAGCCGGCGCGTCGGCGAGGTGCCTGTGATCGCCGAAGAAGCGCAGGCGGCCGGCCTCATGTGCTGTCGAAAGCTTCTCCAGGACCAGCCGGCGGAACAGCCGCGACAGCACCCGGACGGGCAGGAAGAATCCCGGCCGGCAGGAGACCCAACGCTGGCCGTCGGGGGACATGCCACCGCCGGGTACGATACAGTGCACATGCGGATGGTGGGTGAGCGCCGAGCCCCATGTATGAAGCACGGCCGTCAGGCCGATGCGGGCGCCGAGGTGCTTGGGGTCGGCAGCGATGGTGATCAGGGTCTCGGCCGCGGCCTTGAACAGGATGCCGTAGATCTCGGTCTTGTTCTGGTAGGCGATGTCGGCGATCGGTGCCGGCAGGGTGAAGACCATGTGATAGTAGGCCACGGGCAAGAGCTCGGCCCGGCGCGCCGCCAGCCAGTCCTCGGCCGCAGTCGCCTGGCACTTCGGGCAATGGCGGTTGCGGCACGAGTTGTAAGCGATCTGGACGTGGGCGCAGTCCTGGCAGCGGACAACGTGGCCGCCGAGGGCTGCCGTGCGGCAGCGCTCGATGGCCGACATGACCTTGAGCTGGCCGAGGCTCAGGTGCCCCGCCTGGGCTTTCCGCTAGGCCGGCCCGTAGGCACGGAAGATATCCGCGACTTCCAGCCGTTCCCGGGACACGAGGCCCCGGCGCTATGAGGCTTTCTCTTTCTCCGTCTTGGCCGCCAGCAACTCCAGTGGGCTCTTGACCGCCTTCAGGGTGCGGCTGTCGACCCGGCTGTAGTGCGCCGTGGTGTTGAGCTTGGCGTGACCCAAGAGCACCTGGATCACCCGGATATCGACCTTCTGCTCCAGCAAATGCGTGGCAAAGCAGTGCCTCAGCGTGTGCAGCGAGACGGTCTTGTCGATCCCGGCCGCCGCCTTGGCGCCGTGGAAGATGCGGCTCAGCTGGCGGGTGGTCATGGGGTTGACCGGGTTCTGGCCGGGAAACAGCCAGCCTGCCGGCAGCATCACGCCCTTCTCCCGTCCGGCTCGCCACCAGGCGCGCAGCAGCGCCAGGAGGTCGTCCGACAGCATGGCATAGCGGTCCTTGCGGCCTTTGCCCTGTTCCACCCGGATCACCTGGCGCTGGCTGTCGATGTCCGTGACCTTGAGCGAGACCACTTCCGAGGCCCTGAGACCGGCGCCATAGGCTACGGACAGCGCGGCTCTGGCCTTCACCCCAGGGGCATGATCCAAGAGCCGCGCCACCTCCTCGGGGCTCAGGATCACCGGCAGGCGTTGCGGCAGGCGCACCGTGGTCATGCCGACCTCGGCATCACCGCGGCCCAGCGTCACGCCGAAGAAGAACCGCAAGGCCGAGACCGCCGCGTTCATGGTCGTCGCCGAGGCTCCCGAGGAGCGCATGTGCACCTGGAAGCGCCGCAGGTCGTCCGCACCGGCTTGGTCCGGCGAGCGGCCGAGAAAAGCCGTGAAGTTGCTCACCGCGGCGATGTATCCTCGCTGCGTGCAGGCCGTGAAGCCGCGGACGTCCATGTCCTCGATCATGCGCCGGCGCAACGGGCTGCCAGAGGGGCTGATGGCTGTGTCCGTCATGGGTCTGCTCCCCGTGTCGAGAAAGAGGTTGGCAAACCACAATCTCAACACGGGACGGACCCGGCCCTTTACCGCGCAAACCTCCCCTGCTGCCGCCCCAGATTACCGCGAGAGCGGTTTAGTCCTCTGACCCGAAGCGGACGCTGGATGGTGCACATCGCGCCGATTCCTACCTGAGTTTCTTGCCAGCGCTACGAGGTGGTCAACCTGTGAGCATCAGGATGGAATGCAGCAGGCGATAGTCCCATACTTGATCCCCGACGCGCATAACAGTCATGGCTAAGCGGTGCTGCGCCGGACGAATGCGGCAGAATAGGTGCCAGGGGTGAAGCCGCATGTGCGCTTGATCAGGCGGTTAAGGTGGCCCTGGTCGTAGAAACCGACGCTCATCGCCACTAGCCCGAATATCTCACCGGAAAAGGTGCATCGGCCCCAGTAATCTGAGAAAGTTGTTTTTCGACAAACACTTGACAGGTTCCGGAGCGGGGTCCGATGCCGACACAGTGTATCTCTGAACAGCTTCGTTTCGAAGGGTTTGATGGTCGGCGGGTCGAGGCAGCTTTCGATGGCGGAGCGGTGACGTCCGATGCAGGGGTGCTGTTGTTGCGCGAGACGGATCGGGCGATCACTCTGATCGATCGGGCCGCTGGATGCTTCCGAGACGGTCGCGATCCGGGTCGGGTGGTGCATTCGCTCAGGACGTTGATCGGCCAGCGGATCGTCGGTCTGGCGCTGGGCTACGAGGACGTGAACGATCACGACGAGCTGCGCCTCGATCCCGTTCTGGCGCTGTTCGCGGACCGGCTGGAGACCCGCCGTTCCGACTGCGCGGCGCTCGGCGGGAAGAGCACGTTGAACCGGCTGGAGCACGCGCCGCGCGACGCCGACGACCGCTACCGCAAGATCGCCGTCGACCGGAGTGCCGTCGAAGCCTCGCTCGTCGATCTGTTCCTCGACGCCCACGCCAAGGCG
>JANQFI010000530.1 GCA_028277905.1 Chromatiaceae bacterium | reverse complement strand
GCCCGCCATCGAATTCCTGAGGTCTGGGTCGTCGCCATCGGCCCGGACCAGGTGCTGCGCTTTGCCGAGCCCGAAGACGGCCGGTATCGGATCGACGAGGTCCTCGATCTGCGCCGGCGGACGCCGCTGCCGGGGCTGTCCGGTTGCACCGTCGATCTGTCCGGTCTGTTCTG
Source organism: Chromatiaceae bacterium (assembly GCA_028277905.1). Lineage (GTDB taxonomy): Bacteria > Pseudomonadota > Gammaproteobacteria > Chromatiales > Chromatiaceae > Thiohalocapsa. The sequence continues at coordinate 3,605 of JANQFI010000530.1, read as the reverse complement.
AGTCGCGCGGCCGGCCCTCCCCTGCCCACCGGGGGTAAAGGTGGGATGTGACCAGTCGCCATGGTCGGTGCCGCCGATTGTCAGATGCACGCCCCGCGGCCGTTTATCGGGTATCCGGGGTCGCCGCGGGACACACGCTCCTGAGCGCGGCACGACCGGCACGATCCCAGGTCCAGGCGGCGAGACACTGACGGCATGAACGCACCGAGCATCGGCATCGACTTTGGCACCACCACCAGCAGCATGGCCTGGGTGGACCCCCGCACCGGCAAGGCAGAGGTGCTGAAGAACGCCGAGGGCGAGGAGAAGACCCCGTCGGTGGTCTACTTCGGCGACGGCGCACCACTGGTCGGCACGGCGGCCGAGCAGATGCTCGAGGACGAGGATGAGCGCCGGCGCGTGGTCGCGAGCATCAAGCGCGAGCTGGTCAATGCCCCGACGCTGGCGCTGCCGGGGCGGCGAGTGATGGCCGTCGAGGTCGCCGCGGCCGTGCTCGCCAAGCTCAAGCACGATGCCGAGGCGCTGTACTTCCGGGCCCCGGTGACGCGCGCGGTGATCACCTGCCCGGCGGGCTTCTACGCGATGGAGCGCGACGAGATTGCCCAAGCCGCGCGCCTCGCCGGCTTCGCCGAGGTCGAGCTGCTCCACGAGCCGGTGCCGCCCGATGACGACCGGTCCGAGCGCTTGGCGCGTTACAAAGACGCCGTCACCGAGGCCTGGTCAGACCAGCGCCTGGATCCGGAAGCCCTCGCCCGCTTCGATCGGCGCGTCGCTGCGCTGGGGCTCGATGTGGATCAGGCCGCCGCGATCGAGCGCGAGGTCATTGGTGAGACCCGGGAAGCCGTCCCCGCCCGGCAGCACGAGAATTCACTTCGAGCAGGAGCGCCAATGCAACGACCCCGGGCCGCCGATTCTGTTCACCGAGCGTGCGGCCGCATGACATGGACCACACGGCAACTACGCGAAAGAAACCGCCCGTAACTGCCAGATTACCTGAGGGAGGACCGTCGTTCCAAAAGAGCCGCACCCAAACCAATTGACGCCGCACGCGCACGGTAAACTGTGGTTACGTGAAACTGTGAGCTAGGAGGTCATGATGAAGAACATCACCGTTGCCATCGACGACGAGGTCTATCGGCGCGCGCGCATCGCGGCGGCGGAGCGGAGCACCAGCGTCAGTGCGCTGGTGCGTGACTATCTGTGCGCGCTTACATCCGATGCCGACGGTCGCACAGAGGCCACTGTCGAGCTTTTTACCGCCCTGGATCAGGCCGAGGATCTCCGCGCCGGGGACCGATTGAGCCGCGACGCCGCCCACGAGCGCCCATGAAGGTCGAAGCCTTCATCGACACCAATGTCCTCTTGCACGCGGCCTCGACGAGCCCTGACGAGACGGCCAAGCGGGAGCGGGCCAGGGCGCTGCTCGCGCAGGCGGATTGGGGGCTCTCTGTGCAGGTGCTGCAGGAGCTGTATGTCAACCTCGTACGCCCGCATCGCCAAGCGATGACGCACGAGAACGCCGTCGCCCTGATCCGGCAGTTGCTGCGCCGGCCCCTGGTAGCATCGGACCGGACGCTATTGCTGGAGGCCCTGGCGTTGAAGCAGCGCTACCAGTTGTCCTACTGGGACAGTGCCATCGTCGCCGCCGCACGGAGCTTGAACGCATCCGTCCTCTACACCGAGGACCTCAACCACGGCCAAGACTACGCCGGTGTCCGTGTCGAGAATCCATTCCTGACAAGCTGAGGAGATCGTAGATGGCCATGAAGAAGATGAGAATACGCATCATCAACGACGACCGCACCGAGATCGGCGTGGAAGGTGGTGAGGCCGGCGATTGCCTGGAGCTCACGCAGGCGATCGAGCGGGCGCTCGGTCAGGTGGAACAGCGCGAACTGACCGAGGACTACGAGAAAGAACCTGTTCCGGTGTACGAGCACAAGATCGAACGCGGCGGGCTCTGAGCGAGCGATTCGCATCCAAGGCAGACCGCCATGGCAGAGACATTCGTCCGCGATCTGGCGACCTATATCCGCGCCGGGTACCCCATCGTCACCATCGTCTCCAGCGAGGAGGACCGCGCACTGGAGCTGATCGACGAGCTGTTGCGGCAGAAGGCCATGACCAAGCGTCCGCGCAAGCTGCCGGTCTGGTCGGTGTCGCGGGGCTTCACGGACCTGGACGGCCACCCGGTGGCGAAGGACGACACCCGCGACCCGCTGCGGGCGCTCGGCTACGTCGCCAACTATGCCGACGGCGCGCTGTTCCTGTTCAAGGACTTCCATCCCTACCTGCGCGAGCAGGCGCCGCAGGCGGCCTTGCTGATCCGCCAGCTGCGGGACCTGGTGCCGGGGCTCAAGGGCAGGCCACGGACCCTGCTCTGGCTGTCGCCGGTGCTGGCCATACCGCCAGAGCTGCAGAAGGACCTCACCGTCGTGGACCTGCCGTTGCCTGAGGAGTCCGAATACCGGGACGTGCTGGAGCGGCTGGTGGATCAGGTGCACGACGATCCGAAGGTGACCATCGAGCTCGACGACGACGCCACCGACGGCATCGTCAAGGGCTGCCAGGGGTTGACCCGTGCGGAGGCCGAGAACGCGCTCGCCGAGGCCATCGTCAGCCAGCAGGGGCTGTCCGGTGCGGACATCCGGGCGATCCTGGACGAGAAGGAGCAGATCATCCGCAAGTCCGGCATCCTGGAGTACACCGCGGCGGTGGCCGACTTCGCGGACATCGGCGGGCTCGACAATCTCAAGGCCTGGCTCAGACAACGCAACGAGGGCTTCTCGCAGCGGGCGCGGGACTTCGGCCTGCCCAACCCGCGCGGCGTGATGCTGGTGGGCGTGCCCGGCTGCGGCAAGAGCCTCTGTGCCAAGGCGGTCGCCGCGGAATGGCAGAAGCCCTTGCTCAATTCGACCTGGGTCGTGTGTTTGCCGGCCTTGTCGGCGAGTCCGAGGAGCGCGTGCGCAAGGCCCTGGAGGTCGCCGAGGGCGTGGCGCCCTGCGTGCTCTGGATCGACGAGCTGGAGGAGGGCCTGTCCGGCATCGGCGGCAGCGGCGACAGCGGAGTGGCGACCCGGGTGTTCGGCACGCTGTTGACCTGGATGGAGGAGAAGACCAAGCCGGTATTCGTCGTCGCCACGGCCAACGACATCTCCAAGCTGCCGCCGGAGCTGCTGCGCAAGGGGCGGCTGGACGAGATCTTCTTCGTCGATCTGCCGACGGTGCAGAACCGCGGCGAGATCCTGGCAATCCATCTGGCGCGGAGGAACCGCACGCCGAGCGATTTCGACATCGCGGCGGTGGCGCGCGCAACCCGAGACTTCAGCGGCGCCGAGCTCGAGGAGCTCGTGATCGACTCGCTCTTTGATGCCTTCGGCGAGGACGACCGCGAACTGCGCACCGAGCACGCATGGACACCCGTGCTGCCTTTCTGGAGCGTACCGACAAGGCCATCGTCTTTCACTACACGCCCAAGCACGCCTCTTGGATGAACCAGATCGAGATCTGGTTCGGCATCCTCGGCAGCAAGGTGATCCGCCGCGGGAACTTCCCTTCCAAGGAAGCTTTGCGCGATCAAATCAACCACTTCGTCGACTACTTCAA
>JANQFI010000503.1 GCA_028277905.1 Chromatiaceae bacterium | reverse complement strand
GGGCGATGAGCAACCACACCATGAACCAGGCCGGGAGTCGGCGGCACACCGCCCGATCATGGCCGGTTTGTGCCAACACGGCATCGATCTGCGCACGCGCGATGATGCGCTGCAAGGCGGCAAGACGCTCCGGTGTCAGCGACGGCCTTAAGGCGTCTGTTTCATGGTGTAGGCCAAGCACAATAGGCTCCTGATCAGGCTGAGATTTCGCAAAACCTAGCCTGACACTCAACACTAGATCCGGCAAGCCAATTGAACGGTATTGCGCTTAGCCCCTCATGCCACCAGCTTCGGTGGATGGATCGTGACACAGGCCACGCCGCGCTCGATGCGGACCTTGATCAGCTCAGCCGGAAAGCTGTTCGATCACGGCCTGCCATTCGTCCTCGCGACCGATGGGGTAGGCCACGTTGAAGGTCTCGCGGATCTTCTGCGAGATCGTGCGTTGAACCCTGAACATGCCTCAAAAGCGTCCCGCGGTGTCACCCATCGTGTCACCCCAAGAAAGACTGGCACGCGGGCAGGTTTGGGTTCAGGCATTGCCGCTACGCCGTAACCTGTGCGCCCGAGTCACTCGGCGCCCATCCTCTCCCAAGACCATCTGCACTGGGCGGCGCCGATGCACGACCGTCCCTTAAACGCCAGACGCAAGCTGTACTTTTGTCAACCTCTCACGGGCTTCGGTTTCTCGGCCGTCAACAAAACGCCCCTGGTTGGGCGCTTCGGCCGCCCGCGAACCGAGCTTTTCTTATGCTCTCGTGGGCTTCGCTTTCTCGGGCGCCCACCGAGACGGCCATTGAGCGCCGATCGCGCCTTGCCCTCGGGTGTTCTGGGGCTGGTGGAGAGTCCGCCATGCAGCGCGCGCTCGTGCTCGATGAGGACGCGAGCGACGTTGGGAAACAGCTTCTCGGTGCGGCGCATCGGTTCTCACTCCATCGTGTGGCGTTCGAGGACAGTCCTCAGGGTCCCGTCGCTGACACCCAGCGCGCGGGCAATGCGGCGCTTCGAGAGACCGCCCCGGAGCCTGCTCGAAGATACGGCGGTCGCGGGTGGAGCTGGGCGCTGGCTCGGCCTCGAGGTGGTCCATGGGCCAGTCTGCCTCGGCTCCATCCGCCAGCGAAGACTCGGCGGCCTTCTCTTCGTTACACTGTAACCCATCATTTGTCGAGCCGTGACCTGGTAGCGACGCCGACGCATGGCCCGGCGGGCGCCAGCATGATCCGGGCGCAGGGCGGAGTCGCCGTACCGGCGGCAGCGGATCTGGGCCGGGTTGGACCTGGAGGCTGAAGGGGATCATGGGGGCTTGGTCTGGGGTGGGCGGGAAGCGCTCGGTTATCGGTTGTCCGGTGTCCGTGCGGGGGCCTGGGTGCGGGTCGTGGGGCTGTCGAGTCGCCGCGGGCGGATCGGCCTCAGGGGGTATCGTCCCCAGCGTCCAGGAGCGCGTCCAGGGTGGCGGGATCGGCGAGGGCTTGGAGGGTGAACTCGACGACTGGTCCTAAACGCCAGGAGAGACGCGCACAGAGGGCCTCCGGGTCCCGCTCCCCGGCGAGGATGCGCTGGAGGGCGTCCACAAAGGCGGCGTTCTCGCCACCCGCCTGTTGGTACTGCCCGATCAGCTCCTCCACCGCAGCCCTGGCCTCGGCCTGGCCGCCCACGGCCTGGACCACCGCGGCGATCAGGGAGGCGAAGCGCTGCAGCTCGTGGGCCGTCCCGGCGAAGCGGCGCTTGGCCTCCCGGGCCAGCCGGCGGTAGTCCGCGGCGGCCTCGGGCCGCTGCTTTTGGTCCGCGATCTCGGCCAAAAGGCCGTAGGTCTTCCAGATCTCCGCCGCGCCGGGGTCCAGGGTCTCTTTGATCGCCAGGGCCTCTTCGGCGAGCCGGCGGGCCTCGACCAGGCGCCCGGGAAGGGTCTGTAGGAAAGTGGCGAGGTTGCCGAGGCTCACGGACAGCCCGGCGGTGTCGCCGCTCGCCCTGAATCCGTCGATGGCCTTGCAGTACCAGGTCTCCGCCGCCGGCTGCTTGGTGGCCTCGCACACCCAGGCGAGCTGGTTCCAGGTCGTGGCGGCCCCAACGCGGTTGCCTCGCTGCTCCTCGAGCCTGGCGGACTCCCGATACTGCCCCTCGGCCTCCTCCCAGCGGCCGGCCGCTTGAAAGGCGATGCCGAGCTGGTGCCGGACCGTGGCCTCGGTGGCCGGCTCACCCAGCCGCTGGAAGAGGGTCAGGGCCGCCTGGTAGCGGCGGATCGCCTCCGCCCGGTCGCCCTCCTGCAGGGCCAGGGTGCCGAGCTGGCCCAGGACCACGCCTTCGCCCCGCGGGTCGCCCCCGATCTCCTGTTTGATGGCCAGGCTCGTCTCGTAGGCCGCCCGCGCCTCGGCGAACCGGCCCAGGTCGCTCAGCACATCCCCGAGGTCCGTGTGCAGGATGGCCCGGTGGCGGCGGACCTGGTCCGTCTGTTCCAAGGCCTTGGTGACCGTGATCCCCCGCCGATACTCGGTCTCCGCCAGGTCGGGCCGGCCGCCGGCCGCGTAGCAGCGACCGAGCCGGCCCAGGGTCAGGGCAAGCGCATCGCTCGGGGCCTCTCCCAGGGTTGCAAAGATGGCCTGGAAGCAGGCGGCGGCCTCCCCCGCCTGCCCGGACGCCAGGAGCCGTTCCCCGCGGTTGCTCTGGGCCAGGAACCAGGCCTGGGAGCCCGGCGCACCTGCCGCGGCCTCCGCCCGGCGGGTGAGCGCGGCGGCCTCCCGGGTGCGGCCGAAGGAGTCCAGGAACCGGTTCACCGAGTCCACGAAGTCCACCGCGTCCGGGTCCTCGGCCGCGAGGGCCCGGTCCACCGCATGGAGCAGGTTGGGCAGCTCCCGCCGGGCGATCGCCCGGGCCTCGTCCGGGTGCTTGTCATCGGCGTGGTAGAGAAAGTTGGCCAGCTGATGATAGCGCTGGCGGTGAGCCCGGGTGAGGGCCTCGCGCTCGGCGCCGTCCAGCCCGGCCCAGAGGAGCGGGGCCAGGGTGGGGTGAAAGCGCAGGAAGGGCGGGGTCACGCCCGGGAGGCGCTCGGCTGCGATGAGCCCGGCGGATTCCAGCTGGCGGCGCAGCGCCGGCCAGGGAGCGGCGTGCGGGTGCGATGCTGTTGGCCCCCCGGCGTCCTCCTGCCCCTCCCCGAGCCCGGTGATGGCCAGCAGGTCGTCCTCGAAGGCTCCGCCCTGGAAGACCCCGAGCCGCCCCACCACCTGGCGCTGTTCGGGGCTCAGGCGCTCGAGGGAGAGGCGCAGCGAGGCGAGCAGGCTCGCCGGGGTGCCCTCCTGGGCGATGGCGGAGACGGCGGCGGCGTCCAGCAGTGCGGTGAGACGCGCGCCGAGCTGCTTGGCGCTGCGGGTGCGCAGCTGCTGGGCGAGCACGGCGATCGAGAGGGGGTGGAAGGCGACCTGGTCGAACAGCGCGATGAGCGCCTCCTGACTGGGGGGCGGGACCTCCTCGGCGGCGTCGGCCAGGGGCAATCGACCGAGGGCCGCGTACCAGTCCAGGGCGTCGTCCGGTTCGGCGGCCGAGCCGAGGCCTGCGAGGGCGATGCGCCGGTGGCGGCGGGTGCCCTGGATGCGGTAGTCGGGGTGGTCCAGCTCGGGGCGCCGGGTGGTGAGCAGGAGACGGGTCGCGCCTTGGTTCGACCAGGCCGCGGCGGCCGCCAGCAGCGGCCCGAGCCCGGCGGGCGGGACGCTCTCCAGGTTGTCCAGGATCACCAGGGTCGGGACCGCGGCCAGGGCCCGGCCGGCCGCCTCGGCGTCCGCCAGGTTCTCCCCCAGCACGCTGGCAAGGGTGCTCACGGCCACCGCCAGGGCGTCGTCTGCGGCCACCTGGGCATAGTCGACGAAGACGGCCCGGCGGTAGGGTCCGGTGCGCAGCAGCCAGCGGGCGGCCTCCAGGGCCAGCTCGGTCTTGCCCTGACCGCCGAAGCCGCTGAGGGTGAGGCGCCGGGTCTCGGCGCTGAGCCAGCGCTCGATCTGCCACAGCTCCCGGCGGCGGCCGAAGAAGCCGGCCTCGTGGGCCGGGCGCAGGTTGTGCCTGGTCGGTTCCGGGTTCGAGGCGGGCGCGGCGTCGCGGGTGAGCAAGGGGGCGTCCGTCCCGCCGTGGTAGAGGGCGAGCAGGAACCAGTCGTCGAGCGTGAGCGGGCGGCGCTCCCGGCCCCGCTGGACCTCGAACTTCGCCGGGTTGTTGGCCAGCCAAGCGCGCGCGTCGTCGAGGGCCGCGGCGATGCCCTTGCCCTGGGCCAGGCTGGCGTAGAAGTGGCCGAACAGGGCCTGGGTGGTGACCGCCAGCACCGCATGGGTCATGGCCAGGATGGCGGAGATGCCGGTGGCGGTGAGCCGCCCGGCGACGCTGGCCATGGGGTCGCCTTCGGCGTCCAGGGCCGCGCCCTGGCAGGCCGAGAGCACCACCAGACCGACCCGGGCGCCGAAGAGGTTGTCCTTGAGGTCCTCGGCGGCGATCAGCCGGGCGCTGCCGTCGGGCCGCTCGAAGAGCAGGAAGCCGATGCTCATCGGGTCTCGGGACTCGGGACTCGGGGGCACCCCGGGCTCGGCGCTCGCGCTGCATCTCGCTCAGGATACTCTTGCCGAACCGCTCCGGGTCCTGTGCGACCGCTTCCTCGCTCACCCGGGTGAAGACCCCGTGGCCGTCGAAGTGGAGGATGTCGACGGGGGGCCGGGTCGCATCGCGCAGGCGCGCCTCGAGCGCATCGAGGGTGGCGGGGCGCAGGACCTCCCAGGTGACCCGGTCGGGGGCGTGGGCCTCGAGGGCGTCGAGCACGGCCCCAGGGTCGGCGCGCGGGTCGATGAAGCCGGCGTCGCTTGGGCGACTGACCACGAACAGCAGGTGCAGGGCCGCCTTGGGCTGCAGCGCGAAGGGCGCCCGCCCGCCGGTGGCCCCGGAGAGGCGCCGGCGCACGCCGATGCGCGGATTCTCGCGGAAGAGGAAAACCCCCTTGGGCTCGTGCAGCAGCTCCCAGGGCAGGGAGAGGATGGCGGCGAGCTGGGTGTCGACGGTGATGAGGCGGCCGGTCTGGGGGTCGTTGCGGAAGACGAGATAAGGCTCGTAGGCTTCCGGTGGCGAGAACACGGCCTTGAATAAGGCCTGGCCAATCGCCGGCAGGCGCGCGGCGATGCGCTTGGCCTCGTCATCGTCGGGGTCCGCCAGGGAGTGGGCGCCGTAGGTCTCGATGTACCAGGCGATATCCTGGCGGTCCTTGTCGGTGAGCGGGCTGGTGAAGGGCTGGGGGCCGGAGTCGGTGCCCGCGTAGGACACGTTGACGGTGTCGGGCCCCGGGAAGTGCAGGACGAGCTCGGGCATGGCGGCGGTCTCCCTGAAGGCGCCCCGGCGCGCGACCGAGGCCGTGGCTCCGATTAGAGCACAGTCCGTTGTGGGCTTCTACCCGAGCGGTTCCGCGCCTTTCGTGGACTTGGGTGGGGCCCAGGCCGGGCAAGCACCGCCGCGGACCGCTCGGTGCTGGGCCGGCAGGCCCGCTCGGAACGTAAGTTTTCGTAAGCGCTCATGCACTTCGCTTTTCGTGCGGCGCCAAGTTGCCAATTGGCAACTCGCCCTCCCACCGACGCGGAACGCCGCCATCAAGGCCGGGATCATGACGCTTCGCGCGCTGCTCCTCGACATGCGCGACCGCAAGGGTTGGAGGGCGCTCCTCGGGTGTGCGAGCTTCGAGGAGTATGGGAAGGCGGAGCTTCAGTATGAGAAGGCGCATCTTCACAGGCTGGCAAATGCTGCCGAGATAGCGCGGTCTCTGGAGTCTCCCATGGGAGACAACGCACCAGAGCGCCACCTCCGCCCCCTCGCTCCGCTCGCCGACGAAGAGCGCCGCCAGGTCTGGGAGGAGGCGACCGCCAAGGCTGAGGCCGAAGGCGAGACGCCCGGTGCGCGGCGGCCCTTTTTTCGTCGTCGCCAACCTGTTGACCACGCCCGTAGCTTTCGCGCTCACCCGGCGGCGAGCGACAGGATTGCGCACAGCGCAGACCAAGCGCCATGAGCACCCCACAAGCCAATCCATCCCGCGACATTGCGCCCGCGTCCGCGAACTGCTGCGGGTTCTTCTGGCCGACAACAAGAACAACCGCTGGAGATTCTGAACGAGTCGGACATCGAGGGGGCCATGTGCGGCATGCGGTGACGATCGGAAGGAGCGGATGCTGTACCGTTACACAATAACGGCCAGCCGGATGAAGAACGACAGTGTCCCGAGGAGGGGATCGCCGACCGGACCGCGGCTCCAAGCACCGGTCCCACGACCCCGCGGGGAAGGTGTGCGCCGCCCGCAACGCCCGCCGGGGAGGACGTCGGCGAAAGCGGAGCCCATGAGAGGGTGGAAAAACCTGGAAACAAGCCGACCATGATCCAAGCCGCAATCAATGGGGCTCATGGGCGCCAGCGGGCTCGGATCCCATGGCCTGATCGATGGTGTCCAGCACCATCGACTCCACCGCCGCCGGCAGGCCGGGCCGCAGCCGCACCCCGAGCCGCTGGCCGGAGAGCGGGCGCAGTTCGGCCAGGACCGGAAGGAGGCCGGCGGCCGAGAGGGCGGCGCTCACACGTGCGAAGGGTGCGCGCGGCGGCTCGGGTGGCTCGAAGTGCGCACAGGTCCGTTGGGCGCGTGCACTGCCGACGTTCTTGCGCGCGCTCGGGCACCAGCCATGACGGCCGCGGTAATGGATGCAGTCGGCGCAGCGCACGGGCGTCGCGCTCGGGGATTGGGACCAAGGGGAGGCAGGGGCGCGGGTCATCGGCTTGGTTCCTCCTCGAACGCTTTGCACGCGATCGCGGCATCCGCCCAGGGCCAGAGCGAGCCCGGCTGCGTGCTTGCCGGGGCCGCACTCAGGCAGCGCCCGAGCCCGCCCGCGGGATGGATCCGGTCCCGCTCGAAATGCCTGCAACGAGCACAGGACGCCATCTGACGAGGTTCCTCGAGTGGTTCGGCCTCCCGCTCCACTGGCACGTCCCACGTCGCGATCCCGGCCGCGACGGCGGCCTCGTACATCTGGTGCAACCGCTCGGGATCGCGGGCCAGCCCATCAAGCCATGCTTGCCCGGTGGCGAGGTCGGTCTCACCCCAATGGCGCAGCAGGGCATAGGCGACCTCGAGCGCGGCATCTGAGAGAGGCGCTCCCGGTGGTCGCTCGGGCTCTGGCGCGACCTGGGCGCCGGGATAGTCGGCCTGGACTTGGCCCAGCGTCGCGGGTGGGGTGAACGAGGAGGAGATACGGCTGCCGTTTGCCAGGGTGACGCGCCAGCGGCGATGAGGGTCCTCGGTGTCGTTGGCGCACCGGGTTGCTACTGCTACATCTGCTACGGTTGCTACGCTTTGCGGGGCCGGCGCTCCAGGCGTAGCAGATGTAGCAACTGTAGCTGTAGCAATCTCCCGATTTCGCTTTCTGATGAGTGCCGCGATGCTCATGGCGCACCCTCCAGAGGAAGCGCCGGGTTGATCTCCAGCACGCTCTTCCTGCCGCGCTTCCCCTCCCGGATCCGCCCCATGTCCTGAAGCTCCCGGATGGCCGCGCCCAGTCGAGCACCGTTTCTCAGTGGGCCGTACTGCCGAACGTGACGCTTCTCGACCGCGTTGCTACTGCTACATCTGCTACGGTTGCTACGGCAGTGGTCGATCAACCAGGCGTCCAACCGTGAGGCATCCACCAGTTCCTCAGGGAGCGCCAGCTCGCCGAAGAAGCGCCGGGCCTCGGTCAGATGCCATGCCGCAATCCGGCTCGCACCCTCGAACGCCTCCAGACTGACCGGGCCGGTCCCACCGCCGAAGACGTGGAAGAGCGCAGTGAGCCTTGCCGCGTTGTCGGCGCTCTTGCTGGCCACGTCGCGCACGTCGTAGAGCTCGCCGCTCGCGCGCAGCTCGATCTCGATGGCGTCCGCGAACGCGATCCACGCTTGTTTCGCCGCTGGCGAGAATGTCAGCATGGACGGCTCCAGCGTGCCGTCCTCGCTGATCGGCGCCGCCTGCTCCAAGATCGCGGTCAGTCGCTGGTTGAACGCCTCCAGGTGCGGCCAATGGTCGGGGGCCTCGCTGAATAGACGATAGCCTTGGGTCGATTCGGGCCACGCGACCAGGAAGCGAGCCAGAAAACCGGTCCCTCGCGCCAGGCCGCCCGAGCGCTCGAAGAAGCTTCTCAGGGTCGCCTCCTGGACCTGAAGGGCAACCGTCAGTTGCACCCCTCGAACCGTGAACGACTCGGTTGTCTTGCGACCGATCAGTAGCTCGCCGCCATCCCACAGGACATTGAGCAGGGCCAGATTGCGCATGATGCTGTCCTTGCTCATGCCATGCGAGCCGAAGATCACGCCCGCCTCGCTGGCAATGATGCCGGCCGATGGCCAGGTCTTGGCCAAGGTCCAAGCCAAGTTCTCGGGTGTCTCATCGCCGAGCAACAGGCGTGGAACACGTGGCGCGAGGGGGGCATTCATCTGTAGCTGCTCCAGCTCGTGCTCGAGTTCATCCGTGGGCTTCGCCTTCTTGGCGGCATCGCGGATCGCGGCTCGGACCCCCTCTTGGCGCGCCTCCCATGCCATCAACTCGGCGGCATACCGCTTCATCTCCGGCTTGGCCTTCTCGACCTCTCTCTGCTGGTGGTGGCGAATCGCTGAGGTGAAGAACCCGTCCAGGGTGGTCTTGCGCTCGCCGCTGTCGGCGATGTTCAGCAGGTCGAGCGATACCGGCCCGGCAAACCTCTTGGCACGCTCGATGTCGTGATGCGGCTGGATCGCCACGGACAAGGCTGACAGCGCACTCGACGCCACCAGTGCAAGCGGGGCCTTCACGAAGGCTTGAACTTCCTCAACCGCTCTGCGCACGCTCGCGGGCAGCGCGTCCAGGGGGTAGGGCTCTGGCTCCGCCTTGATGGTCAGCGGCTCCGGCGCTGGCCACAGCCGCGCCAGCAGTGCCCGTGCAGTTTCATCGCTGACAGCCAACGCAGACACACGCGCCGCCCATTGCCGAGCGTGTTGTTTGAAGTCGTGCGGGCCAGCCGACTCTTTGTCGCCGGTGTCCTTGAGGAATCGGTTCTCGATTTGCTCATCGGACCGACGAATGAAGTCATCGAGATGGCGCGAGTGCCAACCGATCTCGCAGCAGGGGTTCGTGTTGTCTCCGAGGCCGATCCCGACCCGCAATCGAGAGAAGGGCTTCCCGGTTTTCGGATTGATGCGCTCTGACTCGAATTGCTCGCGCGCGTCGGGCAGCTCAGTCCCCGTCTTCCAGGCCCATGAGATCAGTTGCTCGACTTCGGCCTGGGTGAGCTTGTCGCCCGCCGCGGGCGCGCTCGGGTCGGTGGTCGGTCCATCGTCCTTGGGCCCGTCGAATCCCTTCGCCCTTGCGCCCTGGAGCATGCGATCCAACTCTCCGCCCGTCAGATCGGCTGCACGTTCCGGTCCGCGAACCTCACGGACCTTGAGCGCCAGCCCGGCAAAGACGGTGCGGATGACCGAATCGCTCAATCCCTCGCGCACCAGACGCCCGATGATCCGAAGGGCGCTCCCGTGCACGTCCTCGCCGGAGAGCAATTCGGCGAGATAGTCTTCCTGGGCCTTGTGCGCGGCGAGCTCGGGGCCTTGCAAAGGGGGCGTCGTTGCGAACGGGCGCCGATACTGTTGCCAGGCATCGAGCTCGTCGAGGCAGACGCCCTCCTCAGGATCGTCGAAGGTGACCAGCACCTTGCACTCGGCATTCGGGTTGCGGCCGAAGTAGTAGCTCTGACTCAGGACGCCCGATTCAGGCGCCAGACAGCCGTCGAGCAGGCCGTTGAGGGCCTCCGCGAGCGCCAGCCGTTCGGCTGGCGCGACGGGCCGCGCGAGTGGCAGCAGCACGCGCCAGCGCGGGGTTGCGGCGGTATGCGACCAGCTCGTATAGACCAGCGCGCGGAGGTGATGTGCCTCCAGGGCCGCGATGGCCTGCTCGGGCGTCGTCGTCCCCGAGTCGTGATCTCCCTCGATCCCGAAGACTTCCAGGACATTGGCGTAACGAGCCTTTCGCGGTCGCGCGGGCGCCGAAACGCGCGAGCTTGATCCAGCGACAGGCGTCCTTCGTGGGGCGGGGCGGCTCGCGCCAGATGGTCTCACAGAGACCGGACCAGGGCTGGGTCATCTCCGCCTTGCGCTTGGCGTATCGATCCAACCAGATGGTGAAGCCGATCGGGGCCGATTCATCCGCTTCTGTGGTCTCCTTTGCGGCGTCAAGCGCTTGATTCTGTTCTGTTCTCTTCAGCCCCTCGCCGTTCACTCCGGCGGGGGCGTTGGCATTGGGGATCGGGTACATCCGCGCCTCATTGGCTGGGGCGCTCTTGGGCTGATCGGCTCGTGCCGGGTGGATGGGGTCGCCCGGTGCGAGTCGGGCGGTAGGATTCGATGTGGGTCGCATTGATCGCGACCATTCAAGCAGCGGCTGGCCCTGGATCCGCCGTGTGGCGCCGAGCGCGGGTCGCGAGCCAGGCGTCAACCGCCTTGGGGTCGTAGCGAACGGCACGGCCGAGCTTCAGGAAAGGCGGCCCATCGCCGCGCGTGCGCCATGCCTGCAAGGTGCGCTCGCTGAGGTTCAGGCGGGCTGCCTCCTCTTTTTCGGAGTTCAGGCGTGGGAGATGGGTGATTGCTGCGGACATCGCTTCAATGCCTCCGGTGTCGCTGTTGGACGATACCGGGGTATCTTGTGCGATGAGGCGCCAGAGATGGCCCTATAGGGTTCTGCGTCAACCCAATAGGGCTCGGGTCAATCGGTGTCGCGGTCCGTTCGAATTACATCCGCGATAGTGTCAGGCTTCATCGAGCAGCCTTTGAGTTCAAGCTTCGCATTGATGTCATGAGCTGTGGTCTTGGGGGGCTCGCTGGAGGCGACCTCGGCAAGATCCAGTAGCGCCGAGATGATACGCAGCAAAGTCTTGCGGTGGCGCGGATCGGGTTCGCGGTCGTTGCGACCTGAAACCTCAAGCTGCGCTCGCAATGTAGCATTCTCTTGCTCCAGTCGGTTCACGTCTTCCTGATGCTCTTTCCACCACTGGTAGGCTGTAGCGAGCTGGGCGCGCATGTCCTTCATTTCGGCCTCTTGAGCCTGCAACCGAGCTTGCAGGGCCATGAATGAATCAGCGCTGATTGCTGGGTGGGCTGTTCATTCGACCTCATCGAATAGGGCTGGGGGCTTCTCATCTGGGTGGTATTGCACAATCCAAGCCTTCAGTTCGTGACGCATGACATGACGCCGATCGGGGGCGACATGATCAGGCACTCTGCCGCCTTGCTCACGGTAGACGGGGAGCATTCCTGCATCGATCGCTGCATGAATCGCTCGGCACTTCGGCTCAAGGCACGGGCACATCTGATGACTAAAGATGTTGCGCCCAATTTCATTGGCCGTATCCAGTATGAATTGCAGTTCTTCATCTGGAATATTGCACCAAAGGGCGGCGGCTAATTTGATCGGATACCGATCAACGTACTTGTGGGGCGGGCCGCAATCGTTGGCGTTGCGCTGCGGTGCAGAGGGCGATTGCCCCCAAGGCAACGTAAGCGAAGTGCTAGACTGGCTTTCAGCCATTGCCGGATTTCCTCTTCAGATTGGTAAAGGTTAGGGCCTCGGGGCGGGTGGTGCCGTCTCGGGGCCTGTTCGTGTCTGGGGGTCAGTGGTCGCGATAGACCTCGCGGCGGTGGCCGACCTTGACCACCAGGATCAGCAGGCACTCATCCTGGATCTGATAGACCGCTCGGTAATCGCCGGCCCGCACGCGGTACAGTCCATCCTCGCCGGACAGCTTGACCACGCCAGTCGGGCGGGGGTCGCGGGTCAGTTGCTCGATGGCGTCCCCAAGGCGCTGCTTGGCAGGTCGAGGGAGCTTGTCGAACTGGCGCTTGGCGGCCTTGGTGAAGGTGATGCTATAGGCCATGTTCGGCCTTCACGGCTTCCCAAGGGATCGTCTCTTCCTCGCCGCGCTCGATCCGAGCCAAGACCTCGCGCGCGTCTTCCAGGTCTTCCAGATTCTCGAGGCGCTCGATCAGCGCCTCATACTCGGCGATCGGCAGCACCACAGACAATCGGTTGCCGTCCGGGTCGGTGAGAAACTGCGGGTGTAGCTCGGGCATGGTTGTATCTCTCCTGGGGATCAGACAGTGCGCCGTGTCTTGGTGGTGGTTTGGATCTCGCTCACGTTCGCCGATGGGGTGACGCCCGCCGCGCCCATGATGCGCGCGCCGTGCTGCTCCAAGGCCGCCCGTACCGAGTCCTCCCCGAACTGAGCATAGATCGCCGTGGTGCTCTGGTTCGAGTGATTCAGGACGCGCCCGATCAGGTGCAGACTGTTACCGGACTGGGCCAGCCAGCTTCCCACCGTCCGCCGCAGGTCATGCAGTCGAACATCCTCGACCCCAGCCGCCTGGCGAACATGGCCCCATGGCTTTGAAATATTGACCAGGTGGGTGGGAGTCTGGGCCTTCTCTGCGGCGGTGGCGCCGCGCCGGCCGCGCCCGACCAGGATGTAAGGATTGCGGTAGTGTTTCGATTCTGTAAATCTGCTATGGTGACCTACAACATGAGTTAATTGTTGTGCATTGTTTTCCAACATGAAGTTAAACAAGAGGAAATGACAGTCACGGTATTAGAAGCTGTTCTTTGTCCCCATTGCGGGAGTGATCATGTCGGCAAGGATGGAAGCAGTGGAGAGGGTAAGAAACGTTATATCTGTAAAAATGACAAATGCTCCTGCAAGACCTTTCTCCGCGACTATACGTATCTAGGACGCCAACCTGAAACCAAACGTCAGATCGTTGACATGACACTCAATGGGAGCGGTATCCGCGATACGGCACGGGTTTTAGGGATTAGCCCATCTACTGTCATTGCAGAATTAAAAAAAGAGCACGAACTGCATTCGGTTAATATGGAAGCGCTTAATGCCATTGAGAAACCCTCTGAAATACAAGTGGTTATAAGACGCCGCGATGAAGCTGAAATAGATGAAATGTGGAGTTTCGTCCGGAAAAAATCCAACCAACGATGGCTTTGGCATGCA
>JANQFI010000177.1 GCA_028277905.1 Chromatiaceae bacterium | reverse complement strand
CTGACGAAAAGGAAGGGCCCGCAGCGCAGGCCCTGGCTGTTGTTCACCTGGAACCCGAGGCGCCAATGGCCCTCGGGCGCGATCTTCCAGCGCGGCAGCATGGGTGCTCCTGTTTTTTTATGCTGTCTTTATGCAGCGACCTTCTGCCGGCAATAGCAGGAGGCCTTGATCGTGACTTCGGCGCGGGCCAGGGCCTTGTCGAGCTGCAGCTTTATGTGGCTGGCCTCCAGCGTCTCGCCGCGGCGCACGAGACACTCATGGAGACCGTGCAGGCTCCAGACGTTGCCTGGATGCTGGCAGGCGCGGCTGAGGGTGGCGTCGAGACCCAGATCGGCGCGATAGACCGCCTCGGCCTCCTCGGTCTGGCCCTGCTCCATGAGCAGCGCGCCCAGGGCGTGGCGCGCCGGCTGCATCCAGCCCCAGGGCTCGTCGTAGGGCAGGGTGTCGTCCAGCTCGACGGCCTTCCTCAGGTGGTCGAAGGCTTGCGCGTGATTGCCCTGGTGATAGGCCAGCTCGCCCAGCAGCATCTGCTCGGCGATGCCCAGGATGTCGCGGCAGGTGTTGTTGAACAGCATGCGGCTCTCGGGCACCTGGTCGCGCGCCGCGTAGAAGAGGTCGCGCTCGGCCTCCGCCTCGGCCAGCTTCTGGGTGTTGGCGAGGGCCACCGTGCGGGAATAGCGCATCATGGCGGTGGTGACGCTGTAGAGCTCCGGGTCCGCGGGCAGCTCTTGCGCCAGGATGTCGCTCCAGCGCCCGAAGCGGATCAGCACGTGCTGCTTCATGGGGATGAAGCCCTCGAACCAGTCCGCCATGGCCCGCAGGAAGTCTTCCGGGATGGTGGCGATCAGCTCCTCGGCCGTCTCTAGGGCCGCGGTCGGTTGGCCGAGGAACATCGCGCCGTAGATTTTGAAATGATAGTTGTGGCAGCGATAGACCGAATAGAAGTTGTCGGCGCCCTCGCGCTTCAGGAAGTCGCGGTCGGCGACGATGGCGGTGTGGTTGCGCGAGACCACGTTCTGATAGTCGCCGCAGAGCACGTCGATGTGGGTCGGCATGTGCAGCAGGTGCCCGGCATCCGGCACCAGGGTGCTGAGGGCATCGCCCTGGCGCAGGGCGCGCTCGGGATGGGGCGACATCTCCATCAGGTGGATATACATGTGGAGCAGGCCGGGATGCGCCCAGGCGCCCTCTAGGCCGGCGAAGGCCTCGTCGAGGACCGTGATCGCCTCCAGGGTGTCCGCCCCTTCCGCCGGCTGGCCGGAGGGCAGGTCCCAAAGCTGCCAGGGCGTGCGGTTCATGATGGCCTCGGCGAAGAGGGCGCAGATGTCGATATCCGTCTTGTGCGCCTTGTAGACCTGGCGCATGGCC
>JANQFI010000493.1 GCA_028277905.1 Chromatiaceae bacterium | reverse complement strand
CAGGGCGTCGACGCGGCTCTTGAACGACGTCAGCAGCATCCAGAGGTAGGGCGTGAGCGCGATCACCAGAACGACGACGAGGGTGGCGATCGCCGCCATGCGACAAGCGCGGCTCATGCCCGCCTCCCGCCCTCGGTCCAATAGATGGCCTTGTAGGCGACGGCGCAGAGGATCAGCACGACGAGATAGACCATGAAGGCGCAGACCGCGCCGTAGCCCAGGTTCCATTCGCGGAAGTTGACCCGCCAGGCGTAGATGCTGAGCAGCTCCGTGGCGATGCCCGGCCCGCCGCCGGTCAGGATGAAGACCTTGTCGAACTCCTTGAAGGCGTCGATGCCGCGCAGCAGCACCACAAGGGCGATGATCGGCCGCAGCAGCGGCAGGGTGATGTCGCGCAGGATCTGCGCCGGCCGGGCGCCATCCATCACGGCAGCTTCGAAGGGCTCGCGCGGCAGGCTCATGAGTCCGGCCAGCATCACCAGCACCACGAAGGGCGTCCACTGCCAGACGTCGATGGCGACGACGGCCGGCAGCACCAGGTCCGGGTCCGACAGCAGAACCTCCTGATCGCCCAGGATGCCGACCTTCCGCAGGTAATAGGTCATCATGCCGAAGTCGCCCTGCAGCAGCAGCTTCCAGATCAGCCCGATGGCTACCGGGGCCAGCATCATCGGCACCATGAGCAGGGTGAGCACCAGGCGCCGCCGCTGAAGCTGGTGAAACAGCAGCATGGCGATGGCGAAGCCGAGGACCAGCTCGATCGATACCGCGACCACCATGAACTTCAAGGTCAGCAGGAAGCTGTCCCAGAACAGGGGATCGCCCATCAGGCGCCGGAAGTTGTCGAAGCCGACGAAGTTGCCGTCCCGATTGGGCAGGGCGTAGCTGAGATCGGTGAAGCCGGTCCACACCATGAACCCGAAGGGACCGACCAGAATAAAGAGGAGGAGAACGAGGGCCGGCGTCAGAAACCACGCGCCCACGTAGCGATCCAACACCGCGCTCCCCATACTCCCCCTCGCTCCTGCAGAAGCCGGGTCAACAAGCGGCGTTACTGTACCGCATACTTGAGCGGCGCGCAGTCGCCGAGCAGCTCATGCATCTCCTTGGCCGCGGTGTCGAGCGCGTCCTTGGCCGATTTCTGGTCGGACAGGTAGGAGCTCAGCTCGCGCACCAGGATATCGGTGATCTGCGGCGAGGCCGGAATGGTCGGCTTGGCGATCGCCGCGGCGTTGCTGTCCATCGACGCTTGCGAATAGGGCAAGGCCGCCACCTCCGCCGTCGCGTAGACGTCGGGTCGGGCCGAGGCGCCGCCGTTCAGATGCTGCTCGAGCTGCTGCTCGTACTCCATCATCCACTGGATGAACAGGAAGGCCGCCTCCTGGTTCTTGGAGTAGGCCGGCACCAGATAGGTCCAACCCTCGACCTGGCCGACCTGCTCGCCGAGCGGTCCGACCGGGGTGGTCCCGAAGCCCATCTTGCCGACCACCGTGCTGGCATCCTTGTCGACGGCCACGGCGTAGGTCGCGTCGTTCCACATGATGAGCTGGAACACCTTGGCCTGCTGCATCAGGGCCATCACGTCGTCCCAGAAGTAGTTCAAGGTGTCCGGCGGCGAATAGGCCATGAGACCCTTGTAGTACTCGGTCGCGGCGATGGCCTCCGGGCTGTTGACCACGATCGGGCCGCAGTCGCTGCCGGAGGACACCTCCATCATGTCGGCGCCGTAGGCATAGAGGAAGTTGAGCCACTCGTACCACAGGGCCTCGTGGCGCTTGCCCTGGATGGCGGTGCCGTAGAAGCGCTCGTCGGGCCGGGTGAACCACTCGGCCAGATCGCGGTACTGGTCGAGGTTCTGGGCGGGAGCCAGGTCGTAGCCGTACTTGGCCTTGAAGCCTTCCTGCTCCTTGGGGTCGTTCACCAGGTCCGAGCGGTACCACATGTACATGTTGAGCGCCGTGAAGGGATAGCCGTACATCTTGCCGCCGTACCAGGAGATCTCCTTCCACAGCCCCTCGTAGAGCACGGACTCGGGCACGAAGTCCGGATTGCGCAGGCTCGGGTCGTCCATGAACTTGTTGAGCGCCACCAGGTGCCCGTTCTCGACGAAACGCCCGAGCTCGCGGTGCGGCTGCAGGATGAAGTCGTAGCGCCCTCGCCGGGAGTTGAGGTCGAGCATGACCTTGTTCACCGCCTCGGAGTGCTCGTACATCTCCACCTCGACGGTGATGCCGGTGCGCTCCTCGAAGACGTGCTTCATGTTGGCCAGCGCCTCGAGCGGCGGCAGCGCCTCGCCGATGGTCCTGACCGTGGTGCCTTTGTAGGGCGCGGCCGCCTCTTCGAGCGTCCAGGCCTCGGCGCGCTCCGTGGTCGCCGCGAGGGCCAGCACGGACAGCGCCGCAAGCGCGCTTAGCGCGGGCGCCGCCCGGGTTCCCTGTCGCCATGTCGGCATGATTGCGCCTCCTCTTTTCCTTGTTGAACCGGCGCCATCGTTCCGGCTCGGGTGCAAGGCCCGCGTAATCGCGGACCGCCCGCGCCGATCACGATCGCAGGGGCAAGGCTAACATCGACTATGATGGACCTACAACATAAAATGTGGTACTCACAAAAAAATTCTTTCCGAATATGACGCGTTTGGCACGCGGGAGGCGGCGGCGATGAACTTCATCTTCATGTTGACCCAGGGTGACAAAACGGTCGAAAACTGTCTGGAGGTTCTCGACGAGGTGCTGCCGCTGGGCCTCGGCCATGTCGGGTTCAAGGACGTCGGGGTGCCCGGCGAGGTCTTGCACGAGGCGACCCGGCGCATCCGCGAGGCGGGAGTGACGAGCTACATGGAGGTGGTGAGTGAAACGCCGGAGGCCTGCCTGCGCTCCGCCGAGGTGGCGGTGGAGCTGGGCGTCGACAGGCTGCTGGGGGGCACCGATATCGACGCCATCCTGTCCGTGCTGGAGGGCAGCGCCATTGCCTACTACCCCTTCCCCGGTTTCCCCGTCGAGCATCCGACCAAACTGGGCGGCCGGCCGGAGGACATCGCGGACCACTGCCGGGCCTTCATGGACCAGGGCGCCGCGGGCGTCGATCTCCTGGCCTATCGGGCGACCGAGGCC
>JANQFI010000488.1 GCA_028277905.1 Chromatiaceae bacterium | reverse complement strand
AAGGACAAGTCGTGGCTTGCTACGCTCGCACGACTTGTCCTTTACGTTTGCCCTCCCGTCGTGGCGCATTGCGACGCCGTTTGTGAGGTGGGATGGGTCGGGTGCGGCCTTGCCATGATGTTACATGAGTAGTATGTTGTAACCTTCTGATAAGCCTAGAGGAGGTTCGGTCATGACGCAGGTGGTGAGACGTTCCGGTGACGAAGTGACGGTGGCGGTGACGGTGCGCCTGAGCGGCAGCCTGCTGGAGATGGAGGACGCGATCCTGGAAGCGCCGAACGCGCTGGGGCGTTGCGCGACCGAAGAGGCGCTGGGGCGGTTTGACACGGACGGCAGCCCGATTCGCGTCGGCGAGACGAAGCTGACGGCGCGCGGGCGCGA
This sequence comes from Chromatiaceae bacterium, assembly GCA_028277905.1. Classification (GTDB taxonomy): domain Bacteria; phylum Pseudomonadota; class Gammaproteobacteria; order Chromatiales; family Chromatiaceae; genus Thiohalocapsa. Next base: position 795 of record JANQFI010000488.1, on the reverse strand, counting down.
TCCGAAGGAATACCAGACCCCGTATGGCGCGGTCCAGGTCGAGCGCCACGTCTACCAGACCTCGCGCGGTGGGCGCATCTACTGTCCGCTGGAGCACCAGGGGCGGATCGTACGCGGCGCGACGCCGCGCTTCGCCCGTCCGCTCAGCCACAAATATGCCCAGCTCAACGTGCGCGCGGTGCAGCGGGACTTGGAAGAAAATCACGGCCGCAAGGTGGCGACCTCCTACATGCAGAACGTTGCCGAGTGGGTGGGCACCATCGCCACGGCCAAGGAGGAGACCTGGGCGTACGCACTGCCGCCGCTCGACGCGCCCATCGCGACGGTGGTGATCAGCCTTGACGGCGCCATGATCCCAATGGCCGACAGTGCCGGCTACCGCGAGGCCATGGCCGGGACGCGGTCGTTCTACGACCACGAGGGCGAACGTCAGCACACCATCTACCTCGCCGCGGCGCCCGAGTACGGCAAGCAGACGTTCCTCGAGCGCATGGAACGTGAGATCGCCCGTGCCAAGCAGCAGTTTCCCGAGGCGCTGTATCTAGGCATCGCCGACGGCGCGCACGGCAACTGGACGTTTCTGGAGCAGCATACCCAACGACAGCTCATCGACTTCTTCCATGCCACCGAGGATGTCGGCAAGATCGCGCAGGCGCAGTATCCACACCGTCGCGACGCGCAGCGGCGAGCCGACTGGCAGCACGCGCACTGCCGCAAGCTCAAGCACGACCCCGAGGCGCTGGACCTGCTCATCGGCGAGGCCGGGCGCCTCGCCCATCGGCCCAGCCTCGCGCA
>JANQFI010000419.1 GCA_028277905.1 Chromatiaceae bacterium | reverse complement strand
GCTGGGCGGCCAGCGTCGCGGTCTCGGCCGGATCTGCCAGGTAGTGACCACGCAGATTGCCGTCGGGGCCCCGATCGACCGCCCAGGCGGCGTAGTCGTGGCTCTGGCCCCAGCGGCGGGCCTCACGCGCGAGGTCATGCGAAAAGCCTGCGGCGGCGAAGTTGCGCCGGTTCAGCTCCATCCGACCCGCGCGCAGGTGACCCAGCTGGAACACATCCTCCAGATGCATCAAAATGTAGGCCTCACCTGTTCCGGCGAGGACCCGAAGCCGCGCAGCGCCGTTCACGTCCTCGGCCAAGAGCGCGTTCAGGAAGGCGTCGAGCGTTCCGCCATCGCCCCCCGCCTGAGCCGGTCCGCCCCATTGCGCGGCCTCAACAGCGGCGGCCTCGGCACCACGGCGCGTCAAGGGCACCGGCATGACCAGGGGCTCGGGCACCGTGGCTAACGGAAAATCGGCGGCAACCAGCGCCGTCAGGCGGCGGGAAACGCCCGGAAACGCCAGGACCGTGCTGCCGACCGGCAGATGGGTGTCCAGCGCCTCGACAAGCTTCAGATCCTCCCCGGCACGGATATCACGGCGCAGCAGCGGCGCCGGGGTGAGTGACCGCCAATCGAGGATTCGCGCGCCGCCGCCCGGCAGGGCCGCGGCCTCGACCCGCGCCAGAGGCCGGTCCGCGCCCGGCGCGGTGAGTTCCAGCACCACGGCATCGGCGTCGAGCCGGGCGGCGAGCGCCTGCGCGGCGTCCGATGGCTTGGCGTCGACGACCGGACCGTAGCGATGGGTGGCGTCGGGCAGAGGGGTTTCCGGCTCCGCCGCGACGGCGAGCCAGGGGACTGCGGGAATCAGCAGCGCGGCCGCGATGCTCCTGAGCCATGTCGCCATGCGCATCGAACGTTCGCGGTTGTTTCCGGTGATGGTGTTGCTCGTCGTGGGTACCACCCTCGGCTGGGGAAGGAGGATCCCGGCATCGGTTGTCCGGTGCCGGGAAATGGCGGTTCGGCGAGTGTCGTCACGCCGCCTCAATTGGCGTCCCCGGGCGCCTCAATTAGCGTCTCCCGCCGCCTCGAGCGCGTCGATCCGCTCTTCCAGCGCATGGCGTTCACGCAGCCTGGTATCTTCGTCGCGAATCCGGGCCAGCGAGGCGATCAGCTCCGACCAGCCATATGTGTAGGTGAAGCCGCCGGGATTGACATGGGCGAGACCCTTGAAGTGACGCATGATCTCTTGTTCCCACATCTGAGCGTACTCATAGTCGATCGCGGTCGGGTTGTTGCCCTCGGTCCAGAACAAGCCGAAGAAGCCGCCGAAAGTATCCTCGTCCGGCGCAGGCGGAGCGGGACGGTTGCTTGCCTGCCCGACCAGCAGACCATCCTCATACAGTCCTTTCATCACCGCGTCCGCCTGCTGAACCAGGTCGACGCCCTGGGTCGTGCCATTGTCGATCATCTCGAAGTAGCTTTCTGCAAAGCTGGGCGAATGGCATTGCGAACAGGTGGCCACCCACAGATCCTTGCGATCCTCAAACCACGGGTGGGCCAGGTTTTCCGCGATCGACGGCATCGGTGCGAAGCCCCAGCGTACCTTCTGCACAAGGTTGTGGCTGTACTGGCCGTCAACGCCCATGTGGCAGGTCTGGCACGTGGGCGCATTGTAGCCGGCCGAGGCGAAAGCTTCGGACAGCGGCGCTTCCCAATCCCAGTCGCCGCCATTGGTCTGATAGATCAGCCCGTGGCGCGACATCATGTAATTCTCGAACTCGTTGTGATCGACGCCGTTGTGGCAGTTGGCGCACATCTCGGGCCGACGGGCCTGGGCGGCGGCGAACTCGTGCCGCGTGTGACACTGGTTGCAGGTTGCCTGGGTCGTGTGGCACATGGTGCAGCCCTCGGCGATCTCGCGCTCGGCCATGCCCGCCCAGATTGCGGTCTCGTAGTTCGCAAGCAGCGATAGCGCGTGGCTGGGCCGGCCCGCGGGCCACTGATCCTGAGGCCAGGTCAGGGTGTCGCGCTCGGATTCCCGCTCGCTGAACTGGCGCACATGGCACTGGCCGCAGGCCGCCGAGTCGGGCAGCCGAAGATCGGCCATGTGGTTGCCGTCCTTGACGCCGACGCCCATGTGGCAGTCGGCGCAGCCGACCTCGGTCAGCCGGGCGCCCTCGGCCAGCAGTCCCATGCTTCGCAGGTTCGCCTCGACCTCTTGGAGGTGCTCGATCTTGTAGGCCCGCGAGTCGTCTTCGGGCAGGGCGCGGATCGCCTCCAGATCGGCGTGGACGCTGCGATCCCATGCATGGACCCAGCCGGGTGTGGCCGACTCGTGGCAGGTGACGCAGTCTTCCGCCGAGACGTCGAAGTTCAGTTGTTCGCGCCCCTCGTACAGCGCCGGATCCATGTAGCGCGAGAAGGCGATCGGCTCCCAGAGCTCGGAGAACTGACCCTTTCCATAGCCCTGGGCCTCGTCATAGTAGCGGGCGGCGACAGCCTCGTAGAGGTCGTTTGCCGATACGTCGCGATCAAGGTTCAACGCCTCGAACAGCTCATCGGGGACCGTTGGCCATTCCTCGGCCATTGCCGGCGCTATGCTTATCGCGTTCACGGCGAACGCCGTGCAGGCCGCGCGCCTGCACCATGTCCCGACGCCAGATAATCCTCCCAATCCGCCCATTGGTCCAGCTCCTCCCCTTATTGCTTGGGGCACAGAGTCCCACCCCGTTATGGTGCAGGGCCGGCCTCGGTATTTATAGTGCCGGCATGTCGCTAACCCATGGTACCGGGGGTGAGCGTGGTCCGGAGTTTGCCGGTTTCGGTCTGGCGCAGAAGGGTTCAGCATGCGCAAGGCACTGGCCAAAGAAACAACATCTGCCTGATCGGCCAGGAACCAGAAATGTGTTGACAATTCTATCTCAACGAGTGAATAGATAGTTCAAATATACACTAAGAGCGCGGTCCGGATCAGGGACGGCCCGGAAGGGGAGCCGATGCAAATCATGGTCCTGATCATCAGCCTCGTGCTGATGGCGGCGATAGCAAGCGCCTTTGTTTGGGCAATTCGCTCAAGCGGGGAAAAACTGGCC
>JANQFI010000366.1 GCA_028277905.1 Chromatiaceae bacterium | reverse complement strand
GTCTGGTCATCATTGCTCATGGGCGACCTCCGCGTCGTAGTCCTTGAGCTGCTCGCGGGCCAGTTTGCGCCAGTGCAGATACTCGGGATCACCCATGGGGAGCGGCTTGCGCAGTTGGGCGTTCAGCCAGTTCGCGAAGTCGGCCGCGAGCGCGTCGACGCGCTCCACGGCCTGGCTGTCGGCAGCGTTTGGATCCAGCCACGCGCCGTGGGCGGGCGGCAGCTCGCATTGGGGATCACAGCTCCAGCCAGGATCGAGCTGGCGGACCTCGGCAGTGAACTGGATCAGCTCATCGATCAGGGCGTCGACCAGGGCGTCGCGTCGCGCGCGGGTTCTGAGATTGCCAACCGGGTCCGCTTCCAGGAACCGGCGCAACTGACCGGAAAGGGAGCGGACCTCGCGCCGCCAGCGGTAGACCTGGAACAGCGAGCGCACACCGAGGAGCGGCTTGATGCTGAGTGACTGCCACACCGGTGGAAGCGAGGCGAGCAAGTAGTTGTCTCCGCGTCGCTCGCTATTGAGCTGACTGATGTTTTGCGGCTTGGTGCCGCCGAGCTTCTGAACCGCGAGATTGGGATACTCGCGGACCGGCCGGTCATGCCACTCACCGGCTTTGCGGGCCTGACGCGCGGCCTTCGCGTCCTCCCCAAACCGGTCGTTCTGCACCGTCCGATAGACGCGGTGTACCAGCGATGTGGGGTAGAGCAGCGCGAGGAGGTGGTAGCCCGCGTCGTCGTGTGGGTCGGAGCCGATTGGCCAATAGATTTGCTTGGCGTGCTTGTGCGAGGAGATTTTGCCCCGCGGCGCGGTCAAGCCGGCGAATGCGGCCATCCAAGCTTGCCCCTTGGAGGGGTCTTTGCTGAGCGCTCGGCCAAGATCGGCGTCTGCGTCGACCGCCAGACGCAACAGGCTCTGCCCATCATGCTCGATCTTCAAGAGCTTGTAGACGTCGAGCGCGGCGGCATTGCCAACGACGTCTGTGTCGAAGGCGGAGCCAAGCAGGTGACTGCCGACCTCGTCCAAAGCGGGCATCGAGGCTGGCTCGTGGAAGAGGCTGCTGCCCCTGGCGTCTGGATGGATGGGTTTGAGCGAATGGGTGACGGCCTGGATCTGAGCGACCCGTCGGGCCGCATCCTCGAGCCAGACCTCGGGTTGGAACTGCTCGAGTAGTTTGTTGCGTTTCGGTGCGTGCTCGGCGAGCTTTTCCAGCTTGGCGTTCAGCCGCTCGGACAGAAAGCCGTGGATGAGTGACTGCAGCTCTGCCTGACGCGGGTTGCTGAGCGTAGACATGAGGTTCCCTGCTAAATGCGGTCCGAGACCGCGTCCGAAGATCCCCGAGCAAGCGCTCGGGGCACAAAGTCTGGAGTGGCAGGGCCACGTCCCGCTGCCATAGGGTGGACAATCGCAGCGCAGTCCACCGGCAGTGGCGCCGGGCTCGGTGGACTGCGCTCTCGCTCGTCCACCCTACGTCGGGGTGCGGTGGTCAAGAGGGTCAGCTCCTTTTCCGCGCAAACCCGAGGGCGGGGTGATAACGCCAGCCGTCGTCGTCGGGCCGCACCGTCGCCGTGCCAAATCTTCGCGCACAGGCAAGCAAAGTGAGATCCAGCTCCGATGCCAATGCAGTCAGTGCTGCCATGTAGTCCGTGACTCCCCAGGGCTCGATCCGGTTACCCCGGACGACGTCATCGGAAAGGTGCGCGCATTGGGATCGATCGACCTCGATATAGAGACATTCCCCCCGGCGAGGTCCATCCATCACTTGATGCAAGACCGCCCGCTCGTCGTCCTCATCCGGCAAGAGGGCGAGCGTGACATCGGGCGGCATGGATTCCCGGCGGAAGACTTGTTGTTGCGGCAGCACGGCCGTCAGCAAGGCGTCGCGCGGCGTCTGCTGCCACCAGGTCGCCGCATTGAGGGCAGGGGTTGCGGCCGTGATTCCGCGTCGACGATTGCCCAGCGGTTTGGAGGCCGCCGCCTGCTCCTGCACCAACATGATATGACGCAGCCGGGCGTGCTCCAGGTCGACCAGGCGCTCGCGCGGACGCAGTGCAGCAGGCTCGGGCGAGACGATGCGAGGGCGGGCGTCGATGACCTCGAGCTCTTCCGTGGTCAACAGCTCGCGTAGATCGTGATCGCCGAGGCGAAAGGCGTCGTCGTCCGTTTCGAAGCCCGGCCTGCGGAAGGCCGCGCCGCCCGGCTCGCGGAAGTGCCGCAGGTTGTGGCTGAAGACCAGGATGTTTGGCGTGGCAACCGGTCCCGGGCGGTGGCGGCGCACGCGGCCGGCGAGTTGGATCAACGATCGCATCGATGAGGGCTCGACCAGGGCCCAATCGTAGTCATGATCCCGACCGACTTCGGTCACGGGTGATCCGAGCACGATGAAGAGGTGGTGCGTCTCGGGCGATGCGTCCAGTCGTTGTCGAACGTCTGAGAGGGAGAATACCGCGTCGGGCTCCTGGCGATTGAGCGCTTGATCCAGTTGGAGCTCAATGGCCGAGCGGACCAAAAGGGGATGCCGCGCGTGGTAGACGCAGAGATGGACACGCAGATCCTCGGGAGGCTGCTGGCGGAAGAGCGCGAGTGCCACCTCGAACAGTGGCTCGATGTTGGCCATGCGGATGAGGCCGAAGCTGACCCGCTTGCGGGTCTTTGGATCCAAGCCGTGATGGGCGCGATGCAGATCGACTGCCGCCGCGAGCATCTGGGGTGCGACGGCTTCAGCGAGCAATGGAAGCTTGCGTATGCCTTGCAGGGGCCGGATCTCGGCCCGGCGCCGTGGCTGGTCTGCCAAGCGGGCGAGCTCGGCATGTCGGCGGCCGGTAAACTCCACGTGGGCCTGCATGAAGGTCGCGACGTCCGCGCAGTCCCGCCCTTGCTGACGAAACTCGTCTACCCATGCGCAGCAAATGGCCGGGGCGGCACCGCCCGGCTGTGCGCCGCGGTTGTGGTGAAAGTGCTGGCGCCCGTTGCGATAGGCTTCGAACAAGCCTTGCACCAGGGCGGGCGGCAAGGTCGCCGAC
>JANQFI010000321.1 GCA_028277905.1 Chromatiaceae bacterium | reverse complement strand
TCATGGGAGATCGTGGTGCTGAGTTGGGCGGTGGTCGGTCCTGCCCTGAATCCAGGACGGCGGACGCCTGAGGCCAGTGCCGGCGTATTGCGAACGACGACGGCACATCGCACAGCACGGTTCCTGATATCCCTGGCAAACAGCGCCAAGCGCTGTGGTGTCCACCTGCCGCGCGCCGGTCGTAGGCACATGGAGAAGGCCGATTCTCCCGCTATACTGTACATAAATACAGTCAAGCGCCGAATTCCAGTCGGCTACCGATATGGCCGCCGCGTCACCGGGATGCGGACCTGCCCCGTACTGCCGCCGCCATCCCGAGCAAACCGTCCTCTACCAAGTCGTCCAGCAGCACCTGGAGACCTACCTCGCGCTGGCAGGGGAAGACGACTGGGACGGGCAACGCGTGCCGGCCTACGTGGAGCGCGAGTTCCGCCACTACCTCGAATGCGGCATCCTCGCCTACGGTTTCGCCCGGGCCAGGTGTCCGGACTGCGGGCATGACTTCCTGGTCGCCTTCTCTTGCAAGGGGCGCGGGCTGTGTCCGTCGCGCAACGCCCGGCGGATGGCGGAGACCGCGGCGCACCTGGTCGATCACGTCATCCCGCCGCTGCCGGTGCGCCAGTGGGTCCTCTCGGTGCCCAAACGTCTGCGCGGGTACCTGGAGCGCGAGCCGCAGGCGATCAGCGCCGTACTGCATATCCTGCTGCGCGTCATCGAGGCCCATCTGCGCCAGGGCAGCGGCGCCGGCGCGCAGGCCCGCTTCGGGGCGGTGAGCTTCATCCACCGCTTCGGTGCCTCCCTCAACCGCCATGTTCACTACCGCTGCTGCGTCATCGACGGGGTCTTCGAGCCGGTCGAGGATGCCGGTGATGGCCCGCAATCCGTGCGCTTTCGCGCCGCCGCTGACCTGACACCGGAGGCCGTCGCCGCCATCGCAGAGCAGGTCCGCGTCCGGGTACTGCGCTGGTTTGCTCGCAGCGGGCTGATCGAGCGTGATGACGTCCGCGAGATGCTCGCCTGGGAGAACAGCGGCTTCTCGCTGGATGCCGCGGTGTGCGTGGGCGGGCATGATCGCGCCGGTCTGGAGCGGCTGCTGCGCTATTGTGCCCGCCCGCCGTTCGCGCTGGAGCGTCTGGAACTGCTCGACGCCGAACGTGTCGTCTACCGGTTGCCC
>JANQFI010000153.1 GCA_028277905.1 Chromatiaceae bacterium | reverse complement strand
CTCCCTCCCAAGGATGGCCGGGGTGCTGCAATCCAAGGGACCGGTGGGGCGTGGCGGCAGGCATCGTGTTCACGGCAGGCATACAGGCGTCGCACGGATGGTTTCGTTGCGATCCGTTGCGCCGCGCTCGGCAATGGCCGTGAGGCCGTCGTGCGGGTTGATCGCCATGACCGGGGGCGGTCGCTTGGCCTTGGGCGGGCCGTTGGGATAGCGCTGCGGGTGGTTGGCGAAGTGGGCGTCGAGTGCGGCTTGGCGACGGCTGTGGACCTGATCGATGCGCCCGTGGAAGACGTCGCTCGGCGTGTAGAAGGCGATGCCCTCATGCGGGCGCGACTGGTAGTGGTCGACGAACCCCGTCATCCACGTGCGGGCGTCGTCGGCACCGGCGAAGCGGCCCGGATAGCCGGGGCTGTACTTGACGGTCTTGAACATCGACTCGCTGGCGGCGTTGTCGTTGCTCACGCGCGGGCGCGAGTAGCTGGGCTCGACGCCGAAGGCGGCGAGCAGGTCGCGGTAGGTCTCGGCGATCATCGGCGCCCCGCGATCCTGATGCACCGTGAGCTGAGCGCCACGGATGGCGTAGTGGGTCAGGGCTTGTTGGAACAGATGCTGGGCCAGCGCGCCGTTCTCCTTGGCGCTGATCATCCAGGCGATGACATAGCGGCTGTACAGATCCAGGATCAGGTACAGGTTCAGGTAGCGGCGCGGCTCGAGCGTCGGCAGCTTGGAGCTGTCCCAGCTCCAGCAGGCATGGGGCCGATCGGCGAGGAGGTGCGGCACGGCATGCTTGCCGGGCGCGCGCTGCGCTCGGCGCTCACGGGTCTCGCCGTCGGCGCGCAGGACGCGGTAGAAGGTCGACAGCGAGGCGATGACCCGCCCGGCGTTGAGCTCCGTCGCGTGGATGACGGGCAGGCTCGCATCGCGGTACGCATCACTGTGGACCAGGTCGCGGATCTGCTGGCGCTCCGACTCGCTCAGCGCACGCGCCTGCACCGCCGCCGCACGCGGCTCGCCACGGTGCCGACGCGCACGCGGATAGGTGCCGGTGCGCGAGAGGCCGAGTGCCGCGCAGGCACGGCTGCGCGGCACATGCGCCGGGCGTTCGTCGAGCGCAGTCATTGCGCGGGCTCGCTGTGGACCTGTTCGAACAGGGCCGAGAGTTTTTTTTGGAGTTCGACCAGGTCCTCGGCCACCTGCGCGCGCCGCTCCAGGCGTGCATTCTCGCGACGCAGGCGCTCGATCTCGCGATCGCGCGGATCGCCCGGTTCGCGCCCGCCGCGTTTGGGCTCCAGGCCCTGCGTGCCCTGCTCGGCGAGCGTCTTGCGCCACTGGCTGAGCTGTGCGGCATACAGGCCGTTGCGCCGCAACCAGGCGCCCTGCTCGCCATGCGGCAATGCATCGGCCTCCGCGAGCAGGCGTTGCTTCTCGGCAGCCGAAAACCGTCGCCGGGTACGTCGCTCCAGTTTCGGCTCGGTCAGGACTTCGTTGGTTTCGCTCACGCTGGGTGTCTCCTCGGCTGGCCCTGGGATTCTTTATACAAGAATCCGGAAGGCGAGTGTCGGCC
>JANQFI010000258.1 GCA_028277905.1 Chromatiaceae bacterium | reverse complement strand
AGCGGGCACAGAGCTCGACTATGCGCCCGCTGCCGCTCCTTGAAGGCGAGCGAAAATCCTGCGCCATTCGGTCTGTTTGTTTCCGGCAATCGCCTTATTGGACCTAGGGCCTAGGGTCGAGGACCGGGCATGGCATTTCTGCGGCCGGCGCTAGGCCCTGGGCCCTATTCGGCCGGCGCCTTCTGTACCGCGACCTTCTTACGCGGCGCGGGCTTCTTCTTGGGCGCCGCCGGCGCTCTCGTCGCGACCGCGGTTGGCTCTGACAGTCGGCGCTTGATGGCATCCAGCTCTCGGCGCAGCTGCTTGTTCTCGCGGCGGGTCTCCTGCATGCGATCCTGCAGGGTGCGCAGCTCGCTGCGGGTGGGCATGTTCATGGCCCCCAGGGCCTCGTCTACCATCACGGACATGCGCTGTTTGAGGGCCATCTGGGCATTCACCAGCCGGCCGTGGATGCGGGCGTACTCGGGGGTGCCGACCTCCTCGGCGTAGACCTGCTCGCAGCAGCCGACCCAGCCGTCGTACAGGGTGCGGGCGGAGTCGATGGGCTCATCCGAGTCGGCGCGAGCCTGGATGAAGTCCTTGAGCCGCTCGATGGACTTGATGCCGAGCTTGCCGAAGAAGCCCATGTACTCCTGCAGGGCGCGCTGGTAGTCCAGGGTGCGACGCACCAGATCCTGGTACTGGGCCTGTTCCTCGCGGGTGTAGCCAAGGCCTGGCGCCGAGAGCATGCGGTCCACGCTATCCTTCACCTGGTCGTGCGGCATGTTGCGCAGCAGGTCGCCCGGCACCAGCGGCGACAGCGAGGACATCATGCGCTGCCAGTTGTCGAGCGGCATCTCCCAGAAGCCGAGCATGCGCCGCATGGTGGCGTCGGCCTGGCCGCCGCCGACGCCGCTCCCAAATGCGTTCGGGTCGCCGGTGAGGACGCGCTGCATGTCCTCGAAGGTCTTGTTCAGCGCCTCCCACCCGGCGCTGGCGTCGGCGCCCCAGGTCAGCCCTCGGGTCAGGCGCTCGACGGTCGCGAAATAGGCCTTGCCCTGCTCCATGAGCCGGTCCATGAAGACCTTGGACGGATCGGGCGCGGCCGGCGACAAGGTCTTCCACCACTGCTCCATTGCAGACTGCCAGGGCGCAGCATTCCAGGGTGCCGCCTCCCAGGGATTCTGCTCGGGTACGTCCAGACCCATCGCCTTGCGGCCCATCTCCGCCAGGCCCTCCCAGTATTGCTGTTGAAGCTTCAGCCAGTTGTCATTGAACAGGTTGTCGGTTGCCATGCGGGTTGCGGCCAGGGCCGCCCTCCTCTCGTCTCGGTGGTGCTCAGTGGCTTGCTCAGTGGCTCTCAGTCCAGGCTACCAGGGAAATTTGTGCACTGCAACAAAACCCCGTAGACTGTTTTCGGGTAGTCACGCCGAAGGCGCAGCACACCCAGTTGGCCGCATCGAAATCCGGATCCAATCCAACCCCAATCCCGATCCCAGTTCCGATTTCGATTTCGATTTCGACCGATGCGCAACCGCCACAGTCGCCGGCAGCAGGATGTCGGCCCAAACCTACTCAATCGGTAGGGGCCAGCGCGAGCGTCAGCCGATAGACTTGCGGCCGTCGGCCCTGTGCTGACTCACCGCCGGCCGAGCGCAACCCGCCACCGCCCCGCAATCGACCAGATCACCAACAGAGGAGCCCTATTCATGTCCCGAACAGCCGTCATCGTCGCAGCAGCCCGCACCCCGGTCGGTAGCTTCGGCGGCAGCCTCGCGTCGCTGCCCGCCACCGCGCTCGGCACTGTCGTCGTCAGGGCGCTCTTGGAGCGCACCGGCCTCGAGCCGGAACAGGTCGATGAGGTGATCCTGGGCCAGGTGCTCACCGCCGGCGTCGGCCAGAACCCGGCGCGTCAGACCACGCTCCAGGCGGGTCTGCCGCACGAGGTCCCCGCCATGACCATCAATCAGGTCTGCGGCAGCGGGCTGCGCGCCGTGCACCTGGCGATGCAGGCGGTGCTCTGCGGCGATGCAGAGGTGGTCATCGCCGGCGGGCAGGAGAGCATGAGCCAAGCGGCGCACGTGCTACCCGGCGCCCGTGAGGGCAAGCGCATGGGCGACTGGAAGATGCTGGACAGCATGATCGTAGACGGCCTCTGGGACGCCTTCAACAACTGCCACATGGGCGTTACCGCGGAGAACATCGCGAAGAAGTACGATTTCTCTCGGGACCTGCAAGATGCCTTCGCCGCCGACTCCCAGCAGAGGACCCAGGCCGCCCAGGGGGCCGGGCGCTTCGATGACGAGATAGTTCCGGTGGAGGTCCCGCAGCGCAAGGGCGACCCGGCCATCTTCGCCAAGGACGAGTTTCCGCGCGCGGGCACCACCGCCGAGAAGCTCGCCAAGCTGCGCCCCGCGTTCGACAAGGACGGCACCGTCACGGCCGGCAACGCCTCCGGCATCAACGACGGCGCCGCCGCCGTGGTTGTGATGAGCGAAGAGAAGGCCAGGGCGCTGGGGCTCCAGCCGCCAGCGCGCATCAGGGCCTTCGCCACCGCAGGCGTGGACCCAGCCATCATGGGCACCGGCCCCATCCCCGCCTCCAACAAGTGCCTGGAGAAGGCCGGCTGGAGCGTCGCCGACCTCGACCTGGTGGAGGCCAACGAGGCCTTCGCCGCCCAGGCCATGTCCGTCAACCAAGACATGGGCTGGGACAACGACAAGGTGAACGTCAACGGCGGCGCCATCTCCATCGGCCATCCCATCGGCGCTTCGGGCGCGAGGGTGCTGGTGACTCTGCTGCATGAAATGCAGAAACGCGACGCGAAGAAGGGCCTGGCGACGCTCTGCATCGGCGGCGGCCAGGGCGTGGCGCTGGCCGTGGAGCGGGACTGACCGCGAGCGGCGGTGCTCGAACCAAGACCCTAGGCCATTCGGTGCTGAGCTCGCGGCCCGATTAGGGCGCAGGCGACCGCGGCGGCGCACGCCTGCCGTCTGCTAGCCTCGCGAGGAGCGTCGCGGCCGGCCCCTACCTGGGCGCACCAGCGACATGCACCATCGATCAACCCGCGCAGCGGCGGGAAGCCCAGATGGCATTGGCACGCAAGCTGTACGAGCAACTCGACGCGGCCGCGGACGACCCTGCCCGCTTTCGGCTCATCGCCGACGCCATCGGCCAGCTCGAAGAAGGCTGGCCGCGGCCCGGCGAGATCGCCCGCGGCGGGGATGTGCGTGGGGCCGAGCTGCGGCAGGAGGCTCAGCTCGCGGAGGTACGCAAGGAGATCAAGGACCTGGCGCTGCGCCTGCAGGGTGAGATCGAGCTGGTGCGCAAGGAGATCAAGGAGGTGGGGCTGCGTCTGCAGAGGGAAATCGTGCAGAGCAGGAACGACCTGCTCAAGTGGATGGTACCGCTCATGTTCGCCCAGGTCGTAGCCATAGCCACGCTGGTCAAGCTGCTGTAGTCGCAGCCAGGCGGGCGCGGCGCGCCTGGAACCTCCTGTGCTACCCGGCGCGGGCGGGGTCAGTCCGCAGAGGGCGACACGGAGTGCCCCGCTTGACACCGACCAGGGTTCCCCCCGGCACTGTGGGTTAGACTGACTGGATCACCAGCCCGCGCAGCACCCCGCCATGCCCACCGAGCGCATCATCAAGAAATACCCCAATCGGCGTCTGTACGACACCGAGCTGAGCCGTTACATCACCATCGCCGACGTGCGCGAACTGGTGATGCGCGGGGTGTCTTTCCGGGTGCTGGATACGACCAACGACGCGGACCTGACTCGCTCGATCCTGCTGCAGATCATGCTGGAGGAGGAGGCCGGCGGCGAGCCGTTGTTCTCGGCCAACATGCTGGCGCAGATCATCCGCTTCTACGGTGGAACCCTCCAGGGGGTCTTCGCGCGCTACCTGGAGCATTCGCTGGAGGTCTTTGCGGAGCAACAGCAACAGCTCGCCGATGCCTGGGGCGGGACGCCTTTCGATGCCATCAACCGCGTGACCCAGCGCAACATGGCGCTGTGGGCGGATGCGCAGAAGACCTTCCTGCGCGCAGCCGGCCTGGAGCCGAGCGGGCCGGCTGGCAACTCGGGCAAGCCGCAACCCGGGCGGGAGCCCGAGGACGCCGGAGAGAGCTAAGGCGATTTCTGTCAACAAACATACCGCCTGGCTTGTCTTTTCGTCTGCCTGCTGCGTCGCGCCAACACTTGCATAGTGCGACTATGCGCCTGTTGGCACTCCTTGCAGGCCGGCGAAAATCCGGCGCAATCCGGTCTGTAGATCTCCGGCAATCGCCTCAGGCGGCACGAGCTCGGGATGCGAGCGGAGAGGCTCCCGGCTCAGGAGATCCCCAAGTACTCCCGTGCCGCCGCCGCATCGCGGCCGATTTGTGCCTTCAGCGCGTCGAAGGATTCGAAGCGCTGCTCCGGGCGCAGCTTGAGCCGGAACTCCACTTCCAGGTGCGTGCCGTAAAGCTCGCCATCGAAGTCGAAGAGGTGCACCTCGAGGCGCAGGTCCTGGCCGTTCACAGTGGGGCGGTGACCGACGTTGGCCACTGCGGGCCAACGCATGGCCCAGCCCTTGCCCCAATCGGCCGGCCGTGACGCCGGCAGCCGGCCGCCGTCCAGATCCCGCACCGATACCGCATACACGCCGCACAGCGGGCTCAGGCGCCGATGCAATGGGATGTTGGCAGTGGGAAAGCCGATGCTGCGCCCGCGCTTGTCGCCATGCGCGACGCGCCCGCGCATCGAATAGGGTCGGCCGAGCAGGTGCCGCGCCTGCTCCAGGTCCCCGCGGTCCAGCGCCTCGCGCACCCGGGTACTACTGATGCGCTCCTCGCCGTGGGTGATGGTGTGCAGGTTTTCCACCTGAAAGCCCCCATGCCGGCCGGCAGCGGCCAAGAGCGCGAAGTCGCCGCGGCGGTTGCGGCCGAAGCGAAAGTCATCCCCCACCAGCAGGTAGCGGACGCCGAGGCCCTGCACTAGCAGTTGCTCGATGAAGGTATCCGCCGGCATGGCAGCGAGCCGGGGGCCGAATTCCAGCAGCATCACGCAATCGATGCCGTCCGCGTGGATGGCGGCCAGCTTCTCCCGCAGGCGTGTCAGGCGCGCCGGCGCCGCGTCCGGCTGGAAATACTCCATGGGTTGGGGCTCGAAGGTGATCACCGTTGCCGGCAGCTTCAGCTCGCGGCCGCGCAACAGCAGGCGCTGGAACACGGTGCGGTGGCCCAGGTGCACACCATCGAAGTTGCCGATGGTGGCAACGCAGCCGCGATCGGGCGCGCGAAGATTGTGCAGGCCTCGAATCAGTCGCATCGCGGTCGGCATCCGGAAGTCCGTTGAGCCCGCCGCGCATTATAGATCCGCGTCACCCTTGCCGCCGGGCTCGGGTTGGGGAAAGGTCGCATGGGGCTCCCGAAGATGGCGTAGACGCAGCCCCAGCAGCAGCAGTGTGCCGCCGTACACCAGCGCGCCGGCGCCGATGCTCGCCGCGAGCCAAGGCACCCGGCCGCCGGCGTCCGCCGCGATCCAGCCGGACAACGGACCCGCCAGCCACCAGAGCGTCGCGACCATGCAGCAGTTCGCTGCCAGTGCGCGCAGCAGCAGGGTCCTCCATCCCGACTCCGGAAGGTAGACGCCGGCGCGCATGAGCCCGACCAGCAGCAGCGCGCCATTCAGCAGGGCCGCAACGGACGTGGCCAGCGCGAGCCCGCCGTGGCCGAACGGGAACATCAGCGCCAAGCTCAGCACCAGGTTCACCAGTATTGCCACCAGTGCAATGCGCAGCGGCGTGCGCATATCCCGCCGGGCGTAATAGCCAGGTGCCAGGGCCTTCACCAACAGAAACCCCAGGAGTCCCAGCGAATAGGCCACCAGACTCTGCCGCGCCATCAGCAGGTCCCGCTCGCCGAAGGCACCGGACAGAAAGAGCGTCGCCAGCACCGGCCCCGCCAGCATGATCAGACCGGCACTGGCCGGTACCCCCAGCAGCAGCACCCAGCGCAACGCCCAATCCAACGTGGCGGAGAACTCGGCGCGGAAGCTGGCGTCGTTACGCTGCGCCAGCTGCGGCAGGATTACGGTGCCGAGCCCGGCGCCAAGGATGCCGAGCGGGAGCTCCACCAACCGGTCGGAGTAGTACAGCCAGGAGATGCTGCCGGTCGTGAGAAACGACGCCAGCAAGGTGTCCATGAGCAGCGCCAACTGCGCGACTGACACCCCGAGCAGCGCCGGCCCCATGAGCCGACCGATGCGCCGGACGCCCGCATCGGATAAGCCGAGCCGCGGCCGCGGCAGCAACCCAAGGCGCATGAGGAATGGCAACTGGAAGGCCAACTGGATCAGCCCCGCCAGCAACACCCCCCAGGCCAGCGCCAGCATGGGCTCCGCCAGGCGCGGGGCCAGCCACAGCGCGCAGCCGATGAGCACCAAGTTCAGCAGCACCGGCGTGAAGGCCGGCACGCCAAAGCGCTCGTAGGTGTTGAGGATGCCGCCGGCAAGGGCCGTCAGGCCGATGAAAAAGAGGTAGGGAAGCGTGAGCCTCAGCATGGCCGTGGCCAGCTCGTGGGTGGTCGCATCCGCTGCAAAGCCAGGCGCGAACACCAGCACCAAGATCGGCGCCGCCAGCACCCCCAGCGCCGTCACGCCGAGCAACAGCACCATCAGCGTGCCGGCCGCACGGTCGATGAAGCTCTTGAGCTCGGCCCCAGACCGAGCTTCCCGGTACTCCTGCAGCACCGGCACCAATGCCATCGCGAAGGCACCCTCCGCGAACAACCGCCGCAGCAGATTCGGTACCTTGAAGGCGACGAAAAAGGCGTCCGTCGCGCCATCGGCCCCGAACAGCCGGGCGATGAGCAGATCCCGCACAAAGCCCAGCACGCGCGACAACAGGGTCGCGGCTCCGACCTTGGCGATGGACAGGCTCAGCTTGGGCAAGGCGGCTCCGGCAAAAGCGCGGAGTATAGGCAAGCGCCGGCCTTAGCGGGCGTGATCCGAGGGCGGCGACGGCCTGCACGGTCTCGACTCAGACACAATCCGTATATCACCAGCCTGTGGTTGGGATGGCTGATCTCGGTCGTGAGTCGAGCGATCATCTGACCTCTGGCCCTGCGTGCAATGGGCGACGGGCTGCGCTGGGTTCCCTCGTTCAGGCACCATGCAACGGGCCCGAGCTCGAAACGTGTCTTGACGCGCGACGAAAATGTCGTAGATTTGCGCTGGCACTCGATCGCATCGAGTGCTAACACCCTGTTGCAAAGGGCTTGTGAGCCCGCCATCGTTGAGGCAGAAATCAGATGAACATTCGTCCATTACATGACCGTGTCGTGATTCGTCGTCGGGAGGAAGAGCGAACCTCCGCCGGCGGCATCGTGATCCCTGACTCGGCGACGGAGAAGCCGATCCAGGGCGAAGTGATCGCCGTGGGCAAGGGCAAGATGTCGGACGACGGCGAGGTTCGCCCCTTGGACGTCAAGGTTGGTGACCTGGTCCTCTTCGGCAAGTACGCCGGCACCGAGGTGAAGGTTTCGGGCGACGAGGTCGTCGTCATGCGCGAAGACGACATCATGGGTGTCATCGAGTAAGGGTTGCATCGAACAAGGCTTTCATCGAGCAAGCACGCTCGCACATCCGACTTTTTCCACGCGCAGATTTCGTGAGGCAACGAGCAATGGCCGCAAAAGATATCCATTTCGGGGACGATTCCCGCGCTCGCATCATGCACGGCGTCGACCTTCTCGCCAACGCCGTCAGGGTCACCCTGGGTCCGAGAGGTCGCAACGTCGTGCTGGAGAAGAGCTTCGGCGCTCCGACGGTCACCAAGGATGGCGTGTCGGTGGCGAAGGAGATCGAGCTCAAGGACAAGTTCGAGAACATGGGCGCCCAGATGGTCAAGGAGGTCGCCTCCAAGACCTCCGACGTCGCCGGTGACGGCACCACCACCGCCACCGTGCTGGCCCAGGCCATGGTCCGCGAGGGCCTCAAGGCCGTCGCCGCCGGCATGAACCCCATGGACTTGAAGCGCGGGGTCGACAAGGCGGTGGAGATTGCCGTGGACGAGCTCAGGGCGATCTCGAGGCCCTGCTCAGATAACAAGGAGATCGCCCAGGTCGGCACCATCTCGGCGAACGCCGACGAGTCCATCGGCCAGATCATCGCCGAGGCGATGGAAAAGGTGGGCAAGGAAGGCGTCATCACCGTCGAAGAGGGCAAGAGCCTGCACAACGAGCTGGATGTCGTCGAAGGCATGCAGTTCGACCGCGGTTACCTCTCGCCCTACTTCATCAACAACCAGGACACCCTGAGGGCGGAGTTGGAAGACCCTTATGTCCTGTTGCATGAAAAGAAGATCAGCAATGTCCGCGACCTCTTGCCCGCGCTGGAGGCCGTGGCCAAGGCCGGAAGGCCCCTGCTGCTGGTGGCCGAGGACGTCGAGGGGGAGGCGCTGGCCACCCTAGTCGTCAACTCCATGCGTGGCATCGTCAAGGTCTGCGCCGTCAAGGCTCCGGGCTTCGGTGACCGCCGCAAGGCCATGCTGCAGGACATTGCGATTCTCACCGGCGGCACTGTCATCTCCGAGGAGGTCGGCCTGACGCTCGAGAAGGCCACGCTCGGCGAGCTCGGCTCCGCGAAGAAGGTGCAAATCGGCAAGGAGGAGACCACGATCATCGACGGCGCCGGGTCCGAAGCCGACATCAAGGGCCGCTGCGAGCAGATCCGCGCCCAGATCGAGGAGACCACCTCCGACTACGACCGCGAGAAGCTCCAGGAGCGCCTGGCCAAGCTCGCCGGCGGTGTCGCCGTCATCAAGGTCGGTGCCGCCACCGAGGTGGAGATGAAGGAGAAGAAGGCGCGCGTCGAGGACGCCCTCCACGCCACCCGCGCCGCGGTGGAAGAGGGCATCGTCCCTGGCGGCGGTGTGGCCCTGGTGCGTGCCATGGACAAGCTCCAAGGGCTCAGGGGCGCCAATCACGATCAGGATGTGGGCATCGGGATCGCCCATCGCGCGCTCGAGGAGCCGCTGCGCCAGATCGTGGCCAACGCCGGTGCCGAGGCCTCCGTGGTCCTGCACAAGGTTGCCGACGGCGAGGGCAACTTCGGCTACAACGCCGCCAACGGCGATTACGGCGACCTGGTCGAGATGGGTATCCTGGACCCAACCAAGGTGGCTCGCTCGGCGCTGCAGAACGCGGCCTCCATTGCCGGACTCATGATCACCACGGAGGCCATGGTGGCCGAGCTTCCGAAAGAGGAAAAGGCCCCGGCCACACCCCCCGGCGGCATGGGCGACATGGATTACTGATCGACTAGGAGCATGGTGCGGGCTTCGGCCCGCACAACCCGGGCTGCGCGATCGGCGGATTGGGGCATCACAGTGTGAGAGGATGCTGATGGTTTCATTGGAGGCTAGCCCCGGTAACGCCCGTCAGGACGGTAGCAAGCGTCGATGGGTGCGCGGCCGGCCGCCAGCGCAGATCTGGCCCCACTTGCGCCCTCGGCCCTTGTGCTCAGCCGTGCAGCGTCCGGTAGAGCGGCTATGCTTAAGCCTACCCCTGCCGAGCAACGAGGTCTGCCATGCGGCTCGAATACGAAGAGATCGAGGACAGCTACGACGATACAACCAAGATTCGCACCATGACCGAACAGGCGGTTGTAGACGGCCGGGGATGGCTGATTCGAACCACTGTCTACAGTCCCCACAACTTGGGCGTGAACGTTGTTTTCATCCCCGGCGCCAAACCCTTTGATCCGGTTGGTTGAGGCCAGTGCGCTTGCAGAGCCGGCGGTTCCTGGCCGGACTTGGGCAGTCTCGTCAGACCGCGGCGACCTCCACTTGCGCGGCCAACTGGCCAATCGCGGTTTGACAATGGCCGTCCGGTTTGGCGCGATTCCCAATTCGGGCAGGGACCGCTGGCTGCTTTCTCCTGGGAGACCTTCCCATCGGCGGGGTCGGCCAGCAAGGCCGACGACGACCCGGCAAACCTTGGCCTATGTCCACTGCGACTCAGGCAATTCCCCAAGGGCCGGGAGACGACGGCGCAACCTCGTCCTTATTCACCATATGCCAATGAGCAAGCGGTAGCGCACCCGCGTTGCATAATCGCGGTAACCTGCTAGCTCTTCCTGAAGGACTCGATCTTCCAGCATGGTTCGGATCACGAGCACAATCAGAAGAAATAAAGCGGGCAGGAAGGCCCATAGTGCATCCAGAACGATCGGTGTGGCGAGGGAGACGAGAAGTGCCCCAGTGTAACCGGGATGCCGCACCCACTGGTAAGGACCAGTCGATACCAATTTGTGGTCGCGGTCGGTCTGGATGCGAACGACGCCGGAGAAGAAGCGGTTTTCGATCATGGCATAGGTGCCTATGACATAGCCGGTCAACAGAATGATTAACGCCCCTAGTATCACCGGCAGACTGAAAGCCGGGGACCCGTCGTAGCCTGCATCGATTCCGACCGTCAGCGGAATCAATAGGGTTCCGAAGCCGACCAAGGGTGCGAGTACCTTGTCCCAGGGCTCGACGTTCTGGTGTTGGAGGGAGCAAGCGCGTTCCAACAGCAAATCGGGATGTCGCCGGGCGGCCAGCACGCGACTTACAACAAAGCCGAAGATGGAAATGCAAGCGTACACCCAGGCTTCCCACCAGCCCCAGCGGCGGGAGATTAACACCGGGAGCAAGGGGGCGACAACGATCACAATGAACAACAGCACAAGGGTGCGTGGAGTGAAGGTCTTTTCCTGCGGTGTGTTCGGCATTTCGGACAGTTATTCAGCCCCGGATCATGTCCATCCCACTTGGTTCCACAGAAGAGGCACTCACACTGAACTTGCCGCGTGCCTTTGTTCTTGTTGGCAGCCAAGAGAGGTCCACTTTCCGTTGGCAAAGCCTTGCCGACCGACAAACGGTGCCGCATTTCGTCGACCTCTCGCACAACTGACTGCGCCAGCTCCGCCTCGGCCTTCCGTCGCATCATGGCGTTTCGCGGATGATAGACCCGCAACCATTCAGAGACCCGCCGAGCGATTTCCAGCCAATGCGAAGGTTGCGCTCTGATTCTTGGTTCTCAGGCGCGGGTTGTTGGCAGGGGGGTCTGAACGGTTACCCATTTTTTTTGCGGACGCCTGGGTGCCTCTACCCCTTATCCATAGCTGACTTGGGAGAGAGGGAGCGAGCACCTCTTGCCACCTCGGTGCTGTCCCCGCACAGTATCCGGCTCGGTGGCCATCCGCGGTCGGTCGCTCGCTTCGCACGCAGCCAGGCGCCCGGAGCCGCGGGTCCGGTCCAGGTGGAGCGCCCGCAGCGAGGCACGAGCGAGGACGTACGACCTTGACCCGGTGCGCGGCGCAGGGAGACTGGGCGGAGTGCGAAGTGAGCGGCCGACCGTTTCGCCGCGCATGTCGACCCCGCGCCCCCAGGATCGCGAAGCCCCCGAGAACAGTTACAGCCAGGAGGCCAACTGGAATTGAGCGAACCGGTTGAAGCGACACTCACCTTGACAACTACCGGGTCCCAACTGCGCCTGCAGCCGTTCGACAATCGCCTTTCAGTCGCGAATCCCGGCGGGCAGAGTCTTTGTCAGCTCCGGCGGCAGGAGCTCGTGAAAGGTCTCACCGAGGACACGTCTCTGCAACAGATCCTCGTCCACCATCTGGGCAAAGTCCGGCATCGGATCCGCGCCGGTGCGCGCCGCCAGCTGCAGCAGGGCGACGGCCTCGTTGCGGTGTCCGCTCGGTCCCAGCCCGCAGAGGAGGTGATCGAGGATGTCGTGCACGAAGACCGAGGTCGGGATGCGCTCCCCGGTGGCCGCCGTGGAGGCGAAGATCTCCGGATCATGGGCCGTGCCGCCAAGCTTCCAGCCCCTGGCACCGAAGCCGTCCTGCCAGGTGCGCCGGTAGAGGCAGGGCACCCGCACTTCAGTCGCGTGCCGGCTCATCCCAGACCACCCGCAGGACGCCGATGTCACCGAATCCCCTGCTGATCTCGCAGGCGTCGCAGACGGCGCGCACCGGCCGTTTCCGACAGCCGTGGCAAGCCTGAACGAACGTCTGCGCCCGCCTGATATCGGCCCGCTGCCGCTCGATGCCCCGAGCGCGTTCCTCGAGCTCGACATCCATGGCCGACAGCTTCTCACCCACTCTATGGCTTGCCTCGTCGCCGGTGCGGCTCGCCGGTCGGATCCCGGCCAGATCCGCGAGCGTCTCCAGCGAACAGCCGAGCCGGGCAAGGGCCAACAGGGCTGCGAAGCGCCGCTCGTCCTCCTCGTCGTAGACCCGCGCCCCGCCCGGTGTGCGGCGCGGGTGCACCAGCCCCTGCTCCTCGTACAAGCGCAGGGTCCGCACCTTGGTCCCCAGGCGCTCGGCGATGGCGCCGATCTTACGGGACACGGATCGACCAGCCGGGCGTCGTACCCGCGCTCGCGCACGACGGCAAGGACGCTGTGCCGCGGAGCCTTGGCCGGATCGACGGGAACGAACAGCAGGTGGGGTTTGCCGGACGCATGGACATCGCCCGTGAAGTGCAGGCGGTTCTTGAGGTGCTCCAGCAGCGATTGGCGCTGCTCCGCGCTTGGGGTCTGCTCGATATGCAGCATGACGTCACCGGACATCTGGATTCCCCCATTCTTGACAAGGGCCGCCTATATCTCACGTCGACGTAAGATGTCTTTCAAGCCTTTGACCTCGCATGCGTATTCCACGCCCATTCGGCCGCCGATTCCACGATCATTCGGCCGGCGCTAGCCGCCGAGGCCGCGGCGGCCATACCGGTGCCTCCGCGGCACGAGCCCGCGTCCAGCCGCCGCGCGCCGCAAACGCCGCTGGAAGGCCTTCACGGTGAGCGCCATGCGCTCGCTCGGCGCCCAGCTCCGTCGCCAGATGGCCCGCGGCAAGCTCGGCTCCCTGTTCGGCGGACCGCGGCGGCGTTGATCCCCGCGCGCGTCGTCTCCCGCCAGCGCAGGCTCGCCCGAACGCCGACTGGGGGAATTGCCCAAGGGGAAGACGCGGAGCTGGAGTAGCGACGAGCTGGAGGCCATGAGTCGTCGCGAGCGCGATGGGCTGATCAGCCGGCTCATCATCCTGATCGCCCATCTCCTATGGTGCCGCGCTGCCCGCCGCCTTGACCGTTGCGGATGCCGAGGACATAACGGATCGGCACATGCTTGGGATGACGCCTGTTTTCGGCGCGTAGGTGGCTGGAGAACAGGTCGATGCGCCGGCCGCAGCCCCGGCCGGCGGCATCGGTTGCGGGACCCTGTCGCTGGGCTTAGGCGATTTCTGTCAACAAACATACCGCCTGGCTTGTCTTTTCGCCCGCCTTCTGCGTCGCGGCAGCGGGCGCAGAGCTCGGCTATGCGCCCGCTGCCGCTCCTTGAAGGCGAGCGAAAATCCTGCGCCATTTGGTATGTTTGTTTCCGGCAATCGCCTAAGGCCTAGGTGCCGAGCCGGAACGCTTTGCGTTAGCATAGACGGCCATCGTTCGAGTGCGCCCGCCGCACCCCTCCACCCGCAGCAGGAACACCCGGTGACGGATCGACCTATCGATGTCTGCCTCACCGTGGACGTGGAGTTCACGGTCAACAACGCACTGACACAACCCGACCGCGAGCCGCTCGGCACGGAATGGGTTGAAGGCAACGCGCGCGGCCACTCCCAAGGCCTCGGCTTCCTGTTGGAGTGTCTGGAACGCCATGGGCTCAAGGGCACCTTCTTCACCGAGGTGTTCAATACCTACCACTTCGGCGATGCGCCCATGACGGCAATCATCCGCCGAATGCAGGCGCACGGGCAGGACGTGCAACTGCACCTGCACCCGGTCTGGCTGTACTTCAAGTTTCCGGCCTGGCGCCAGGCCCTGGCCAACGAGGTACGGCCACGGGACGTTTTCACCGACCGTTCCGCCGAGGAGATCGCCGCCTGGCTCGACGACGGTGCCGGCATCCTCGAGCGGCTCTCGGGCACACGGCCGATCGCCTTTCGCTCCGGCAACCTGAACGTCGGGCGCGTGCTCTATGCGGGCATGCGCCGCGCGGGCCTGCGACTCGCGTCCAACATCGGCGTGGGCCTGAGCGAGCCGGCCGAGCCCGAGCTTCGCTGCTACGCCGGCGTGCAACGCATCGACGGCGTCACCGAGGTCCCCGTGACCACCTACCGCGCGCCTGTGCCCGGTAAGCGCCTGCTGTTGCTCACCGCCACCGGCTCCGCATTCCGCGAAATGCGCGCGGTGCTGGACGCCGCCCACCGGCGCCGCGTCGGGCCCGTGGTCGTGCTGCTGCATCCTCACGACTTCCGCGTCGCGCTACCCAACGGCCACGGCGGCCAGCTGCAGTACCGCCCGGACCCCGTCCGGCAGTCCCGTCTGGAGCGGCTCTGCGCCTACCTGGCGGCACACCCCGAGCGGTTTCGCGTCACCACCTTCGCAGACGCCGCCGAGCGCTGGCACGGGACCCCGATCACCGACAACCCGCTGCTCCGCGGCTCCCTGGGCGGGCTGGGCGCCCGACTCATCGAGAACAAGGTCTTACCCGGCCTGCGCGGCCTGCCGCAGTAACGGCCAGCATCCCGTCCTCGCCTGCATCGGGCTCTGCAGCTCCAGCCGGCACAGGTGCTCCCACAGGGGGTCCAGGCCGCGCGCTGCATCCAGGCCGGCGCTTCGCGTATACGGCGGGCGTCAGTCTCCCAGCTTGCGAAAACGCACGAAATAGTTGGTGTGGAGCTCGAGTGGCTCGTCCAGATACTCGAAGCCGGCGCGCCGCACCTCCTCGAGCACCTCGGCGCGGCCAGCACGCACATGGCCCATCACCCAGTCGCTGCTGAAGCCCTGTTGCCGGCGGAAATCCAGGATGGCGAGCACACCACCCGGCACCAGGGCGGTGTGGATGGACCTGAGCATGCTGCGCGGATAGGCAAAGTGGTGGTAGGTGTCCGCCAGGAACACGAGGTCGATGCTGCCCGGCGGGAGCTCGGTGCTACGCTCGTTGTTGACGACGCCCACCACGTTGTCTGCGCGGTAAGCGGCAGCGCGCTCCTCAATGGAGTCGATGAAGTTGGGGGAGATGTCCACCGCGTACACCTTTCCGGCGGTGCCGACCGCCCGGGCGAAGAGCATGGTGTAGAGCCCGGTGCCCGCACCCACGTCCGCGACCCGCATGCCCGGAAGCAGGTCCAGCGCCGCCAGGATCTCAAAGCGGCGATCGAACAGCTCGCGGCCCGAGCTCTCGAAGATGCTCCGCCAGTGCTGCACGTCCGCATCCAGGTAATGCACATTCATGCTGGGTGGCACCGCCGGCGCCTCGTCGGACGCGGGCGGGCTCACCGCGGCGGCGGCTTGCCCGACCCAGAGCAGCCCGGCCAGCAGGAGCGACAAGCGCGTTGGAAGTGGGAGCCTGAAGCGGCTTTCGGGTGCGGACATGCGCCTGGAAGACCTGTAACTTCAGTCGGGACGGGCTGCCACGCCACGGCTCGACGGCGGGCGAGCCATTGGCCTGATCAGCTTGGTTTGATCAGGTTGGCGTGATCAGATCGGCGTGATCAGAAGGTCAGGGTCAGTTCAGACGCTCCATGATACGCCGAACATAGCGCTGCGTCTCCGCATAGGGCGGGATGCCGTCGTGGCGCTCAACCGCGCCCTCGCCGGCGTTGTAGGCGGCAAGCACGAGCTCCAGGTCGCCGCCGAAACAGCGCATTAGCCAGCGCAGGTAGGCCATGCCACCGCGAATATTCTGCTCCTGGTCCCAGATGTTGCGGACCCCGAAGCGCTCGGCGGTCTCCGGCATCAGCTGCATGAGCCCCTGGGCATTCTTCGGCGAGCGGGCATGCGGGTTGAAGTTGGACTCCACCTCGATCAGGGCCAGCACCAGATCGGGATTCAGCCGATACTCCGGCGCTAGCCGTCGCACCAGCTGCGCCACACGTCCTTTGGCCGGATGCTCGCGGGTGATGGCGACCTGGCGCACGCCGCCGCGGCCGGCAGGGCCGCGCGTCGGCCCGACGATGCCGCCCTTGGCGTTGGCGCGGCCGCCGTCGGACAACAGGCAGACCGCCGCACGCCGGGGCTTGCCCTTCTGGCCGAGGCGTTCCAGCATGCGCTTGGCATGCGGGTCGTTTTGCTGCGCGGCGCGATGAAACCAGGCCGCGGCGAGGACGTCATCGCGCGCGCCGGCGCGCCCGTTGGCGTAGATCCAGCCCAAGTGATAGCTTGCCAGCGCGCTGCCCTTGGCGGCGGCCTTGCAATAGATGCGGATGGCGTGGTCGATGTTGCGCTCGACGCCCTCGCCGTGCTCGAAGCGACGCCCCCAGGCCTCGAGGGCTCGGGCGTCACCGCCCTTGATGACGGACGCGAAGGACTCGGCCTGCACCGCGGACACAGGCCCGCCCGCCAGACCGATCAACAGCAGTCCCGCACCAAGGGCGCGCCGCTGCCGGGCGGCGGAAAACACGGCGACTGGATACATGCGGTGACTCCTGCGGCCATTCAGTGGGGCAGGCCGTTATCACGCCATCAAACCCTGTGAGGATCGGATGATACCTGCTCTTGGTTCCCTGCACACGGGGCGAATGGTGCTGACGCCGGCGGATCCGCTGCAAGCGGCAGATCAGGCAACGACCAATGCACTACTCAGGGAAACCGGCCTTGCCGGAGCGCCGCGCGACGGTGGCGGAGGCCTCCACGCTGGAGCGGCCTTGGCCACCCTCGTTGGCTTCACCGGCTGCGCGGTGCGCTTCGACAACATCGAGACGGCAGTGACCATCGTCGGTCCCTGGCTCCTAATCCCGTCGACCAGCCCGGCACCACGCCTGCTCTGGGGCCGCAACAGCCGCCCGCCTCGCTGTCCGGCCTGCGCCGCACCGCTGCGCCCCTGGCAGGAACGATTGCCGATGCCCGGTGTAAGCTCGGATCTTCCAGGACGGAGCTGTGACGCACGCGCGTCCCTGTGCTGCGACGCCTGCGACTCGGCGCACGCCATTCACCATTGGCATTGGGGGCGCCACGCCGGCGCCGGGCGCAGCCTGGTGCTGATCGAGGAGGTCTTCCCCGGCGAGGCGCGACCGCTGCCGGCGCTGATGCAGGCGTTGGTGGGGCTCGGCGTCGGCCCCTGGAGCTTCTTCTACGTGCAGGATTAGGCGATTGCCGGAGAGAAATATACCGGGCAGCGTAGCATTGTCGCTCGCCTTCGAACTTGGCTCGTCTTCAGAGAGCGGAAGCGGGCGCAGAGCGCGACTATGCACGCGCTGCCGCTTCGCGAAGGCGGACGAGAATCCTGCGCCATTCGGTATATTTGTTTCCGGCAATCGCCTTAATGCTCGCGACCACCGTTCGAATCGAGACGATGAGGCCCTGCCGATCAGAGAATCAGGGCAGGCCGCTAGGGCCTGCAAGCGCGGCAGTGGCTGGCATGGCTGCAACGAAATGCGACGAATGAAGCGGCTGCGGATTGGGATCGGGATCCTCATCGCTCGCGATCCCAATCCAGATTTCGATCCCGGCGGGTCCGCGGCCGCCGGCGGCGGAAATCGACGCAAGCGTGCTCGGGGCCGCCGGATCGAGCACCGACTGAGGTCTGCGGCGCAGGGTGATCAGGGTGATGTGCGAAGGCCTCAGCGACCGAGTCCTTCGACGTAGGACGCTACCGCCTCGATCTCCTCGTCGGTCATGTTGGCGGCCACGCCGCGCATCATGCCATTGGGGTCGTTGGCGCGTTCCTGAGAGCGGAAGTACTTCAGCGTCTGCGCAAGATACTCGGAGTGCTGCCCGGAAATGCGCGGGAACTTGGCGAGATTGCTGCCGATGCCCGCGGGACCGTGACAGCCGCTGCAGGCGGGCACGCCCGTCTGAGGATTACCGGCGCGATAGATCTGCTCACCCTTCTCCACCAACTCCGCTTCGGCGGTGCCGTTGGACTGCTCCAATGTCGAATAGTAGGCGGCCAGGTTCTTGACATCGTCCTCGGTCAATCCCATCACTATTGGGTACATCTGCGCGTTCTGCCGCTCGTTGTTCTTGAAGTTCATCAGCTGCTTGTAGATGTACAACGAGTGCTGGCCAGCAAGCTTCGGCCACACCGGCATAGCGGGCATGCCGTTGCCGTCCATGCCGTGGCAAGCCATACAGATCGTGTTGGCCTTCTCTTTACCCTTTTCCGGGTCGCCGCCAAGGCCGGCCACATCTGCCGCGAGCGTGTATCCGCCCGTGAGCAGTGCGGCGGCGGCGAGTGCTGAAATCAGCGGAATCTTCATGGCACCTTGTGAGTCGATGGTGGTTGCATCAGGGTCGGCCCGTGCTTGGCTGTGCGCCAGAACCGACCAAGTAAAGCCTTTCATATATATCAGTCACCAGCGATATGGGTCAATGGCTTGCGCGAGCTCGTGCAGGCTACCGACGCAGCCGGCCCACGGAAGTTCCTGGCGCCAACGGCGACCAAGCCCATCTCGGGCGTCACCCGGATCCCGCGGATGAACCGGCCCGCCCGAGCAACCGGCGCACCATGGCGAGGATCTCGGACGCGGGCGTCGCGTGCGCCAGCGTCTCGACCAGCTGCCCCTGCTGGTCAATGACATAGGTAAGCGACGAGTGATCCACCAGGTAGCCCATGGCCGAATCGCGCTGCTCCCTGCGCCGGTAGGCGGCGCCGAAGCGCGCAGCCGCGGTGGCCAGCCGCGCCTCGCTGCCGGTGGCGCCGAGGATGCCCGGGTGGAAATAGGCGACATACTCCGCCAACCGCTCAGGGTTGTCCCGTGCCGGGTCGACGCTGACGAAGAGCGCCTGCACCTGCGCGCGCTCCGCGGCCGTCAACTGCTTTAGCGCGTATGCGATGATGGCCAGGTTGGTCGGGCAGATATCCGGGCACCAGGTGTAGCCGAAGTAGAGCAGCACCACCTTGCCGCGGAAGTCTGACAGCGCCACCGAGCCTTGCGCGCCATCCAGCTCGAAGTCGCCACCCGTGGGTGCTTCGGCGAGCTCCAGCCGGCCGTGCGCCGGCGCCCCGACCTCGTCGCCGGCCGGATGCCAGGGCCAGAGTAGCCAGGCCAAGACCGCCGCCAGCCCTGCGACCAGCACAAAGGGCAGCAGGATGCCGGGACGCAGATGCTCAGGCCGGGATGCCAAGGCTGCTGGTCTTTGCCAAGGGCTGCAGAATGGGTCGGCAACTGCGCGGACCGCGACGCCCCGTCAGCCGGCCGTGGCGCGGTGCCGGACCGCAAGGTCCATGTAGTGCAGCGCGGCGTAGTCCAGGTACTCCAGCTCCAGGTCCGTCAGGGTGCGCACGGGCTTGGCGGGCGCGCCCACGTACAGCCAGCCGCCATCGAGCTTCTTGCCAGGCGGCACCAGGGCGCCTGCGCCGAGCATCACCCGCGGGCGCAGCACCGCACGATCCAGCACCCGGGCACCGATGCCCACCAGGCAGTGGTCGTGCACTTCACAGCCATGGAGCACGGCATGATGGCCGACGGTGACCCGATCATAGACGATGGTGGGTGCACCGCCCGGCAGGAAGCGGCTGTCATGCGAGACGTGCAGCACACTGCCGTCCTGGATATTGCTGCCGGCACCCAGGTAGATGCGGTGAATGTCGCCACGCACCACCGCCATGGGCCAGATGGACGCCTGTTGGCCGATCTCCACGTCGCCGAGCACCACAGCCGTCTCATCGATGTAGGCGTCCGGCGCGATGCGCGGCTCCAGTCCTTGGTAGCTGCGGACGTTGTTCATGGGAGCCCCGAGTGCGAGCTAGTGTGATGGCCGCAGATGCTAACACGGTACGGCCGCAGGGCCCTTGACCCTTCTGCAGGGTTCTGTCAGGTTCTCCAAGGATCTACCGAGTCTTGCATGTCCAGCTCATCGCGTCCACGATCTGATCGCGGGGCCGCCTTTGCCCGGTTTGGCAGACGACGGCAGCCGGCTGCTAAGGCGATTTCTGTCAACAAACATACTGCCTGGCCTGTCTTTTCGCCCGCCTTCTGCGTCGCGGCAGCGGGCACAGAGCTCGACTATGCGCCCGCTGCCGCTCCTTGAAGGCGAGCGAAAATCCTGCGCCATTC
>JANQFI010000242.1 GCA_028277905.1 Chromatiaceae bacterium | reverse complement strand
CGCGCGCATGCTGCGGGCGGAGCGGCGGGGCAAGCAGGTGTTCTACTCGATGGCGGATGCCTGCGTGCGCGATGTTCTCAAGATCATGATCGACCACCTTTTCGTCCACGAACATGACGGCTCCGACGAGCCGCACGAAGGAGAAGACTGATGGTGACCGTGACCCAGCAAAAGTGTGCCTGTGCCGATTGCGTTTGCATTGTCGACGTCGACAGCGCCGTGAAGAAGGCCGGGCGCAACTACTGCAGCGACGACTGTGCCGAGGGGCACCCCAAGGGCGCCGGCTGCGAACACACGGGCTGCGTCTGCCACGGCTAACGGACAAACGAACCGGCGGAGCCCCGCGTAGCAAAGGCTGGGCTCCGCCGCCGGCCCCGAGAGACTATAAGGCTGGCGTACGCCTGCTCCCGCCTAGAAGCGGATTTTGGGACCGACCGCCTGCCACGTCCGGTCCACCCCCAATAGCAGACATCCTAATCTATGGGCGGCTAGGTCTGCTCCTGACCCAAATCGGACATCGGGAGTTATGCCCGCGCACAGGTCTCATGAGTCCGAGAAGCTCTTTGGAATAGGAAGCCGTGAAGCGCCAGGTCTCGCCACGGCCGCTCGCTGCGACGTGACTCCACGTGATCTCACCCATTTGACGAGGTCGCCCCTGGTGGCCGCGTTCATGGCCTGGTCAGGCGGCTTGCATTAGAAGCGACTGGACGGAGATAGGTCATCCTCCCAGCACGGGAAACCAGAAGCCATGATCGAGATACGTGAAACCCTTCGGACGCTCGGCGTAGCCATGCTTCTGCCGGCGTTGGCCAGCGCCTTGGCGCCACTCGGCGAGGCGCAGGCGGACTCGGGCAAGGCCGCCAAAATGGAGAACATCTTCATGGAGTCGATCCTTGCGGGTAAGACTCTCATGGCCCCCCGGGATAACACCACTTTTTCCGCCGCCGGCAGACGGCAGCACGCGCGCTTGAAACCCGCGGTGGAGAAGGTGGTCACAGCTTTGCAAAATCAGATCGAATCGGGCGATATCGAGGAGGGCAAGAAGCCCGGCTTCTGTAGGGATTGGGCCGAGTCGATCGACCACATCGAGGCGTTTGCCAATCTCGACCACAACGGGGAAGGCGACGTCGATGCCGCGGACTTCCTTGGCCTTAGGGAAACCCGGATCTGGACGGGGAACTACGACAGAGTCTGCCGATGACATCCCCCGCTCGCGATTAACGGGTTAGCGTGAACGGGGACAGGCCACGTTCTCTTTTACCTCCGAATCCTGACGTTCTCGGAGCGATATCTGATTTCTGATTCTGGAGGTCCGATTAGATCCCAATAGCGGACATCTCCAGGGCACGGCGACTGAGTCTGCTCCTGACCCAAGTCGGAAGGAGCGCAAATGAAAACGGCGGCCCCGAAGAACCGCCGTCTATACACATTCAAGTTTGAACCGGCCTAGTTCATCCATTTGCGTCGCGCGAAACCGAGAGCGACAAGGCCAAGGCTAAAGATGCCTAGCGTCCCGGGCTCGAATATGGACGTGGACGTAAATCCTTCGACCTGCGCGTAGGGTGTTCCGCCATTGGAAAAAAAGAGCGACGTGCCGCCGGAAATCTGATGCGCAGCGCCATAGTTGAAGGACGCAACTCCTGCTGTCAGCGGATGAGCCGCAATTTCAGATCCTGTCGAGGTTTGGCTTCCGACGTCAAAAAAGGGGCCGCTTATCATAAGCGCGCTGCCCAAAGCAGCCAGCGCAGCATTGCTGTTAGCGAAACCGCCGCTCAGCTCTTCGTCCAGAACGAAGTAGGTCCCACCCCCCGCAATCAAGGCGCTAATCGCCGCGATCTCGGCACCCGAAAACGCGTCCTGGGGAGTAGGGGTTATCAAGAGATCCACACCTGCCAGATTCGTCGCGGTAATAGCCGCGCCGCTCGCCAGCAAGGTTGAGCTAACACCGGTCAGGCCACTGTAGAAGCTGCTTATTTCCGGACCGACGAAGAGGTTCCCGATCGAATCTTGAACGACAACCTGTGTGCCGCTTCCCAAGACGTTACTAAAGAACTGTTGGTTGCCGGGAGTGGCGCTGTTCGGAGCTGCATTTGTCAGGCTAAGGGCCGGCGTAATGTCACCCATTGCTATAATTGTAGCGTTTGCCGGTATCGCCACCACGCTTAGTGCCGTAACAGATACAGCGATAGTTGCCGCATGTCTTATGGTCCTAAGCACGGCGCCCTCCAAGGATCCTTTGTTTTCTCAGAGTTGCAGCAATTCTCATGCCAACAATTGGGTTTCGATGAATATCAACAACCTATTCCTATGCTTGACGCGGCCAGAAGCGCGGATCGTAAAGAACTCCGACAGTTTTCAGGGTTCTCCCCGAAAAAGTGTAAGAATCATCGACACACTCAGTTGATGCGATTTGTTGTCCGGTTTTGCGGTTTCTGGATGCCCGCCAATGGCTATGACTCGCCGGTTCGGGTGGCCTGCCCAATTGTTAGCTTTACCTCCGAATTGTCACATTTTCGGAGCGATATCCGATTTCCGATTCTGGAGGTCCGATTAGATCCCGATAGCGGACATCTCCAGGGCACGGCGACTAAGTCTGCTCCTGACCCAAGGCGGACGTGCCTGGATGGGTCGCACTACGGCAAGGGCTGATCCGACGCGGTCTTCAACATGCTTCAGTGTCAACGTGCGCGTGTGGTGACGATTCGGAGTGCGCAACTTCCACTCGCACGTCCATCCCTTCCAACGCATCTCGACCACCGACGAAATTGCCGGATACAGGCATCGTCTGCCGAATGTGGCGAGCGACGGCAACCGGGATGAGATTGAAACCACCGACACTTCGATTGGTTGGATCAAACGTAATCCAACCCGCGCCGGGCACATAGACCTCTGCCCACGCATGAGTCGATCCAGAACCGGCTGAACCAAGCGCGTCCCGATTCGGATCGTAGAGATATCCCGATACGATCCGCGCACCAAAACCAAGACTTCGTACAGCATCCACGAAGAGGACGGCGAAGTCGCGGCATGAACCGTGATCACGAGCGAGCGTTTGCTCTGGTGATTGGGTGCCCTCCCCTTCGCGAACTTCATAGGCGACCCGCACTGCGACGCCGGCGCAGATATCCTTAAGCAGGGCAAGTGTGTCTGTCGGGTTTCCTGCAACGAATCCCTGCGCCCACGCGCGAAGCTGCCCGGATGAATCGAGATAGCTTTGAAGTCGCAAAGCGCCTAGGTCCGTCATGTCATCCTCTGTTAGGAGAAACGGGTAGTTCGCTGCTGACGCAGCGATATCGAAGACGGGCCACTGTTCGACGTCGAGCGTGAGCTCGGCAAAGCTGTCGATGACGAGCGTGTCCGACATCTCATGAAACATCGCAGTCGCAACGGCATTGCCGGATACATCGTGCGCCCATGCGACGGTCGCAGCGGGCTTCAGCGTCAGATCATGCGCGATAAGACGCAAACTGCGGCTCTCGCGTGGACGAAGCATCAATCTGTGCGGACCGAACTCCATCGGTGCGTGGTATCGGTAGGTTGTCTGGTGATGAATTGCGAGTGTGGTCAAGAATCGCCTCCTTATGGAGGCTACCACAAGTCCTCCCAAGACCGCTGTTGGCTAGAAGCGGACGTCCGCGCGCATCGGCTCCCATGTCCGCTTTGCATCCGAAAGCGGGCCTGTCGGAAGCCCGGTCGACAGACCGATCTTCGGCCCGGCCCCGACGCGCCCGATCGCGCCGGACTGGCCGCCTAACCGGCCTCGGCCGCCCGAAGGCGCTTCTCGAACAGGTTCGAGTCGATCATGAATTTGCAGGACCAGTTGAGGTACTGGTACTTGCCGTAATCGCCGAAGATCGGGAAGGAGCCCTTGACGCCACCGCGCCGGTCGGGCGGACCGTCGAGCTTCATGGTGCGGCGGACGTAGCGGTTGGCGGCGTAGGCGGCGTCGCGGTAGCGGGCGTCGCCCGTGACCTCGTAGAGCATCAGCCAGCAGTGGGCGACCTGCACGCTGCCGGTCAAGCAGGCCCAGGGCGCGGCCGCCGCCCAGTCCGACCGCAGCCGGCCCGGCAGGAAGCCCTCGGCATCGACGGCGCCCAGCAGGCCATCGGCGGTGCGCCGCGAGGCCTCCAGCAGGGCCCCGTCCGGGCTGAAGCGGTGCGCCTCGAGCAGGCCGCGCAGGACATAGCCGAGGGTGTGGGTCAGCGGCCGCGAGGGATCCGACAGGCAGCAGTTCTCGAACCAGCCGTTCTCGCGCTGCTGGGTCAGGGCCCAGCGGATGTTGGCCCTGGCGGCCGTCTCGTAGCCGCGCTCCGGGGCCACGCGCGCCGCCTCGAAGAGGCCCCAGGCGACGTGGGTCTCGTAGGCCTTCTCGCCCGGCTCGGCGAAGGGCGTCGGGTGCTTGCGCCAGCAGCCGTCCTCGTCCTGCGTCGTCGCCAGCCAGGCCGCGGCCTTGTGCATGGCCGCCAGGTAGGGCTCGCCGAAGTCCTGCGCACCGCGGGCCAGGCCGAGCAGGATCTGCCCGGTGTTGAAGGTGACGGGCACGACCACGGGCGCGTCGATCCGGCCGCCCTGGAAGCCGCCGTCGGGAAACTGGATCGCCACCAGCCAATCGAGCATGCGCCGGGCCCGCTCGCGCAGCGCCTCGTCGCCTAGGAGCGCGGCGCAGTCAAGCAGGGTCGGCACGATGTAGCCGGTGGTCTCGGGGTAGGAGGCCGCCCAGCCTTTGACCAGGCTGAAGGAGTGGGCGACCCCGCCGTCCCGGCTCGGCGAGCGGTCCTGCGCCCGCCCGAGCCAGTCGAGCGCGCCGGCGACCGCGGCATCGATGCCGGGATCCTCGGCCGGCAGGCCGGCGCGATCCCGGAAGCTCTCCAGCTTCGCGGTCGTCGGCAGCACGAGGTAGTCGCGCAGGCGCCTCAAGGGGTCGAGCAGGCGCGGCCGCGGCTCGTCGCTCATGGCACGACCGCCCGGGGCCGGCCGACCCGCCGGACCGCTCCCGACTCAGCCCAGGTCATAGAAATACCGGCCGGCTTCGGCCATCCGCTCGGTGGCCTCGACGCTGTCGCGAATCCGGACCAGCGCCAGCGCGGTGTTGCCGATGCGGGCTTCGGCGATCCGCCGGCGCGCGCGCAGCTCTTCCTCCAGCAGCTCGAAGCGCCGGGCGTCGCGCGCCACCTTGGTGAAGGGCCGGGTTCGCACGCTGGTCTCCCGACCCTCGGCATCGATCGCCGCCATCTCGTGCACCTCGTCGCTGTAAAGCGGGAAGGGCAGGGCCTCGTGCACCTTGTGCTCGAGGTAATGAAAGAACATCAAATAGAGCAGCCCGCAGTCGACGAACAGGGCCTTGGCGTCCGCCTCGACCAGCTTCTCGAAGGGCGAGCCGGGCCCGCAGGAGAACAGGCAGCTTTCGTGGCCGGCGACGAACCAGGCCGCCCGCGGCCCGGCGGCGGCGACCGGATGGGCCGGGTTGAGGCTCCGCAGCGCGCCGCGCTGCCGGCGCAGCAGCTCGGAGAGGATGCCCATGCGCGAGGGCGAGCGGCGGACGTCGAAGACCTCGCCGCTGCGCAGGTAGTCGATGGTCATGCCGCCGTAGGGCGAGGTCGGCATCAGCAGGGTGCCCTGCTCGCCGACCGCGGCGCGCAGCGCGGCCAGGAACTGCAGCGGCGAGCCCAGGAAGCCGTTGGCGCCGGAATAGGCGGCGTGGACCATGACCGCGTCGCCCGGCGCGACGCCGAGCCCGCGCAGGGTCGCGACCAGCGCCTCCGACTCGTAGCTCCTGAAGCGCTTGATGTAGGCGGCCCTGGCCTGCCGGTAGAGGGCCTTGGCCCGTTCCTTCTGGGCCGGCGGCAGCGCCGACGCGAGCCGCGACAGCATGCCCCACCCTCGCCGGGATCAGGGCCGGCGCCCGGCCGGGGCCGGCAGGCGGTGCGCGGCGTCGATCATTGGGGCCCAGGGCCCGGGCTCTCGCCGGTCGCGCTGCGGCAGAGCCCTTCCAGGGTCATGGCCTCGTCCTCGTCGAGCTCGAAGAGATCGATCTCGTTGCCGGTGGCCTTCTCCAGGAAGGCCAGCAGGTCGACCAGGCCGAGCGAGTCGAGCAGCCCCTCCTGCAGCAACGGCGTGGTCGCGGCGATCTCCACCTTCGCGGCCCTGGCGTTGGGGCTGTTCTCCAGGATCCAGGCAGCCGCGCGCCGGATCAGCTCTTCCTTTTCGAGGCCTTCGCTCATTCGCCTGCCGTCTCTTCCAAGGTCATCAGGAGCTTGCGCCGGTCGATCTTGCCGTTCGCGTTGCGCGGCATTTCGGCGATGAAGCGGACGTTGCGCGGCACCATGTGCTCCGGCAGGGCCTCGCGGCAACGCCGGACGATCGCGTCCTCGTCGCCCTCGGCCGGCCCGCAGACGAAGGCGACCACGCCCTCGGCGATGCCATCCTCCACGGGCCAGGCGACGGAGGCAACCTGCTCCGACTCACAGACCCGGCGCAAGACCGATTCGATCTCCTGCAGCTCGACCCGGTAGCCGCGGATCTTCACCTGGTCGTCGAGCCGGCCGAGGTAGATCAGGCAGCCGTCCGGCTCCTCGACCACGCGGTCGCCCGTCCGGTACCAGGTCAGGCCGTCGCCGAGGGTGACGTAGCGCGCCGCGGTCTGCGCCGGGTTGTGCCAGTAGCCGGGCGTCACCTGGCTGCCGTGGAGCAGCAGCTCGCCCGACCCGCCGGGCGCCAGCGGCACCAGGTCCTCGCCGACCACGCAGGCCTTCTGGCCCTCGAAGGCCCAGCCGATGGGCACGATGCCGTTGCGGCAGCGCGCCTCGGAGGCCGCCTCGTCCCAGCGGTAGTTGGTGATGGCGATGGTCGCCTCGGTCGGCCCGTAGAGGTTCTCGATCACCGACTGCGGCGCCGCCTGCCGCCAGGCCTGCAGGGTCTTGGCCGGCAGGGCCTCGCCGCAGAACAGGCTGTAGCGCAGGCTGGCGAACACGCCCGGCCGCAGCATCCGCAGGCGCGACATGATGCCGGCGGCCGAGGGCACCGAGAACCAGAGCGTCAGCGCCCGGTCGCGGATGAAGCGCGCCGGGTTGGCGATCGCCGACTCCGGGATGCAGTAGAGGCAGGCGCCGCGCTCCCAGGCCACGAACATGTCGTGCACGCTCAAGTCGAAGGTCAGGTCGAAGGCTTGCGAGAGCCGGTCCTCGCAGCCGACCCCGTAGCGCTCCGCCGTGTAGGCCACGTAGGCCCGGACGTTGCGGTGCAGCACCGGCACGCCCTTCGGATCGCCGGTGCTGCCCGAGGTGAAGAGCAGGTAGGCGACCGCCTCGCCGCCCGCGCCCGCCGGCGGCGCCGGGAGGCCGTCCGGCGCTGCCATGTCCTCGCGCGCCACGAAGCGGTGGGCGCCGTGGCGCGCGGCCAAGGCGGCGACGGCCTCGCCGGCGACCTCCGGCAGCAGGATCGTCAGCGGCCGCGACCCGTCTTCGAGCAGCTCGGCCAGGCTCTCCAGGCATTCCGGGCCGACCACCAGGACGTCGGTGCCGCTCTGCTCGAGCATCTTGCGGCTGCGCAGGGCCGGGAAGCGCGGGTTGAGCGGGACGTAGCCGCGCCCGGCCAGGAGGATGCCGAGGATGCCGGCGTAGGCGGTCCGGCTGCGGTAGGCGAGGAGCGCGCCCAGGGCGCCAGCCGTCGACGATAAATTAAGGATTGTCGAGGCTATGCTGCCGGCGCCGCCGGCCAGGTCGCGGTAGGAAAGGTGCTCGGAATCGACGAAGAGCGCGGGCCGATCGGGGAAACGGCGGGCGGACTCCACGAAGCCGCTCACGAGATTTTCCGGGTTGGCTGCCTTCACGCCTGAACGGTCCTTCCGCGCCTCGCGACAGCGCCGCTGGGAGAGACGCAAGGTTCTGAGATATCGACGCGATTTCCGCTCGACGAGGAGCATTCCGGGGTCTGCGGCGGGCGGAGTCTAGCCATTGCAATCGAAAAGCGTCAACGCTAACGCTAGGGAGTGCCAGGGACATGGCACGGCAATCGTTAAGGTGGCATTACCCCCTGCATGATCGTTTCGCGCCCGCGCCGCGCGCGGGCTGGCCCGGCGCCGGCCCCCGCGGCCGCGGCGCCCAACAGGATCCGGGAGCAGCATGAAGATCATCGGCTGGAGCGGCTTCGAGAACGCCATGGCGTTCAAGGCGGGCGAGTTCCCGGACATGGACCTGCGCGACCTGCGCATCGTCCAGGGCCAGGACTCCGCCGCCGCCCTCTTGGTCGACGGCGAGATCGTCGCCGCCGGCGCCGAGGAGCGTTTCAACGGCCAGAAGCACAGCGGCGCCTTCCCGGCCGGCGCGATCCGCTACTGCGCCGCCAGCGCCGGCCTCGAGCTGGGCGAGATCGACGCCTTCGTCCACGCCTTCGACTACCGGCCCTACAAGTTCCCGCACTCGCGCACCGAGCTGGCCAAGCGGCGCTACCGGGAGGTCTATTCCCGCGAGGCCCTGCTGCGGCGGGTCCGGGACTCGCTGCCCGAGCTGGGCGAAGCCGCCGACAAGGTGCACCACGTCGAGCATCACCTGGCGCACGCCGCCAGCGCCTACTACACCTCGGGCTGGGACGACTGCCTGGTCACCGTGCTCGACGGCATGGGCGAGGTGCACAGCATCTCGGTCTGGCACGGCAAGGGCGGCAGGCTCGAGTGCATCCACAAGCAGAGTGCCGACCACTCGATCGGCGTGCTCTACTCCCTGGTGACGCTGCACCTGGGCTTCGACTTCAACAGCGACGAATACAAGATCATGGGCCTGGCGCCCTACGGCGACCCGGCGCGCTTCCAGGGCTTCTTCGAGGAGCAGGTCGAGCTGCACGACGACGGCTCGCTGCGCATCCCCTGCCTCGGCCTGAACGAGACGCCGCTGGAGCGCGAGACCTACGGCAAGACCCGCGCCCTGCTCGGCGAGAAGCTGCTGCCGGCGCGCGACCCCGAGGCCGATATCACCGACGCCCACCGCGACCTGGCGGCCTCCCTGCAGGACTGCCTGAACCAGGTGATCCACCACATCTGCGCCCACTTCGCGCGCCAGAGCGGCCTGCGCAAGCTGGCCATGGCCGGCGGCGTGGCCCTGAACTGCACGGCCAACGGCAAGCTGCTCTATTCGGGCCTGTTCGACGACATCTACGTGCAGCCGGCGGCGGCCGACGACGGCGCGGCCCTGGGCGCGGCCCTGGCCCACGCGGCCGAGAGCGAGGGCCTGGCGAACCGCCGGATGCCGGTGCCCTTCCTCGGGCCCGACTACGACGAGGCGGCGCTGGATGCCGAGCTCGCCAAGGTGGCGGAACGGGTCGAGGTCGAGCGCTTCGGCTCGCTGAGCGAGACCTGCGCGGCGGCCGCCCGCTGCATCGCCGACGGCCAGGTCGTCGCCTGGTTCCGCGGCCGCATGGAGTTCGGGCCCCGGGCGCTGGGCCACCGCAGCATCCTGGCCGACCCCGGCCGGCCGGAGATGCGCGACCGGGTCAACGCCATGGTCAAGATGCGCGAGGCCTTCCGGCCCTTCGCCCCAGCCGTGACCCTGGAGAGCGTGCAGGACTGGTTCGAGGTCGAGCCCGGCAGCGAGCTGCCCTACATGATCTTCATCGTCAACGTCCGCGAGGCGCATCGCGAGTCGCTGCCGGCCATCACCCATGTCGACGGCACGGCGCGGGTGCAGACGGTCTCGGCCGAGTCCAACGCCGCCTTCCACGAGCTGCTGCGCCACGTCGGCCAAACGACCGGCCGCGAGATGGTCCTCAACACCAGCTTCAACGTGAAGGGCCAGCCCATGGTCAACACGCCCCAGGAGGCCGTGGAGACCTTCCTGGGCACCGGCATCGACGTCCTGTTCCTCGGCGACCGCTGCGTCCGGCGCAAGGGGTAATACCAAAGCTCGATGAGCAGGCCTCATCGAGCTTTGGCAAGCGCGACCGCGCGTCCGCAGCGAAGCGAGGATAAGCCCGCGTGGCGTTTGAACGCCATACAGTCTGCGATGAGCCATGCTCATCTCAGTCTGGTATAAGCGGCG
Source organism: Chromatiaceae bacterium (assembly GCA_028277905.1). Classification (GTDB taxonomy): domain Bacteria; phylum Pseudomonadota; class Gammaproteobacteria; order Chromatiales; family Chromatiaceae; genus Thiohalocapsa. Next base: position 3,282 of record JANQFI010000242.1, on the reverse strand, counting down.
TGGACGGGGACAGAGCGCGTTTTTCCAGCCGAGCGGGGGAATCCCAATGGCCGGCACTGACATTGCAAGACATCCGATACATCTGGGCCTCGGCGCCAGCGCGGAAGTAGAGCCGCTGTTCACCGGGGAGATGGACTGGTACGCCAGCTACGCGGCGCGTCATGATGGCGACGGCGCCGACGGCCGGCTGGTGTCTATGCACGTGTTCACGGAATCCTGGAAAGTGTGGGAAATGCATCCCCACGGCAGCGAGGTGGTTCTTTGTATTGCTGGCTCAATCAGGCTCTACCAGGAGAACGCCGATGGTCTGGTTGAGATCGTCGACCTCGGCCCTGGCCAGTACGCGATCAACGAGCCCGGAATCTGGCACACCGCAGACGTCGAGAAGGAAGCTACCGCCCTGTTCATAACGGCCGGCCTCGGCACCCGACACCGCCAACGCTGACTTTCGATTTCGGCGATGGGCTACTGCGGTACGTCCAGATGCCTTGTCAGGAACGACCTGATCAGCTCATTTGCCTGACGCGCCGCTTCAGCGTGATAGCGAAGCGTGAAACCCAGCTCTTCCGTATCGATACCCTCGGCATCGAAAAGGTGGTGTGCTCCCTGGAATATCTCCAACGTCGCGTCGTGGGGCTCCGGCAGGGCGTCGACATACTTTGCACACCAGTCGGCCGATACCCACCTGTCCTTGTCGCCGATCAGAATCAGAACGGGTGTGACCACCTGACGCATAGGGTTGCACAGTGGATACAACGCAATGGCGGCCCGAAAGGGATCGGTCGATGCGCCTGCCGGCGTCGCCTGTTGGATTGCTTCGAGAACGGATGCGCCGCCATGCGACATGCCCATCACGGCGATGCGGGCCGGATCAATGGCGTTCAGCGAGGAAAGATAGGCGCGCGCCCCGAAGGCATCCAGCGCTCTCTCCCACGGCGATACGGTTCCGACATCGCTGCCATCGCAGAGGTAGCTCAGGCCACGAGGCGTGAAGGAATCCACGCTGAGAACTGCGTATCCCCAAGCGGCGAGTCGCTCGCTCCACTGACTGTTCCAAATCTCCAGGCCCGCACATCCGTGCATCAGGATCACAGCCGGAAACGGCCCCTGCCCTTCCGGCATCTGGAGGAGTCCCTTGAGTGGAATGCCGGGATGGATCTCCGGCTCCAGCGTGATTCCCTGTTTGCTGGCCTGCTTCACCTTGAACGGTGAGGGTTCGATCGTGGCAGAGGCGCTCTCGAACTCAACGGGCTCTGTTGCTGCCGCCGATCGGACGGCGCCGTCGACGAGCGCGCCAATCAAGAGGAAGACCAACACAAATACGAAAGCGTGCAGAATCTTCAATTTCGGTCATCCCTCCTCACCTGACCGCTGAATCTGAATCATAGATTAAATGGACGAACGCCGAAACGTGCGGTGATGGCGGGCGTGTAGCTTTGACGGTCACGCCATCGGCGGCGGCTGCCGGCGACAAATTGACCTTCAGGTGGGCCAACCTGCACGTCCGCTCTGATACCAAGCACCGATGTTTGGGAAGATAGCGAGGTCTATTGGTAATGTCGGAGGCGATGGCAATCCGTGCCGCATGGCGCCAGTCTCCCTACGCTTCTGACGGAGCTTCGGGAGACACGCCTACGCCTAAACGCCTTCGGGTGCCAGCCCACCAAGGTGGCCTGCCGCCCGAAGCCGAAGGCGTAGGGTGGCGGGCCGAGTGTGATAAACCTGGACACTGGGCCGTAAGAGCCAATTGGGCAGCGTAATTGAAGGCTACCGCTACGGCCAGAATGTGCAGTGGCTTTGGGTGTGAGGCCACCAATCGGGCCGGCATTTTCTGATCATGGCTCGCAAGTGGGCACTGGAGAGTCGACTCTCCTACAGTGCTCACGAGCTTCAAACTACACTTTGGCTTCGACTAGATGCCTCATGGAGTTTGGTCATCGGGTGATCCTGATCTCAGAGAAGACTATCTCAACATCACACGTGTCTCCATCCGGTGCAGGATACGTCATGAGATAGATGTTCGTATACAATCCAGGACGCCGGAACACGATTTCGGTTCCCATGTTATTCTTCAATTTCCCGGCGGCCAGTTCCCAAACTTTAAACTTAGCCAGTTTACTCCGAAAACCCGTACTGTCGTTCCTGTAACGAGTCAGTCGTTGAAATGTAAGTGCGCCTTCGTAGGGATGCTCGTAGTCCACCATCGGCCGAACTGATGTGTTCGCTGGATAGGTTGATTCGCGAAAATCGAAACTGCTTCTTGCTCCTCGCCGCACATTGGCCTGTCTCACGCTATAGGCTCGTGTAAATCGAGGAGCTCCAGACACGCAGCCCTTGCCATAGGTAACCCGGCCACCACCTTCAAGGTCGATTGGGGTCGCGATAGGGATCTGCTCCAGCTCATCTTGAGCCGTGGTGACCGTAGTGAAAAAGACTCCGAATAAACAGGCCATCGCCATCGAGGAGGAAATTCTCAGCATCGCCGTTCTCATTCGTAAACGCGCAACTGGGGATACGTAACTGGGAACAGCAGGTAACTGGGAACAGACCACGTTTTCCGGCCGAGCGGGAGAGGGCTCGGACCAGTCCGCCTTCGCCATCATCCTTCGCCGAGGCTTCGGATGACAGGAGGCTTCGGCGGACATAAGCCTCGTAGGCTCTCCCGGATCAAGTCCGGGGTCGCGACTGCGGCTAATGGCGGGGCGAGTGGGATAGATCTGGGCACTGGGCATTCGAAGTCGGTCTCTAGTCTTGACGGGTGGCCCGAAGCACCACGGCAGTGCCGGCCACTCAGGAAACTGCGTCAGGACTCTGCACCTCTTCGTCGCCTGTGCAGCATGCTGTTCAAGCACAGTCTTGGGCTTGACCAGCGGTGCTACCTGGTCATACCATTCGAGCCGAAAGGGTGAGCGACCAATGACCGTCAAATCCTCGATCTCGCTGACCGACGAACAGGACGCGTTCGCGCGCGCACTCGTTGAGAAGGGCCGATACGCAAGCCTCAGCGCGGTCTTGCAGCAGGGTCTCGAGCTCCTGCGTGTCAAATCCGAAGGAGAGGAGCTGGAGCGACAGGCGCTTCTCGCGGTGCTTGAGAGGCGCCGCGGCGGTGCGTTTGTGTCCGGCACCGAGATGAAGAGCAGTATTACCTCTGTCGCGCAGCGCAAGCGCCGCGCGCATGGTCTATAAGGTCTTATTCGCCGCCGAGGCCGAACAAGACTTCGAGCTTGTCTTCGAGTTTCTTGTCGACAGCTATCTCGGCTTCGGCGAAGCAATCCAAACGGC
>JANQFI010000201.1 GCA_028277905.1 Chromatiaceae bacterium | reverse complement strand
ACTTCCCGGTCGTCCGCGACCTGGTGGTCGAGATGGAAGGCTTCATGGACAAGTTCAAGGCGGTGAAGCCGTGGTTCATCACCGCCAAGGAGCAGGCCTCCGAGGAGGGCACGAACCGCCAGTCGCCCGAGGAGCTCGAAGCCTTCAAGCAGTTCAGCATGTGCATCAACTGCATGCTCTGCTACTCGGCCTGCCCGGTGGTGGCCAACGAGCCCGAGTTCATCGGCCCCGCCGCCATCGCGCTCGGCCACCGCTACAACATGGACAGCCGCGACGAGGGCGCGCGCGAGCGCAACGAGGTGCTGCGCGGCGAGGGCACGGTCTTCTCCTGCTCCTACGCGAACGAGTGCAGCGAGGTCTGCCCGAAGAACGTCGATCCGGCGGCCGCGGTCAACCAGGCGAAGTTCAACGCGGTGATCGACTGGGCGACCGGCCTGGTCCTGCCCCGCGGAGGCAAGGAGTAGCGATGGCGGGCGCCGCACACCCCGAGGCGATGGCCCCCCCGCGGCCTGGCCCGACCCGCACCGCCCCCCCGCAGATGCCGGACCAGTACCCCCTGTCGGGTCGCTACCGCGCCTACACCCTCTTCGACGCAACCGGGATCGTGTACCTGTTGCTGGGCCTGCTGATCCTGAAGGTGGTCTGGGACCTGGGCAGCGGCGCGGGCCAGTGGCTGGAGTTGCTGGAGGGCTTCCGGAACCCGATCTACGTCGCGTTCCACGCCTTCTCCCTGCTCTGCGTGGTCTTCGTCGGCGTCCGGTTCTTCCGCCTGTTTCCGAAGGCACAGCCGCCGCGGATCGGGCCGCTCAAGCCTCCCCCGAGGCCGGTGATCCTGGCCATGCTCTACGCGGCCTGGATCGGAGCGACCGCGCTCTTCGCCGCCATCCTGGCCGGGGCCGTGCTGCGATGAGGGGCCTGCTGCTGAAGCTCGAGCCGATCATCTGGCTGCTCTTCGGCCAGGGCATCCTGATCGGGACGATCCTGCTCACCGGCTGGCTGG
>JANQFI010000184.1 GCA_028277905.1 Chromatiaceae bacterium | reverse complement strand
ACGACGTCATCGCGCTCAGCTCGGCGGACATCGTCTTCTACAACGGGCTCATGCTCGAGGGCAAGATGGCCGTCGTGCTGGTCGCCGTGGCACGCCGCGGCAAGCCCGTCTATGCCGTCACCGAGGCGATCCTCGATCAGGGCGGCTACGTCATGACCGACGAGGCCGAGCACTACGACCCGCACGTCTGGATGGATGTGCAGGGCTGGATCAAGGCGGTGGAGGTGGTCGCCGACGCCCTCGCCGAGTTCGATCCCGAGCATGCCGACGAATACCGCGCCCGAGCCGAGGCCTACACCGAGGAGCTCACGGCACTCGACGCCTACGCCCGCGAGGCTATCGCATCCATCCCAGAGAACCAGCGCGTGTTGGTCACGGCGCATGACGCCTTCAGCTACATGGGCCGCGGCTACGACCTGGACGTGCGTGGGATCCAAGGTATCAGCACCGAGTCCGAGGCGGGCGTCAAGGACATCGAAGACCTGGTTTCCTTCCTGGTCGAGAACGAGATCCCCGCCGTCTTCGTCGAGACCTCGGTGGCCGATAAGAACGTCCGCGCACTGGTGGAAGGCGCCAAGGCCCAGGGCCACGAGGTCATCATCGGCGGTGAGCTGTTCTCCGACGCCATGGGCAAGCCCGGCAGTTACGAGGGCACCTATGTCGGCATGATCGACCACAACGTCACCACCATCGCCCGCGCCTTGGGTGGGGAGGTGCCCGACGGCGGCTTCGGGCCCGGCGAGTATCAAGTCCAGAGCGGAGATACCCTCACCTCCATCAGCGACGCGCACGGAATCACCGTGGCAGAGCTCAAGGCGGCGAACGATCTGAACGGCGACAGCATCGACGTCGGGCAGAGCCTGCGCATTCCGCGCCTGTAGAACCCAAATCCGCCGCGTTCCGGCCCCCAAATGCGTCTGGAGCTCGTAGATACTCTGTTCGCGCGCAAGTCCAAAGTGCCTCCAATCCATCGATTTGCTTTATGGCTCGCGCCTTGCACCCCTCCCGTGTGGGGGAGTGGACTTGGACCATGGCGCGGGGAACTTCAGTCGGTCGGTCGGTCGCTTCGCACGGAGCCAGGCGCCCGAAGCCGCGTGCCGGGTCAAGGTGGAGCGCCCGCAGCGAAGCGAGGACGAACGACCTTGACCCGGCACAAGGCGCAGGAAGACTGGGCGCAGTGCGAAGCGACCGATCGACCGACCGAGGATAGCCACCGGGGCAAGTCCTGTGCTGTGGACAGCACCGAGGTGGCAAGAACGTGCTCGCTCCCTCCCTCCCAAGGATGGCGGGGCGACGATCTCGGCGTGCTGCCCGAGCGCATGGCGGCGGTGCGGCGCATTTCAGGTGGCACCGCTCGGGGTCGGGCGCGGTGGGCACAGGCGTGCGGCATCGAAGGGCTTGTGCTGCTTGAGCATGGCATGGATGCCGTGCAGCAGCTTGCGCATGACCGCGCAGACGGCCTGAATCTTCTTCAGCCCGCGTTGCTCGATCAGATGCAGGTAGAACGCGCGTATGTGGGGATCATGGCGCGCGGCGCTGAGTGCGGGCATGTACAGCGCCTGGCGCAGGTAGCGGTTGCCGGCCTTGCTCAGTCGCGGTTGCTTGCTCACGCTGGTGCCGGAGCTGTTCTGGCGCGGGTCGAGGCCCGCCATGGCCACCCACTGTTTGGCGGCCATGTCCTCGGGCAGCACCAGCAGCTCGCCGAGCAGCTCGATCGCGCTGGCCGCGCCGATGCCCGTGGCGCTGAGCAGCAGCTCGAAGGCGTCTTGGAGCTTGCGGTGGCCCTGGATGTGCTCGTCTGCCCAAGCGCGCAGGGCGTCGATCTGCGCGTTGCACTGGGCGATTGCCTGCTCGATGCTCTCGCGCACCACCGCCGGGGTGAGCGTGCTTTGGCTCATGGCGTGCAGCCGGTTGCGCCCGCGCGTGCGGGTCTTCTTCAACGCCGCGATCTGGCGCCCGACGGCGCGCAACGCCACGGCCTCGTCCGCAGGGCGCTGCCAGGCGGTGAACGGCATGCGCTCGGCATACTGCGCCAGCACCCCGGCATCGACCCCATCGCTCTTGCTGCGCGTGAGCAGCGCCTCGGCAAAGCGTTTCGCCGCCTTGGGGTTGAGCACCATCAGCGCCAGCCCGGCGTCGTCCAGCGCCAACGCCAGCTCAAGGTGATAGGTGCCGGTCGCCTCCAGGCAAACACGCTCGATGTGCGCCCCCTTAAGCACCTTGAGCAGCGCCCGGTGGCCGTCGGCGGTGTTGGCGAACTCGCGCGCCTTACCGAGCTTGCCGTCTTTGTTCAGGCACAGCGTGACGGTCTTGTGGGAAACGTCGATGCCAGCGGTTCTCATGGCTCTACCTCGATGTGCTGCTCTTCGCTATCCTCTGGCCCTGGTTCCCCGACCCTGCACCCCTCGCCTACCGACCTTGCGTATGCAGGCTCACGGGCAGCGCCCAAGGCCTCGGATACTCTCCGGTATTGGCGAAGAGGGCGGGGAGCCAATCTACGTGCAAGCTCCGGTGCCAGACCGGGCTTCAGGGTGGAACGGCTTCCCAGGACTCTTCATCAAATCCGTTTATCTCTCCTCCCTGTCAATCCCTGGGAACAGAACATACAAGGGTGGAACAAGCGCAGCGGTTCCACC
>JANQFI010000170.1 GCA_028277905.1 Chromatiaceae bacterium | reverse complement strand
CAACGCGCACAGAGAACGACTATGCACGCGCTGCCGCTTCGCGAAGGCGGACGAGAATCCTGCGCCATTCGGTATGCTTGTTTCCGGCAATCGCCTAAGGGCTCGAACAGGTGCTCCAAGGTGTCGGCATCGATGCCAGGGCCGCCGTCTTCGACCCGCAGCTCCAGATGCGCGCGATGGGGCACGCAGTGCATGGCGACCTTACCGCCGGCCGGGGTGGCGGCGATCGCATTGAGCAACAGGTTCATCAACACCTGACGCACGGCCGTAGACGGCAGCGGCGCCCCCTCTGGCCCGAGCCGGCAGTCCCAATCCAGGCGGATGCCCCGCTTGCGCACCTCGGTGGCCACCAGGGTGTGCAGGTCGGCGAGGTCCGCGACCATCAGTGGGTGTGACTCCACCCTCGCCTGCACCAGCAGCGCTGAGACCCTGTGCTGGATCTGCTTGAGGCCCCGTTCCAGCAGGTCCAGGGTCTTGCCGGCCACCTTCGGGTCGTCGCCGTGGCGCTTGAAGGTGTTGATGGCGTTGAGCATGCCGCCGAGCGGATTGTTGATCTCGTGCGCCACGCTGGCGGCCACTTGGCCGATGGCGACCGGGCGCTCGGTCTGGCGCATCTGTTGCTCCATCAGGCGCTTCTCCCGCAGGCCTGCGAGCATGTCCTCGAAGCCTCGCGCCAGCGCGCCGATCTCGTCGCGGCTGCGGATGTCGCGACATTCGATGTCCAGCTTGCCCCCGCCGACCCGCTGCATCGCCGCGCGCAACCGCTCGATGGGTCGGGTCAGTTGGCGGCCGAACAGCCAGCCGATCAACAACAGGATCGGCACCAGCAACAGACTGGCCAGCAGGGCGGTGCGGAACAGCTCGATGAAGTGCCGGTCCAGCGACGAAAGCGGGTAGTCCACCAAGAGCACGCCGAGTCGCACGCCGTCCCGCTCGATCCGGGCGGCGCTGATGAAGCCTGCCGCGCTCGCCAGCGTCAGCGAGTGCTCGGGGGCCGCATCCAAGGGACCGGCGATCAGCGCCAAGCTGGAGGCGAGGGCGAGCTCCGGCGCCGACGAGCTTGGCTCCTTCATCGAGCCCGGCGTGGCTGCCACGGGGGTGGAGCCCTCGCCGGAGGGCGCCTTGGCCCTGGTCCCGAAAAGGTCCGCGGCATCGGTGCGGCGGCTCGACGCAAAGATCCCCCCTCGGTCGTCCAGTAGACGACCACGGGTGGCACCGGCGCCGGAACGCCATGCGCAAAGCGCTCTAGTGCCTCGCGAACCCGGGTCGCATCGCCGGCCTGCACGTCCCAATAGAGGTTGCCGGCGAGGCAGGCGGTCATGCGCTCGATGCTGTGCATGAGGTCCGCCTTGAGCTCGCGATAGCTCGCGGACATGAACCGCAGCGTCAGCAGGCCCACGCCGGCCACTGACAGCCCGGCGAGCGCCAATGTCAGGCGCAGGCGATAACCCATCGCCGACACCTCGCATCTCTCGCATCTCTTCGGTTGCGGCTCGGCCCTGGACGGGCCGGGCGAATTCGGCCCAGATGCGGCCGACCGCGGCCGGCCGCAGCGTGCTGCACGCTGAGCGCCCGATGGTGACCCAATGGTAACGCGCCCGTCGGCACCGGCGGCCCCTGTTACCGTCCGGTAACCGAACCCGGGCTGAGAGGGCGCCGCTTGCCGGGGCGACGGCGCCTCACACCGGCCCCGGGCCATGGCGCACAGGCCGCAATCCAAGGGGATGATCCCTGCGCAAGGCTCTGATTAAGCAAGGCTTAGGGGTCGCCGTAGCCGATCTTGCCCGCGTCTCGATGCACCATCGGCCGAGCCTGAAGCCCGCACCCGTCCGCGATTGGCACGGGCGCTGCAGACGCATGTGCGGGCCGAGTCGGCCGCCCCGCCGGATGATCCGACTACCGAACAACCCAGAGAAGCCCTAAAGGAGACAACTCCATGAAAGCCAAGACCATCCTCGCCGCCGTTTCCGGATTTGTCGTTGGTGCCGTCGCCATCGGCGCCACGGCCGCGCTCACCGCGGATCAGGTGATGATCCAGCAGACACCGAGCCCGCTCGGCTTCGAGCAGACCGTCACCGCCATCGAGCATGCCGTGAAGGACAGGGGCTGGAAGCTGCCCAAGGTCTACCGCCGAGACAAGACCATGGAAAAGCACGGCTACACGGTGAATAAGGTTGCGGTCATGGAGCTATGCCACCCGGAGCATGCCTACAAGATCTTGCGCAACGACGATTCGCTCATGGTGACGCCCTTCATGCCCTGCCGGCTGTCCGTCTACCAGCGCGATGACGGCGAGTGTTGATCGCGCGGATGAGCTCGGGCCTGATGAGCAACCTGTTCAAGACCGAGATCGCGCAGGTCATGCGCCAGGCTACCAGCCAGGTGGAAGGGATCATCGTCGCCGCCACGTCCCTGTCCAACAGCACCATCGCCGCCAACTGCGACCCGGCGCCGGGCCCGGTCGCCGCGGCGAAGGCCGCCCCCGAAGTCGCCCGCACCGAATAAGGCGATTGCCGGAAACAAACATACCAAATGGCGCAGGATTTTCGCTCGCCTTCAAGGAGCGGCAGCGGGCGCATGGTCGAGCCCTGTGCCCGCTGC
>JANQFI010000105.1 GCA_028277905.1 Chromatiaceae bacterium | reverse complement strand
GGCATGGGCAAGCTCAGGCGACTTCTGTCAACAAACATACCGCCTGGCTTGTCTTTTCGCCCGCCTTCTGCGTCGCGGCAGCGGGCACAGAGCTCGACTATGCACGCGCTGCCGCTCCTTGAAGGCGAGCGAAAATCCTGCGCCATTCGGCATGTTTGTTTCCGGCAATCGCCTTAGGTGCGAACCCTTGCCTGTGCCGAGCGGCACTGACCTTGAGTCCGACCGATCGACTGGCGGCGCGCGCTAGGGCGGACAAACGAAGCGCATCCACCGAAATTCCGCGCAACCTGGTATGCAAAGCTCCGGCAATCGTCTAAGGACGCCCGGCCGGTCAGATCGGCATGCGCCTTGCCCATCATAGGGCTTGACGTCAAGCCGCACGGGCCAGGAAATCCCGGGCGAAGCGCTGCAGCACGCCGCCGGCGGCGTAGGTCTGGGCCTCTTCCCCGGTATCCAGGCGGCAGATTACGGGTATCTCGACCTGCTCGCCGCTCGCCCGATGCATCACCAGGGTCAGTTCTGCCCGCGGGGCGAGGTCGCCGATCACATCGAAGGTCTCGGTGCCGTCGATCGCATAGGTGCGGCGGGTCTCGCCGACCCTGAGCTCAAGCGGCAGCACGCCCATGCCCACCAGGTTGGTACGGTGGATGCGCTCGAAGCCCTCGGCGACGATCGCCTCCACACCGGCCAGGCGCACGCCTTTGGCGGCCCAGTCGCGCGATGATCCCTGACCATAGTCGGCGCCGGCGATGATGCACAGGGACTGACCGCGCTTCATGTAGGTCTCGATGGCCTCCCACATGCGCATCTGCTGGCCTTCCGGCTCCACCCGGGCCAGGGAGCCCTGGATCACTTCGCCCTTCTCATCGCAACACATCTCGTTGAACAGCTTGGGATTCGCCAAGGTGGCCCGCTGGGCGGTGAGGTGGTCACCACGATGAGTCGCGTAAGAGTTGAAGTCCTCTTCCGGCAGGCCCATCCGTGCGAGGTATTCGCCGGCCGCACTGGAGGCGAGGATGGCGTTCGACGGGGACAGATGGTCGGTGGTGATGTTGTCGCCGAGCACCGCGAGTGGACGCATGCCTCTGAGCCTGCGCTCGCCGGCCAGGGCGCCTTGCCAATAGGGAGGGCGGCGGATATAGGTGCTCCGGGGGCGCCAGTCGTAGAGAGGGCTCTTGGCCTTGGCTTGGGTGCCCAGGTCGAACATGGGCCTGTAGGTCCGCCGGAACTGCTCTGGCTTGACAAAGCGACCCAGGATGGCGTCGATCTCTTCGTCGGAGGGCCAGATATCCTTGAGCGTGATCGGGTTGCCGAGGTGGTCGATGCCCAATGCGTCCCGCTCGATGTCGAAGCGCAGGGTGCCGGCGATGGCATAGGCCACCACCAGGGGTGGTGATGCCAGGAAGGCCTGCTTGGCATAGGGGTGGATGCGGCCGTCGAAGTTGCGGTTGCCGGACAGAACCGCGGTGGCATAGAGGTCGCGGTCGAGGATCTCCTGCTGGATCCTGGGGTCCAGGGCGCCGCTCATGCCGTTACAGGTGGTGCAGGCGTAGCCGACGATGCCGAAGCCGAGCTTTTCCAGCTCTGGCAGCAGACCCGCCTCATCCAAGTAGAGCTGGGCAACCTTGGACCCCGGCGCGAACGATGACTTGACCCAGGGCTTGCGCGTCAGGCCCAGCCCGTTGGCCTTGCGGGCCAGGAGACCCGCGGCCACCAGGTTGTGCGGATTGGAGGTGTTGGTGCAAGAGGTGATCGCCGCGATGATCACGGCACCATCGGGCATCCTGCCCTCGAGCGCCTTGAGCTTGGCCGCATCCGGGTTGCGGGCATAACCGCGCTCGGCCAGGGCCGTGGTGGGCAGGCGGCGGTGGGGGCTCGAGGGGCCGGCCATGTTGCGGCCGACGGTGGACAGGTCGAATTCCAGCAGGCGCTCGTACTCGGCTTCCGCCAAGTCATCGGCCCAGAGCCCCGTGGTCTTGGCGTAGTGCTCCACCAGGGCCACTTGATCACTATCCCGACCGGTGAGCCGCAGATACTCAATGGTCTGGTCGTCGATGTAGAACATGCCGGCAGAGGCGCCAAATTCCGGGGTCATATTGGAGATGGTCGCCCGATCGCCAACCCTGAGGCCGCGGGCACCGTCGCCAAAGAACTCCAGATAGGCCGAGACCACCTTCTCGCTGCGCAGGAACTCGGTCAAGGCCAGCACGATGTCGGTGGCGGTGATGCCGGGTCGACGCCGGCCCCTCAGCTTGACGCCCATGATCTCGGGCAGGCGCATCATGGTCGGTCGGCCGAGCATGACGGTCTCGGCCTCGAGGCCCCCGACACCGATGGCGATGACGCCCAGGCAATCGATGTGCGGCGTGTGGGAGTCGGTGCCGACGCAGGTGTCCGGGAAAGCCACCCGCCTTCCCTGCTCATCCGGGCGGCCATCCGGGCGGACCTGGATCACCGGCGACATCTTCTCCAGGTTGATCTGGTGCATGATGCCATTGCCCGCAGGGATGACATTCACGTTGTCGAAGGCGGTCTTGCACCACTCGATGAAGTGGAAGCGATCCTGGTTGCGGCGATCCTCGATGGCGCGGTTCTTCTCGAAGGCGTCGGGATCAGAGCCGGGGGCCTCGACGGCCAGGGAGTGGTCGACGATGAGCTGGGTGGGCACCACGGGGTTCACCTTGGCCGGATCGCCACCTTGGTCTGCGATGGCATCACGCAGGCCGGCCAAGTCCACCAGCGCGGTCTGGCCCAGGATGTCGTGGCAGACCACGCGCGCCGGATACCAGGGGAGGTCCAGGTCGCGCTTGCGGTCGATGATCTGCTGTAGAGATTCGGTCAGAGCATCGGGGTTGCAGCGACGCACCAATTGCTCCGCCAGCACGCGCGCGGTGTAGGGCAGCCTGGCGTAGGCACCGGGCCGAATGGCCTCGACGGCTTCTCGGGCGTCGAAGTAGTCCAGGTCGGTGCCCGGCAGGGGCTTGCGGTGGTTGGTGCTCGTCATGCCATGCTGGGCCGGTGCTCGCGGCGTAGCGGGGTCAGCGACACGGATAACGCGCCGCGGCATGAGGCTCGTGGGACCTGATCACGTCGGACCTGATGGCGTAAGACCTGATGCAGGGAGGCTCCACGGGTCTCGTCTTCTTGGGCGCTCAGCGTGCGTGGATCGGCACCCAGGCCAGGTTCTCCGGGCCCACGTAGCTCGCGCTGGGCCGAATGATCTTTCGGTCGATACGCTGCTCTATCACGTGCGCCACCCAGCCGGAGGTGCGGGAGATGACGAAGATCGGCGTGAACAGCGCCGTCGGCACGCCCATCTGCGCGTAGGATACGGCCGAGAACCAGTCCAGGTTCGGGAACATCTTCTTCAGGTCCCACATTACAGTCTCCAGCCGCGCGGCGATGTCGAACATGCGCATGTCCCCATTGGCCTCGGACAGTCGCTTGGCGACGGCCTTGATCACCTGGTTGCGCGGATCACCGATGGTGTAGACCGGGTGGCCGAAGCCGATGACGATCTCCTTGCGCCCAACCCGCTCGGTGATGTCCGCCGCGGCCTGGTCGGCACTGGCGTAGCGTTGCTGGATCTCGCAGGCGGCCTCGTTGGCGCCGCCGTGCTTGGGTCCGCGCAGGGCGCCGATGGCCGCGGTGATGGAACTGTACAGATCCGAGTTGGTGCCGGCGACGACGCGCGCCGTGAAGGTGGACGCATTGAACTCGTGCTCGGCGTACAGGATCAGCGACGTATGCATGGCCCGGACCCGGTCCGCAGACGGTGCCGCGCCATGGAGCAGGTGCAAGAAGTGGCCGCCGATGGAGTCGTCGTCGGTCTCCACGTCGATGCGCTTGCCGTTGTGGGCGAAGTGGTACCAGTACAGCAGCATGGAGCCGAAGCTGGCCATGAGCCGGTCGCCGATGTCGCGGGCGCCGGCGACGGGCATGGCCTCCTTCTCCGGCTCCAGGGTGCCGAGCACCGAGCAGCCGGTGCGCAGAACGTCCATCGGGTGCGCCGAGCTTGGCAGTTGCTCCAGCGCCGTCTTCAACGCCGCCGGCAGGCCGCGCATCGATCTCAGTTTCCGCTTGTAGGCGGCGAGCTCGGCGCGGTTGGGCAGCCGGCCGTGGATCAGCAGGTACGCGATCTCCTCAAACTCGGCCTGGTCGGCGAAGTCCAGGATGTCGTAGCCGCGATAGTGCAGGTCGTTACCTGTGCGGCCGACGGTGCACACCGCCGTGTTACCGGCAGCGACACCCGAGAGTGCGACGGATTTCTTGGCCTTGGGCTTGTCGTTGTGCTCGCTCATCGTCCACTCCTCGTGGTAGGTGGGATGCCTAGGTCACCAAGGCCGCAAAGCATCCGCCAAACATGGCCCGACCGGCAATCTATAGTCTTTATCAGAGCGCAGTCTCCTTGGCGCCGTGCCGCCCTCAAGCTCCTGACTTGACACCACAGGGGCGCGAAGATCAAGCACTGCAATTTGGGCGATTTCTGTCAACAAACAGACCGCCTGGCTTGTCTTTACGCCCGCCTTCTTTGTCGCGGCAGCGGGTACAGCGCTCGGCTCTGCGCCCGCTGCCGCTCCTTGAAGGCGAGCGAAAATCCTGCGGCATTCGGTCTGTTTGTTTGCGGCAATCGCCTTAGAAGGCGAGCCAGAACCCTAGGCCATTCCCTGTGCTCTTCTCCGGCAATCGCCTAACACCTCTCCAATGCCGTCAGATCCTTCTCCTTGAGCCAAGACCCTGACTCGACCGAGGGTGGTGATACAAGGTATACACGAGAATTGTGGATAACTCTGTGGAAGAAACCTGTGCAAAGGACCCGAGTGCCTGTGTCCATGACGGTCTCGCACAACTTGCCAAGCAATGCTCCCACCTATAATGTAATATTTCGCAAAGACTTGTAGATCTTTTCAAGATTCTGTATAAAATCAAGCGACCAACCCGAGGCGCTCCGCGCGACGACGCGAGACCTGTGCATAAAGGTCGCCGATGTCCAGGAACCGCACCGCGGCGGCATTCACGCCTAGGGAGCTCTGTCGATATCCAGCGTCCCGTACTGAGGCTGCTCGCTGAGCCCTGCGCGCAGATCGTAGTACAGCCCACCCACCAGCTCATGAATGGCGTAGAAGGAGGCGCACCAGACCTTGGCCTGCGGCAGCCAGTTGCGCCAGTCCTCGGTGGGCGGGCGCAGTGCATGGGCCGGTCGCCTGCCGCTCGACAGGAAGTAGGTGGGTGCCGGCACCACCTCGATGCCGGTGCGCTCAAAGGCCTCTACCGATCTCGGCATGTGCAGCGCATCCGTTACCAACAGCACCCGGTGAACGCCGGCGGCTTGCAGCAAGGGGGCGGTGCGGGTGGCGTTCTCCCAGGTGTTGCGGCTCTCGGCCTCCAGCGCCGCTACGGGCACGTCCAGCTCCTGCTCCAGGAAGCGCTGCATCGCCGGCCCCGGCGCCTGCGACCCGGCGCCACCGGTGACATAGATGGGCAGTCCCGTCTGCCGATGCAGCCATGCAGCGTAGCGGCTGCGCGCCATGCTGCGAACGTCCACCGTGTCACCACCGTACTCGGGCGCGCCCGCGTAGACGCCAGCCCCCAGCACGACGATGGCGCCGGCATCGCTGTGCCGGATCTCCGTTGGCGTCAACGCCGGATACCGCTCCGCCGCCTGTGCCAGCATCGCCGCGAACAGCGGCACACTCATCACCAGCAGCAGGCTCCAGGCGACGAATAACACCAACCGCCCCAGGGTGCCGCGCACCAGAAAGAACGCCAGGGCCAACAGGACGAGCAGGAGCCCCGGCGGGAGCAGGAGTTGCTTGAGGACGGTGTAGGCGACCATCCGCTGAGCTAGGCGCCAGGGTGGAGACGCAATGGCTAGGGGTTTGCTGCGGAAGTTCCGAGACCGGGATCCCCTCGTTGTCGTTGTCGTTGTCGTTGTCGTTGTCGTTGTCGTTGTCGTAATCGAATACGCGCACGGTCGAGACCACGACCACGACTACGACCTGAGACGGTCTCGGGACATTCGCACTGCTGCACTAGGGGTATCTGCCGAGGGGCGGTTTCAGCCTTAGGCGATTGCCGGAAACAAACAGACCGAATGGCGCAGAATTTTCGCTCGCCTTCAAGGAGCGGCAGCGGGCGCATAGTCGCGCTCTGTGCCCGCTGCCGCGACGCAGAAGGCGGGCGAAAAGACAAGCCAGACGGTATGTTTGTTGACAGAAATCGCCTTATGGCTTGGGCCGATGCTTCGGCGGTGCCCGGTCGCCGCCCTGCGCAGACACACCCCCCGTCGACTGCTGGACCCGAGCATCCACATCACTGTCGCTCGGCGCCGTGGCAATGCGCATGAACACCAGACTCGGAAGGACGGCAAAGGCACCGACGCTCATCAGCGCCACGGCATAGAGCGCGTACCTTAGGTTGCTCCGGCGCGCGACGATCGCGAGCACCCCCAGCGCCAGCACGGCGGCGCCGCCCAGCATTGCCTGGTTGCGCAGCGCGCCGTGCGCGGAAGGCATGTCCTCGGCCGGGGCCAGGACCGAGAGCAACAGCAGATTGGCTATCAGCATCAATGCCGCATTGGGTAGCGAGAAGGGCTCGTAGCCGTAGCGGCGTACCGTAGCACGATTGACCGCGTAGACGCTCCAGATGATTGCCATGAAGACGCCGAAGGCGAGCAGCAGCCAAAGGACACCCAGGAGTACCGACGTGCCGGGATCCTCTCGCATGAGCCGCCGCCGCGCCTCAGTCCTGCACCAGCGGCCGGGCCTGCAGGTCCGCCTGCAGGTCCGCCTGCAGGTCCGCATGGTAGGACGAGCGCACCATGGGCGCGCTCGCGACGCTCTCGAAGCCCATGGCCTCACCCGCCACCCGTAGCGCATCGAACTCGTCCGGCGTCCAGAAGCGGCGCACCGGCAGGTGATCGCGGCTCGGCTGCAGGTACTGCCCGAGAGTCAGCATGGTGCAGCCCTGGGCACGCAGGTCACGCATCACCGCCAGTACCTCATCGCGCTCCTCACCCAGCCCCAGCATCACCCCGGACTTGGTAGGCACCTGCGGGTGGCGCGCCTTGAACACCGCCAGCAACTCGAGCGAGCCCGCATAGTCGGCGCCCGGACGGGCCCCGCGATAGAGCCGCGGAACGGTTTCCAGGTTGTGGTTGAACACGTCCGGTACCGCGTCCCCGGTGAAGCTATCCAGCGCTCGCGCTTCCCGGCCGCGGAAGTCCGGCACCAGCACCTCCAAGCGGATCGCCTGGCAGCGCGCCCGCACCGCCCTGAGACAAGCCGCAAACTGGCCCGCGCCGCCGTCGCGCAGGTCATCGCGGTTCACGGAGGTGATGACCACGTAGTTGAGCGACATCCGCGCGATGATCTCCGCCAGGCGCCCCGGCTCGGCGTCGTCCTGCGGCCGCGGGTGGCCGTGGGCGACGTCACAGAAGGGGCAGCGGCGGGTGCAGATATCACCGAGGATCATGAACGTGGCCGTGCCCTGGCCGAAGCACTCGCCCAAGTTCGGGCACCGTGCCTCCTCGCACACCGTCGCGAGCCCGCTCTCCCGCAACAGCCGCTTGATCCGGGTGACCCCTGGCCCGGTGTGCGCCTTGGCCCGGATCCAGCTCGGCTTGCGCGGCACCTCCCCGGTGGGCACCACGGTCACCGGGATGCGTGCCACCTTGTCGCGGCCGCGCCGATGGCTAGTCGGCGTTTGACGCGAGGGCGCTTCAAGCTGGCTGGCATCGGGCATAGGGATCTCGCGTGGGAGCATAGAGATCTCGCGTTGGAATAGCTTCGATGGGGCGCATCAGCACCTCTCGGCGGCTTGACCCCAGAGGGCCTGTGAGGCTGGACAGACATCGCCTTAGCGGCTCAGCCGGTCCGCATTGCCGATGAGGCTGAGCTGAGCGAAGATCTCGCAGTCATCGACGCGTTAGGGGACGACTGAGCAACATGACCGAATTCGGATCCGTCGTGCAACCCTTTTTTGGTGAGCTGCATTTCGTTGGCGAGCTGCGTCCCGCCGGTGCTCGGCGAGTGCGGGCGGTAGACGACTGGGTAGCACCATGAGACACGGCGTCATGCTCGCACTGCTGCTCGCGGTCGGAGCGGCGGCCGGCGCCGCGGACTTCGACTTCGAGGGCCATGGTATCGTGCGCGACGACGGCAGCCTGCTGATTGGCAACCGGTTGGTGCAGCTGTTCGGCATCTACATGCCCGAGACCAACCGCCAGTGCCGGCGCTGGCAGAATCCAGTGCGCTGTGCCGAGCGCGGGGTGCTGGCACTGGATTTCATCGTGGAAGGCTTCATCCGCTGCATCGAGCGCGGGCGCAGCGCCGACGGCGGCATCCAGGCCACCTGCTGGCGGGATCGGTCCAGCTTCGATCCAGGCATCGATCTGGCGGCGTACCTGATCGAGCGCGGCTGGGCCCTGGCCCTGCCGAACGCGCCCTTCGAGTACCACGCGCTGGAGCGTATTGCCCGAGCGCGGGAGATGGGTATCTGGGGTTGGCCGGTGGACTCAGTGACCAGGCCCCGCCGCTGACGAGACCGGGCGACCGTCCCTGGTCAGGCATCACCTAGTCGGGCCTCCTAGTCGGGCCTCTGGGTCAGGCCTCCGGCTCGAAGTCGAGCGACACCGAGTTGACGCAGTAGCGTTCCCCGTTGGGGTGCGGGCCGTCCGGAAAGACATGGCCCAGGTGAGAGCCGCAGCGGGCGCAGTGCACCTCGGTTCGCACCATGCCGTGGCTGGTGTCGGTCTCGGTCTCGACGGCATCCTTCACGAGCGGCTGCCAGAAGCTGGGCCAGCCGGTGCCGGAGTCGAACTTGTGCGCGGAGCTGAACAGCGCCGTGCCACAACCGGCGCAGAGGTAGCGCCCGACCTCTTTGGTCGCCCAGTGGGCGCCGGTGAATGCAGGCTCGGTGCCCTGCTGGCGCAACACCCGATACTGCTCGGGTGTCAGCTCCGCACGCCATTCGGCGTCGGACTTGTCGATCTTATCAACCATTGCATTCTCCCCGCGACCGGCAACCGGCCGTCGACCTGCCCTTGACCCATCTGCGGTTGTGGGTAGCGCGGCGCCACCGCTATACTCGCGGGCCCCGCCAGTACCGGGGCGCAAGTACCGGGGCGCACCTGCCAATCGGCTGAAGCACAAAGAAAAGTCCCATGCATGCCAGTTCCTTCCAACCGCCTCCGCGAACCCTAATGGGGCCTGGCCCCGCCGATGTCCACCCGCGTGTGCTCGCCGCCCTGGCGCGCCCCACCATCGGCCACCTGGACCCGGCCTTCAGCGCCATGATGGAGGAGCTGAAGGGGCTCTTGCGCTATGCGTTGCGCACCGACAACCCGCTGACCATGCCGGTGTCGGCGCCCGGCTCCGCCGGCATGGAGACCTGCTTCGTGAACCTCGTGGAGCCCGGCGACAAGGTCGTCGTCTGCATCAACGGCGTCTTCGGCGCCCGTATGCGCGAGAATGTGCTGCGCGCCGGCGGCGAGCCGGTCGTGGTGGAGGACCCTTGGGGCCGGGCGGTTGACCCGCAAAAGGTCGAGGATGCCCTCAAGGCCCATCCGGACGCCCGGCTGATCGCCTTCGTGCACGCGGAAACCTCCACCGGCGCCTGCTCGGACGCCAGGACCCTCGCGCAGCTGGCCCATGCGCACGACTGCCTCACCATCGTCGATGCCGTGACCAGCCTCGGCGGCACGCCGCTGGAGGTGGACGCCTGGGGCATCGACGCCGTCTACGCCGGCAGCCAGAAGTGCCTGTCGTGCACCCCCGGACTCGCCCCCGTCAGCTTCGGCGAGCGTGCGCTGGGCAAGGTGAAGGCACGCCAGAGGCCAGTGCGCAGCTGGTTCATGGACCTGAACCTGGTGCTCGGCTACTGGCAGGCGAGCGACGGCCGCAGCGGCCGGCGCTCCTATCATCACACCCCGCCGGTGAACGCCCTCTACGCCCTGCACGAGGCCCTGGTGATGCTCGCCGAAGAGGGTATCGAGGCCGCCTGGCAGCGGCACCGAGCCAACCACCTGGCCCTGCGCGCCGGCCTGGAGGTGCTCGGTCTGGAGCTCGCGGTGCCGGAGCCGGAGCGTCTGCCGCAGCTGAACGCCGTCGCCGTGCCCGGCGGCATCGACGAGGCGGCGGTCCGAACGCGGCTGCTCGAGACCTACAACCTGGAGATCGGCGCCGGACTGGGCGCGCTAGCCGGCAAGGTCTGGCGTATCGGGCTCATGGGCTGGTCCAGCCGCGCGGACAACATCCTGCTCTGTCTCGGCGCCCTGGGCAGCGTCCTGAACGACATGGGACATACCGCGGACACCGGCGCGGCCCTGAGTGCGGCCCTGAGTGCGAGCGCCTGAGTGCGAGCGCCTGAGTGCGAGCGCCTGAGTGCGAGCGCCTGAGTACGAGCGCCTGAGTACGAGCGTTAGTGCGGCCCAAGCGGCTGACCAGAGCGCCCCAGGTCGCTGACGCGCCAGCCGCCCGCCCGATCATTGGCCCGACGACCATTGCCCCAGCCGACCCAGGGTCCTGGCGGACGCCAGCGCGGACGCCCACTGCTGGCGCGGCTCATCATGGCCGTCGCCGCCGTGGGCCTGTTCCTGGTGGCCTACCAGTGGGGTAACCAGGTGCGCTATGGCAGTGCCGAGCCGCCCGGCATCGGCGGCGTGCTGCTGCGCCCGGCGCAGACACTGCCGGATTTCGTGCTGACCGACACCGCGGGCGAGCCCTTCGGCCGGGGGGATCTCTTCGAGCACTGGAACCTGCTCGCCCTGGCCAATCTCGGCGGTGCCGGCGGTCATCGCGCCATGGCGCGGCTCGTGGAGGTCTACAATCGCCTCGCCGACCGCGCGCAGCTCCGCGATACCCTGCGCCTGCTGCTGGTGACCGCGGACGCGGCACCCAAGCTGGCGCGCGACTTCGAGCGCCTATCCCCCGCCATCGCCGTGCTCAGCGGCGAGCGCGCCGCGGTATCGGAACTGGCGATGGCGCTGGGCGCGGACCCGGACACCGCGCTCGCGGGGCAGGACGCCGAGCCGTCCGCCCTCTTCCTGCTCGACCCGGATGCGCGGCTCATCGCCATCTTCCCGAGCGCCCAGACGGGCGCCGACATCGCCGCGGATCTGGCGGCGCTGGCGTTATACCGCAAGCGCCAACCGCCGCGGCCTCACCATGACGCACCGGACTGACCCGCCCGCCCGTTTGGTCGGTCCGAGCACCGTGCGGGGTGCCGCCTGCGAACGCCTCTTCGCCGGGCTGCAACGGGCTTTGCCCCAGCATCCGCTGTCACGAGTCGTGCACTGGCTCACCCGGCTACGCGCCGGACCCCTGGCACGCCTTGCGATTCGGGCCTTCGTGCACGCCTGCCAGGTGGAAGTGTCCGACGCCGCGGAGCCGGACCTGCGCCGCTACGATAGCTTCAACGCCTTCTTCACCCGACCCCTGCGCCCTGGCGCGCGGCCTCTGGACCCGCGTCCGGACGCCCTGCTCTGCCCGGTGGACGGCAGGGTCAGCCAGGTCGGACGGCTCGACGCGGGCCGGCTGTTGCAGGCCAAGAGACAGGCCTACCCGGTGGCCGAGCTGCTGGGCGGCGACATGGCACTCGCCGCGGGCATCGCGGAGGGCAGCTTCGTGACCCTGTACCTGTCACCGCGGGACTATCACCGGGTGCACATGCCGATCGACGGCACCCTGGCCGGTACCATCCACATCCCTGGGCGGCTCTTCAGCGTCAATGCCGCCACCGCAGCGCAGGTCCCGCGGCTCTATGCCCGCAACGAGCGCATCCTGTGTCTGTTCGACACCGCGGTCGGGAGGCTCGCGGTGGTGCTTGTGGGGGCCATCTTCGTCGGTAGCATCGAGACCGTCTGGCACGGCGAGCTGACGCCGCCACGCGGGCACGCCCTGCGAAACCTGTCCCCGCCCCGGCCGGCACCGAAACTGGCACGCGGCGCCGAGCTAGGGCGGTTCAACATGGGCTCCACGGTGATCCTGCTGCTGCCGCCTGGTGCCGTGGCCTGGCACCAGGGGCTGGTCGCAGGCAGCCGGGTGCGGGTCGGCGAGGGCCTGGGCCGGCTCGGCGCGAGCGCCTGACCCGCGGCTCAGGGGTCCTACCCCGGAGCGACAGCTAGCTCGCGCCCGTGCAGGTCAGAGTTGGCCTAAAGCGATTTCTGTCAACAAACATACCGTCTGGCTTGTCTTCTCGCCCGCCTTCTTTGTCGCGGCAACGCGCACATAGAACGACTATGCGCGCGCTGCTGCTCCTTGAAGGCGAAGGGAAATCCCACGCCATTCGGTACATTGTCCTCCGGCAATCGCCTAAGCCTGCCCTAGGGTCTTGGACACGACCTCGTAGACGTCGTTGGACAGCCCTTCCACTTCCAGCACCCGCTCCAGTTGCTCGCGCATCAGGGCCTGATGGTCGTCGTGGTAACGCCGCCAGCGAGTCATGGGGTACAGCAGCCGAGAGGCGATCTGTGGGTTCAGCGGGTCCAGCTCCAGGATGCGGTCGGCAAGGAAGCGATAGCCTGCTCCATCCGCGGCGTGGAAGCGCAGCGGGTTACCGACGGCGAAGGCACCGATCAGCGCACGGACGCGGTTGGGGTTGGTGAGCGAGAACTGCGGATGTGCCATCAGGCGCTCGACGCGCTCCAAGGTGTCGATGCGGCTGCTCTGCGCCTGCAGCGAGAACCACTTGTCCAGCACCAGGGCATCGGCGGACCAGCGCTCGTAGAAGGCCGCGAGCGCCGATTCGCCGGCGTCGCCGACGAGCACCGGATCGGCATCCACCAGACAGCGCAGCGCGGCGATGACGTCGGTCATGTTGTGCCCGGCGTGGAACTGGTCCCTGCAAAGCGCCTGGATCTCAGGCGTCGGGGCGCGCATCAGATAACCGAGCGCACAGTTGCGCAACGCCCGGCGGCCGACGGCGGCCGGGGACAAGTCGTACTCGGTGGGCTCGCGGTTGCGCTCGAAGATCGCGAGCAGATCCTCTCGGAGCTGCTCGCCCACGGCGGTGGCAAGCTGCTCGCGGGCGCAGTGGATACCGTCCACATCGACGACACTCATCTGGTCGCCCAGGTAGCTCTCCGAGGGCAGCGTCAGCACCTCCGCCAGTAGCGCCTGGTCGCCATCGTCGGCGATTAGCGCGCGGCGGAAGGCGTCGATGTAGGCGTCCGGCACGGGCTTGTCCGGCTCCGCCACCAGCGCCAGCAGCAGCCTCACGCTCAAGCTCTGCGCCGCGTCCCAGCGATTGAAGCCATCGCTGTCGTGCGCCATCAGGAAGCTGAGCTGCGAGTCTGTGTAGGGGTAGCGCACCATCACCGGCGCCGAGAATCCGCGCAGCAGCGAGGGTACCGGCTCGGTGGCGAGGCCGACGACCTCGAACCGCTCCACGGCTTCACGGAGCGCGAGCATGCGGGTGCCGGTTGCGGGCGCCTTCACCTCGCCCTCCAACTGCACCGATAGGTCGTTGCCCGCCGCGTCTAGCAGGCCGAGCGCGAAGGGGATGTGCAGCGGCAGCTTGGTGGACTGTCCCGGCGTCGCCGGCGTGTGCTGGCGGACCTCCAGCGTGTAGGTGCCGGTGGCGGCGTCGAAGCCATCCGCGCACTCCAGCACCGGGGTGCCGGCCTGGGAATACCAGCGGCGGAACTGCCCTAGGTCGAGGCCACTCGCCTCCTCCATGCAGCCGACGAAGTCCTCCGTCGTCACCGCCTGGCCGTCGAAGCGCTCGAAGTACAGGTCTGTCCCCCTGCGGAACCGCTCAGATCCCAGCAGGTTGGCCTGCATGCGCACGACCTCGGCGCCCTTCTCGTACACGGTTGCGGTGTAGAAATTGTTGATCTCGATGTAGGAGTCCGGACGCACGGGGTGCGCCATGGGGCCGGCGTCCTCTGGGAACTGGCGCGCGCGCAGCATACGCACGTCCGCGATACGCTTGACGCCGCGGGAGCCTTGGTCGGCGCTGAACTCCTGGTCGCGATAGACCGTGAAGCCCTCCTTCAGGCTGAGCTGGAACCAGTCGCGGCAGGTGATGCGGTTGCCTGTCCAGTTGTGGAAGTACTCGTGCGCAACGACGCCCTCGATGCCGGCGAAGTCCGTGTCCGTGGCGGTGTCCGGCCGGGCCAGGATGTACTTGGCGTTGAAGACGTTGAGGCCCTTGTTCTCCATCGCGCCCATGTTGAAGTGGCTGACGGCGACGATATTGAACACGTCCAGGTCGTACTCGCGGCCGTAGCGCTTCTCGTCCCAGCGCATGGCCGACTTGAGCGAGCGCATGGCGTGGTCGCACTTGTCGGTGTTCTCTGGCTCCACGTAGATATGGAGTGGGATCTCTCGTCCCGACATGGTGGTGAAGCGGTCGGACGCCGCGGCGAGGTCGCCGGCCACCACCGCGAAGAGATAACTGGGCTTGGGGAAGGGGTCGTCCCAACGCGCAAGCTTGCGGCCATCCGGCAGGGTCTGCTCCCCCGCCGGGTTGCCGTTGGAGAGCAGCACCGGGAAGCGCGCGGCGTCGGCCGCCAGCTCGACGCGGAAGCGCGCCATCACGTCCGGGCGATCGATGAAATAGGTGATGCGGCGGAAGCCCTCTGCCTCGCACTGGGTACAGAGCATGCCGCCGGAGACATAGAGCCCCTCCAGCGCCGTGTTTTCCCGCGGCCGGATGAGCACGCGGGTCCCCAGCCGAAAGCAGTCCGGCACCCGGTGCACCACCAGCGCGTCCTCGTGCAGGTCATACTCCACCGGCGGCAGCGCGCGGCCATCCAGGGTCACCTCCAGCAGGTCGAGCTGCTCGCCGTCCAGGCGCAGGTCGCCTTCACCGCGCGTGGCCGCCGGGTTACGGCGCAGCTCCAGCTCCGCGTGCACGGCGGTTTCGTCCAGCCCCAGGTCGAAGTGAAGCACCACCTGGTCGATCAGAAACTCCGGCGGGCGATAGTCTTTGAGGTGTATGACCGGGGGCGTGGGACGGTACATGTTGCGCTGCTCTGTGTCGTTTTGGCCTTCTGCCCGCCGTGCCTGCAGTTGCGGCGCCTGCGGCTGGGGCGCTTGCGGGTGGGGCGCCGTTGGTGAGGAAGCGGACGGCAGCATACCAGGCCCGACCAGCCTGCATCTTGGCGCCAAAGGGCAGCTTATGTCAGTCTTTCGGCTTGTCCGGCCAGGGCGACGGGTTTTCAAGCTGGCATTGCCCGCCCGGACGCACCCGTATCCGAAAAGAACCCCGACAAGAACCAGCAACAGACGAGGAGCCCAATGCACCCCAGCAGCATGCACGCGAATCACGAAGCCGGCGTCGGTGCGGAGCCCGATCGGCCGCAGGTGCGCATGTACGCCACCGCCTTCTGCCCCTACTGTGTCCGTGCCCGGCGCCTGCTAGCACGCAAGGGCATACCCTGGGAGGAAATCTCCATCGACGGTGACCGCGCGCGCTTCCAGCAAATGATCCAGCTCGCCAACCGCACCACGGTGCCGCAGATCTTCATCGGCAACACCCACGTCGGCGGTTACGACGACATGGCAGCGCTGGACCGTGCCGGCAAGCTCGACCCCCTGCTCGGACTCGCCTGAGGCCCGCCACTCACCCGCCCATCGCCTACCCATGACCATCGCCGCCGAAGACACGCCCGAGGCCACAGGCAGCCAGCGGCTGGACAAGTGGCTTTGGGCGGCGCGCTTCTTCAAGACCCGCCCGCTGGCCGTGGAAGCTGTCAACGGCGGCAAGGTGCAGGTGGACGGCCAGCGCGCGAAGCCCGGACGCGCCATTCGCCCCGGCACCCGGCTCACTATCCGCAAGGGCGAGCTGGAATGGCAGATCGAGGTGCAGGCCATCTGCAGGCAGCGCCGCCCCGCCGCCGAGGCCGCGCTGCTTTACTCCGAAGACGAGGCGAGCCGCCGCAAGCGCCAGGAGCTGGTGCGTGAGCGCCGGGAGGCGGGCCGCACGCCGGCGCCCGAGCGCGGCCGCCCGACCAAGCGCGACCGCCGGCGCATCGCGGAGCTCCGCGGGCGCGGCTGATCCGAGCGACTCGGATCATAGCTTTCCGCCGCGGCCGGCCGAGGAGACAGGCCGATTGGACTAGCGTCCGCTATCGAGCTGCCTCTGTCGAGCTGCCCCTGTCGAGCTGCCCCTAGTGCAGCAGTGCGAATGTCCCGAGACCGTCTCTGGTCGTTGTCGTGATCGCGGTCTCGACCCTGCGGATATTCGATTACGATTGCGTTTACGACAACGACAACGAGGGGATCCCGGTCTCGGAACTTCCGCAGCAAAGCACTAGTCATGCCCTTGAGTCCGGAAGCGAGCCCGGAAACGCAATAATGCCCGCGTTCCTCCACGACCTCACCGAGCTCGTCGCCCACTACGGCATCCCGGCCCTGTTCATGTCGGTGTCGCTGGAGGCGCTGGGCGCGCCCTTGCCGGGCGAGAGCGCCGTGCTGCTGGCATCCGCCGCCGCGGCGGCCGGGGAGCTGGATATCCGCGCCGTGGTGCTCACCGCCGTCATTGCGGCGGTACTGGGCGATAATCTTGGCTACCTCATTGGCCGCAAGCTCGGGCGCGCGGTGATTCTGCGCTATGGCGGCCGCTTCGGCGCCACCCAGGCCAACCTGGCTCGCGTCGAGGCGGTGGCGGCGCGCTACGGCCCCTTGATGGTGGTCTTTGCCCGCTTCTTCGTGGTCCTGCGGCAACTGAACGGCATCGTCGCCGGGAGCAGCGGCATGCGCTGGCCCGTGTTTCTGGCGGCCAACCTGGTCGGTGCCGCGCTCTGGGTCGGACTCTGGTCGACGCTCGCTTATCGCTTCGGGCTGAGCACCGCGGCGCTGCCCTTCATCTGGCATCACCTGGCACTGCTCGCGGGGATACTGACGCCGCTTCTGATCCTGGCCCTCGCACTGCTGTACCTGCGCCAGCGCCGCGGTGGCGGCGGTTGACTCGGGCCGGTGCCAGCCCCGGAGCCCGCCTGGGGCAGGACAGGGGCTGAAATCCGGTCTGCGGGTGCCCACCTCCTCGATCCCAAGCCACCAGCATCGGCCTATTGCAACCCCCGGGGACTCGCCATGGCTCACCCAAACGATGGTTCCGTAGCCCGCAGCGACCTCTCCCTGGATAGCCCACTCGTCGGGCGGCGGCGGCTGATCCTCGCCGCCGTTGGCCTCGCCGCGGCCCTGGTGCCGGGCTTGGGCGCCGCGACATCGCGGCTGCCCACCCCGCGGCAGAGCCGTGGCCCCTTCTACCCCGACCGGATGCCGCTGGACCAGGACAACGACCTGACGCGCTCCATGCACTCGGGCGGCGCTGGCGGCGGCACCGCGGCGGGCGAGATCACCGACCTCACTGGTCGGGTACTGGATCTAGACGGATCGCCGGTCCCCGACGCGCTCGTGGAGATCTGGCAGTGCGACGCCAATGGTCGCTACATCCACTCGGGTGATCGCGGCGGTCCACCCCGCGATCCGGGCTTCCAGGGCTACGGCAAGACCCGCACCAGCACCGAGGGTCGCTATCGCTTTCGCACCATCAAGCCGGTGCCCTACCCGGGCCGGGCACCACACATCCATGTCGCGGTCAGGGCTCCCGGCAGACGACAGCTTGTAACCCAGCTGTACCTGGCAGGCGCACCCGAGAACCCGCGGGACTTCCTGTATCGACGCCTGTCGTCCGCCGAGCGCGCCGCGGTGACCGTGCCCTTCGAGCCGGCTGCCGAAATCGGGCTGCATGCGGCGCGATTCGACATCGTGCTGTCCTGATGAACGCCGGAGCCGCTGCCAAGACCATGACCCAAGACCATGATTAGATTCCGGGCAGCAGAAGCGCTGCTCGTCGTCGGCGACGAGGGCGCTTGAGGGCTCGGACCTTGGATCAAGACGCCTTCCGCGATACCTACAAGGCCGTCAACGAGCGCCGTTGCCCCTACGAGAAGGCGGTCCTCACGGGTAATTGCGGATGCACCCAAGCCAAGCGCTTCTGTATCGCCGAGCGCGAGGGCCTGTGCTGCGGCGCGGACGCAGCCCAAGCGCGCTGCCTTGAGTACCTGGAGCACCTGCGCACGCTGGCACGCTTCGCGCTCAAGACCAATGACAGCCATTCGGCACTGCCGCACGCCAAGGCCATGCGCATCCAGGTGGGCGGGTTGCGAGGCGTGCAGGCCGCCCTTGCGCTCGAGACCGATGATCGCCGGCCCATCGAGGACGTCGACGCCCTGCTGCGGGCTGCCATCGAGCGCTTCGGCAGCCTGGCAGACCTGCCCTACCAGGGCATCATCCAGCAGATCGCCGCCTACAAGGGCAGACAGTCCTTCCGCGAGCGCCGCCGTGCCCGCAAGCAGCGGCGGGAGGACGACGAGCCGGCCTGAGGGATCACAGCAGGTCGACAGAACAGACTATAGCTCGACTGGGAAACTGCGGGCTCCGACGATCTCGAGCTGCGGATACACCGGCCGCCACATGGCCTGCGTCACCGCAGTCGCGATGTCGGCCGGCGGCGTGCGCGCGACGCCATCGTCGACAGCCTGCTGCACGACTTTCGCAGCGACCTCGGTGGAGACCTCGCGCAGGTTGGTGACCATGGGCAGCAGCGGTGCGCCGCGGCTGGATAGATCGCTCATCTCCGAAACGGCACGGGCCGCGGCGGCGATCATCCCGTCGGTGACGAGACGCGCCCTGGCAACGGTGATGCCGAGGCCGAGTCCGGGATAGAGCATCGCGTTGTTGGCCTGCGGGATCACATAGCTCACGCCCTTGTAGGTAACAGGCGCGAAGGGCGCACCAGTGGCCACCAATGCACGACCGTCGGTCCAGTGGATCAGGTCCACCGGCTGCGCCTCGTGCAGCTCGGTCGGGTTCGACAGCGGGAAGATCATCGGGCGCCCGCAATGGCTTGCCATGTCCTTGACGATGGCCTCGGTGAAGGTCTTCGGCCGCGTCGAGGTGCCGATCAGCACCGTGGGCTTGACCTGGCGCACCACCTCGTCGAGCGGGATGTGCCCGGCACCGTCGCGCCGCCAGCCGGTCACCTCGTCGGGCCGGCGGGCGAAGGATTCCTGAAAGTCCCGCATGCCGTCCGGCATGCCGTGCACCAGGAGACCATGGCTCGCGAGGCACCAGATCCGGGCGGCGGCATCCTCTTTGGTCAGCCCGTCCAGCACCATGGCATCCCGGATCTGGTCCGCGATGCCGACCCCGGCGGTCCCGGCGCCGAAGACGACGACGCGGTTCTCCTTGAGCGGCATGCCGGTGGCGCGCACGCCGGACAGGACGCCGGCGAGGGTGATGGCGCCGGTGCCCTGCATGTCGTCGTTGAAGGTGCAGAGGCTGCCGCGGTAGCGCTCGATCAGGCGCCGCGCATTGCTGGGGCCGAAGTCCTCCCAGTGCAGGAAGGTATTCGGGAAGCGCCGCTCGACGGTCTTGACGAACTTGTCGATGAAGGCGTCGTAGGCTTCGCCGCGAATACGCTTATGGCGGTTGCCCAAGTACATCGGGTCCGTCAGCAAAGGCTCGCGGTCGGTGCCGACGTCGAGACCGACGGGGATGACCCGCGCCGGATCGATCCCGGCCGCCGCGGTGTAGACGGCAAGCTTGCCGATGGTGATGTCCACGCCGCCCACGCCCCAGTCGCCGATGCCGAGGATCTCCTCCGCGTCCGAGCAGGCGATGATGTCGACGTCGTCCTCGCCGAGACCCAGGTTATCGAAGGCGGCATCGATGGCATCCGGCCGGTCGATGGAGAGATAGAGCCCGCGCGGCCGGCGGTAGATGTGGCTGTGCTTCTCGATGGCCTCGCCGATCACAGGATCGTAGATGATCGGGAAGGTGTCGTGCATGTGGTCGCAGACCACGCGATAGAACAGCACCTCGTTACGGTCGTGCAGGGCGGTGAGATAGACATGCTTCTGAATCGGGGTCGGCTGTTTCAGGAACTGCGCCCAGGCCCGCGCCGCCTGCTCCTCCAGGGTATCCATCGTCTCCGGCACCAGGCCCACCAGGCCCAGCGCCTCGCGCTCCTTGGCCGTGAAGGCGGCGTCGCGGTTCAACAGCGGCGCATGCAAGACCTGCAGCCCGCGGCCGCTGACGGAGTAGATGTCGCCGTCGTCGCGGCGCTCGACGCTGTAAGGCTTGTGGTACATGCTGAAGGTGCTCCGGGATTGGGGCTTGGCGAGATGGATCGGACTTGAGACCGGTAGTTCGAGGCACCGCGGTCGCCGGCAGCCGCGGCGCGGACGGCGAGCTAGTCCTTGGCCACGTAGGGATGCGTCATCTTCGCCGGGTCCACGACTCGGTCGAACTCGTCGGCGGCGACCAAGCCGAGCGCAAGCGCCGCCTCACGCAGGGTCATGTCATGATCCAGCGCATGGTGGGCGACCTGGGATGCCTTGTCGTAGCCGATCACCGGACTCAGCGCCGTCACCAGCATCAGCGAGCGCTCGACGTAGCCCGCGATCTGCTTCTCGTTGGGCTCGGTGCCCTCGACGAGAAAGACGCGGAAATTGTGGCAGCCGTCGGTGAGCAGCCGCGCGGACTTGGTGACGTTGAAGATCATCAGCGGCTTGTAGACGTTCATCTCCAGATAGCCACCGCCGCCGCCGATGCCGACCGCCACGTCGTTGCCCATCACCTGTGCCGCCAGCATCGCCAGCGCCTCGCACTGGGTGGGGTTGACCTTGCCGGGCATGATCGACGAGCCCGGCTCGTTGGCAGGGATGCTCAGCTCGGCAAAGCCGCAGCGCGGCCCGCAGGACAGGAGCCGAATGTCGTTCGCGATCTTGAACAGCGACACGGCCAGCGTCTTGAAGCTGCCGTGCAGCTGCACCAGGGCGTCGTGGGCGCCCTGCACCGTGAACTTGTTGGGCGCGGTCACGAACGGCAGCCCGGTCAGCTTCGCGATCGCGGCGGCGGCCTCCACATCGAAGCCGGGCGCGGCGTTGATGCCCGTGCCCACCGCGGTGCCGCCGAGGGCGAGCCGATAGACGCCAGGGAGCGCCTGCTCAATCCAGCCGATGGCCTCGTCCAGCATGCCGACGTAGCCGGAGACCTCCTGCCCCAGGGTCAAGGGCGTCGCGTCCTGCATGTGGGTGCGGCCGATCTTGACGATGCCGTCCCAAGCCTTGGCCTTGGCGTCCAGCGCGTCGCGCAGCGCGCGCACCGCGGGCACGAGCTTCCCGGTCGTCGCACCCGCGGCGGCGATGCACATCGCCGCCGGGAAGGAATCGTTCGACGACTGCGACATGTTCACGTGGTCATTCGGATGCACAGGGTGCTTGGACCCGAGCGGCGTGCCCGCGAGCTGGCAGCATCGGTTCGAGACGACCTCATTGACGTTCATGTTGAACTGGGTGCCGCTGCCGGTCATCCAGACGTGCAGCGGGAACTGGGCATGGTGCTGGCCGGCCAGGATCTCGTCGCAGGCCCGCACAATCAACTCGTGCTGCCGATCTCCCAAGCGCCGGCCCGCGTGATTGACCTCGGCGGCGGCCTTCTTGAGCGTCGCATAGGCGCCGATCATTTCCCGCGGCATCGGGTCGTCGCCGATGCTGAAGTGCTCGAGCGAGCGCTGCGTTTGGGCTCCCCAGAGCTTGTCGGCGGGTACCTCCACCTCCCCAAGACTATCGGTTTCGGTGCGGGGCTCGATCATGTTGCTCTCCGGAAAGGGGGTTCAACTCGCATGCGCCTTGCCCCGGGCCGGGTAAGGTCGCGCCCGAATCCTACCGGCGGCTCGCGGCGCAGAACAGGCTCGATCGGCGTGTACCGGCGGTCGCCGGGCAGTCTGCCGGAACGCGGCATCGGTGCGGATGATCCAGATCGATGATGGCGATTTCGATGGCAGGGAATTCTTGCCGAGTCTGGCGGCTTAGGCAATTGCCGGAGATCTTCATACCAGAATGCGCCGGATCTTCGTCTGCCTGCAGGGCGTGCCAACAGGCGCATAGTCGCACGACCCAACTGTTGGCACGACGCAGCAGGCGGGCGAACAGACAAGCAAGCCGGTATGAAAATCGACAGAAATCGCTCTAGGGATCCAGTTACTGCGGACCGGCCGGTGTGGATGCAACCCCATCCAGGCCCGCTTGACCGCCTGTGGACCGAGCATGCCGCGTCCCCACCGCCTCCCAGTAGCACATCAGCTCGCGCAGGTTCGGCCCGTCGCCCAGGCCGGAGAGGATGTTGTCCAACTGCGCGTCGCTCACCGGCGCGATGCTCGCCCGCGGCGGTTCGGACCGGGCGTCGGGCTCCGCGGGGCCAACCCGGCTGCGCTCCCATTCGGCGGCGTCTTCCAACGAGCGCAGCAGCGCATGTCGCCCCTGCTCGGTCTGCACGCGGGCGACGAGCTGAGTGGCGCTGTGCACATGGGCGCGCTGGAACAGCACCAGCTGCTCGCCCGCTTGATTGGCCAACAGCGCGCGATCTACCCAGCTCATCAGCAACGCCGTGTCGAAGCGGGTATGGATCAACAGCGTCGGGATCGAGCGCATGGCCAGGTCTTGAACGCTCTCAATGCCCTCCTCCGCCAGCCGGTCCAGCTGCCAGAAGCTGATGCCGGGGATGCGCCGCTGCAGCTCAGACGGCGCGAACAGCCGCACCATGTCGTTGGCCTCCACGCGCCCGAGCCGTTTCAGCTGCCGCGCCGACCAGCGCAGGAACACACCCGGCACGATGCCGATGGAGAAGGCGAGCAGTGTAATCCCGGGACCGATGGCGCTGAAGTCGGCATCGGTCCCGCCCACCATGCGCGAGAACAGAAGACCCAGCACGAAGGTGATCACCAGCCGCACGTCCAGCTTCCAGACGACGTTGGTCGTCAGGTCCGACTGCATCCAGCGGCGGATCAGCACCGACAGGCAATAGAAGTAGGCCCCCATCAACGCCCAGGTCACCAGCGACATCTCGGCCGCGATGCGCGGAAACATGTACGCGATGCCGACCTTGAGTGTACCGCCGTCGGACAGATAGGCGAGCATGCCGTCGATGCCATGGGGCAGCAGGATCGCGGCCCAGAACACGTACAGCAGCAGCAGATTCACCAGGATCGGCAGAAAGAAAGCCGAGAAGCCGTTGCTCTGCTGGTACTCGAGCATGCGGGCGCGTAGCTGGTCGTCCTTGAGACCGGCCATGGACAGGTGCTCCTGGAGCTTCGCCGTCAGCATATCGCCCTGCAGCCCGTGATAGCCGATCACCATCAGCAAGGGCAGCGACGCGAGCAAGAAGAACAGCAGCACATAGGAGAACGCGAAGGCGTAGAGATCGGTCAGCTCCGCGTCGAGTCCCTCCTGCACCGCGATCTGCGCCGCCCGTTCTGCCGTCGCCCAGCCGACGATGCCGAACACCGCCAGGAACAGGAACAGCGTGATCAACAGCCAGAAACGGGACGCGGACTTGCGGCGGCGGAGTTGCAGCACGATGACCCTGCGTGAAACCTGCGTGGCCCGGGGCGAGCTGGATCGCTTGAGTGTCGCAGAAATGCACGCGCGTTAGGTTAGGTTGATTGTCTAGCGAGGCCCTGCCTCAGACCGACGAGCCATGATTTTGCTGCGCCGCACACAAATCTTGACTCATTTGTGAAGATGGCGGTCACTCAAGGATTTCTAGTATCCGGTCCTGGTATCTCTCCAACCGGTCGGCGCGCGGACATCAGTCGAACGCGCCGATAAGCCCCAGCCGCGTCCTGTGCGTTTCGCTGCACAGGCGATGCAACTTGCGCCCCCTATCTCCAGCAAAGGGTCAACCCACAGAGATCCGGCGGAACCAGAGAGAACCCCACCAGTCGGCCGCGGCACAAGACAACATGTAAGACCCTCAGTCGCGGTCGGTTACCGCATGAGCAACCTGAGCAACCTTATTACATTCGCCGCTCAAGCCCTTGATACGCGCACCAAGGAAGAGGTGGCATCGCTGGAGCGGCGAGCAAACTATGCTGCCGGTTGCCCTTTCGGTCGGACTTATGCGGTCAAACCGCCGCACAAGCCCCCAAGCGGTCAGGCGCCGGTCGAGCCCCGGGGCACTGGACAGCAGCCGGTTTTCCTGCTTCGATAGCGGCTGCCGGCGGCTTATGCTGATCATTGAGTCGCCGAATGCACTGCTCTGCCTATATATGTGAATGGCGAAGCGTACCCAATTGACGCTTCACGATGAAGAATATTCTCAAGGTGAAGCATATTCAAACATGTAGACATAACACAAGGTAAGACTAATGGCATTTCCCGAAGAACTGTTGCGCTCTGCAAATTCGATGGTGATTGATGAGGAAGTCGGAGAGAATCTACGTATTCTTGTTGGAGAATATATCACGCGCACACTTGAATTTGCCGAATACCACGTCATGCTCGGAGGTAAAACAGTGCATAACGATCCCGGCTTAGATACAGCCAGGACCGGCCAGAATCCGTGGTGCAATGATAAGGCTGGGGCGATTCCTGAACTGGTGAAAGGCACTACAAGCTCTCCGACGCAGTCCACATATGCTTACAAGAAACAGATGCCGCTATGGATTACAGCCAGAAACAAAGACACAAAGCAACCAATAACACTAAACGAAGCCTCCGCCTCTGAAAACGCGCAATACGTGAACGAGTGGTCGGAAGACATACA
Source organism: Chromatiaceae bacterium (assembly GCA_028277905.1). Classification (GTDB taxonomy): domain Bacteria; phylum Pseudomonadota; class Gammaproteobacteria; order Chromatiales; family Chromatiaceae; genus Thiohalocapsa. The sequence continues at coordinate 2,089 of JANQFI010000105.1, read as the reverse complement.
ACTCGGACCCGATTTTCCCGCGTTTAATAATCCAGACAAGAAGCAGATGAAAACCTCTATCACCGTTCCGCTTCGATACGGCGCAAGTTCCGCTGCCGACGAAGGATACATTATTGGATTTATTAGCCTCCATAGCGAGGACTACCGAGCATGTACTCATGATGCAAAGAGCTTCTTCGTAAGGCTTGCAAGAGCGATTGGCGCTGTTCTGTCTGCTTACGAGAATTACCAACGCCAAAAAGATAGTACCAGAGCTGCACTGCGGCTATTAGAACAAAGAGCGACTCGAGAAACTGAGCCACTGCGACCACCCACCATTTTCTGCGCATACTCAGGCAAAGCAGATCGCCGCCTAATAGTTGGAATCCGAGATGCACTTGCCCTGTTCCACCCGCATATTGTTGCAAATATTTGGGAGTTAGATCACAGCATTGGGAATATAAGTCTACACCTCCAAAAACAGATTGCAAAGTGTACTTATGGTATTTGTTACTTGTCGGAACCCTCACCTAATAATGAGGGTACGCGTTTTGTTGATAATCCAAACGTTCTTTTCGAAGCTGGTATGCTTGCTGCTCTTGTACATGACCCGGCAGCGACACCAAAAGGATGGATTCCGATTCGCGAACAGGATTCACCCTCAACCCCGTTCGATTTTGCCCAAGAGCGTCAATTGCTCGTAAAACGCATCGCGCCAAGTGACGAACTTGACGAACAAGCCTTGCAAGATGATCTAACTAACATGATTCAGGCATTGACTGGAATTCCACCTAAAAAGACATCATAATCCGAGAAAGTGAAGAAGGCGTGAGAGCCTGACCTACTCCTCACAAATTCAGCTTTCGAAACAGAAGCTTGCGAGACCACATCTGTACAGGTGGTACTTCTGCCGTTAGGCGAAGCTCTGACCTACTGGATTTTTCGGTCCATTTGCGGGGATACCTCAGAGTCAGCGCTTTCTCTCAGCCTTACGAAGAACTGGGGGCTAAGGGGAAAGGCGGCAGAGCCCTGTTCTCTGCTTCTCGTCAGCGATGCTCTAATCGAGCGCCTGCGGGAGCTGACCCCATTGATCCCGTTGATCGATCTGATGGACGACCGCGAGACCGCCGTCGAGGTGCTGGAATCGCTGCTGCACGACTAGGTTCAAGGCACAGGCCGCGTCGACGAGCTCGCGGTGCACGAGCTGTTGGAACAGACTCAGAGGGCACACCGCCGAGCCGCGGCGACCATGCGCAGCACCGCCTCTTTGCGTTCGTCGGAATATCTCGGCACCGGTCTCTCGTCTTCGCCCCCTGTTGCGGTTACAGTCCTACAAGTTGGAGGCGACAACTAGCCTGACACAGCGGGGCACTGGCTTCATGCGCCTTAGGGAACAAGCCTCAGGGTGAGGGGATGCCCCTTGCTATACTCCGAGCTTGGGTCAAGTCCGTCGGAGCTCGGAGCCAGTGCCATGCAGCCCAAAGCGGTCCCCATCGGTGATGATGCCTGGTCGCGTGGCTGGCGCGAGGTGGCGGTCCGGCACCCGGACGGCTCCATCGGCTACCGCGAAGAGCCGCTGCCGCCCGGCGCCTTCCTCGACCCGCAGGAGGGCGACCACTGGATCCAGGGGACGGAGCACGACTTCTGCGTGCGCGATCTGGCCGTGCGGCTGCGCCATCACTACCGCAGGGATCCGACAAGGGCGGTCTACAGCGATCTCAAGATGCAATGGGGCATCCCCGGCCTCAAGGACCCGGCCCCAGACATCGCCGTCATCCCGCGGATCCGCGACCGCGACCGCCCCCGCCAGTCCTTCGACGTGCCGCGCGAGGGGACGCGCCCGAGCCTGATCATCGAGGTGGTCTCGCCCTACCAGGACGGCGACGAGACCGACAAGGTCGAGATCTACCGGCGCGCCGGCATCCCCGAGTACCTGATCGTCAAGACCTTCGAGCCGGTCGGCGTGGTCAACTACTCCATCCAGGGCTACCGCCTGCTCGCGGGCGGCTACCGCCCCCTGCGGCCCGACGTCTGTGGCCGGCTGCGCAGCCGCACCACCGGGCTCGACTTCGGCACCGAGCCCGGCCGCCGCGGCGTCGTCATCGTCGAT
>JANQFI010000094.1 GCA_028277905.1 Chromatiaceae bacterium | reverse complement strand
GATCGAGGTGTAGTCGCTGTTGAGCGAGGTCAGCTTCAGGAAGTAGCTGTCGCTCACCTCGACCTGCTGTTCCTCCAAGAGGCCGTCGAACAGCTCCGTTCCCGGATAGGGCGAGAAGATGTTGATCGACACCTCGTCGACGCCGCGGACCGCCAGCTTGAGACCGAACAGCACCGTGTCCAGGGCGTCGCGCCGGGTCTCCCCGGGGAAGCCGATGATCAGGTTGGTGCGCAGGGTCAGGCCCAGGCGCTTGGCGGTCAGCGCGGAATGGGTGAGCTTGTCGAGGGAGACCTGCTTCTTGATGCGCTTCAGGGTGCGCGGCGAGCCGCTCTCCGGCGCGTAGACCAGGTAGTTGCAGCCGGTTTTCTGCAGCAGGCCCAGGGTCTCCTCGTCGAGCGCCTCCGAGCGGGTGCCCGAGGGCAGGGACCATTTCAGGTGGATCCCCTCGTCGATCAGCTTGGTGCAGAACTCCACCGCCCAGCGCTTCTTGGTGATGGCGGTGAGGTCGTAGAGTTGGATCGCGGTGATGTCGTAGCGCTCGATATAGCTCTTAATCTCGGCGATGATGTCGTCCGGGTCGCGCAGCACATAGCGCGTGGTCCACATGTTGGGGCTGGAGCAGAATGTGCACTGGAAGGGGCAGCCCCGCGATACCAGCATCGGCATGTCCCGCTCCGTCGAGACGCCGTAGGACTTGCCGGCGCGCCAAAAGGCCTCGAGATAGCCCTCCGGCCAGTGGGGCCAGGGAATGTGGTCCACGTCGCGGATGCGGGGCAGGCCCTGGCCTTCCACATAGGCGCCGTCGTCGTCGAGGAAGGCGGTGCCGCTGACGTCGGCGTAGCCGCGGCCCTCCTCGAAGGCCTTGCAGACCTCCAGGAAGGTGTGCTCGCCCTCGCCGCGCACACAGAGGTCCAGCTCCGGGCAGTCGCGCAGGCTGTACTCGGACAGCGCCGTCACATGCTCGCCGCCGGCCACCAGAAGAGCGTCGGGCAGCTTCTCGCGGATGCACTTGATGAGATCGCGCATCACCGGCCACTCGCCGGAGAACATGCCGGACAGGCCGACGATGCCGACATCGTCCGGCAGGCGCGCCAGCACCTCCTCGAAGGTCAGGCCCTGAATGCTGTAGCCGGGATGATTGGGCAGCTCGCTGGTCTGGTTCAGTCCCTCGCCGATGGCGTCGACCCAGAGGACCTCGTAGCCATGGGCGCGCAGATAAGCGGAGAGATAGGCAAAGGCGATGCAAGGCGTCGCCTCGTTGTTGAGGGAGCGGGTGGCATAGACCAGGGGCCCGCGCACCAACGCGACCTTCTTCTTGGCGCCGCCGGGTTTGGCGGCCTCCAGAGGGCCGATCCGCCGGACAACGGGGGCAGGTTTGCTCATCAGGTCTCTACCGCTCTCGGCGCAAGCGCCGATGATACCCTAACGCCATCGAGTCGGCCCGCGCCCGGCAAGGAAAGGCACCGGCCCGCCCGATTGTCAAAGGCTTTTCACGGCCACCGCGCAGACCCGGCGGGTCGGAAACGCCGGTCGACGAAATCCGAAGCCCCATTTAAGTGAAGAAGCGCAACTTTTCAAGGACGTTAGGGTATTTTTCTAATGTCGATTCCGAGCGGTCGGACTATGCCGCCAGGGGCGGCGTGCGGTCGAGCACCTCGAAGGCGTCGTGG